>QKCO01000059.1 GCA_003245635.1 Treponema sp.
TTCCACCCCGCGCTCCTTGAGGAAGGCGACGAGCTTCTGGACCATAACCTCGTCCGGGTCGGAATCGATGTCCGAATAGTGGAGAACCGATAGGGCTTTTTTGCCGAGGATGCCCGCTATCCGCTCGATCATCGGGTTGCCGGCCAGCCCGCGGTCGGTCACGAGCGCGGTCGGGAGCGAAAAGGCGAGTTCCGAAAGGCGCTCGATGCTGCCGGCCCCTTCGACTATTTCAACGGGAAGATGGAAAGCGGTGATCGCCATGGCCGGCTCCTACGCGTTGGTGTTGATCCAGACGGATTTGAGTTCCGTCACCGCTTCGATCGATGCGGTGCCGTTGTCCCGCCCGTAGCCGCTTTCCTTGAAGCCGCCGAAGGGCACGTTGTTCGCGAACTTGTCGTAGGTGTTCACCCACACGACGCCCGCCTCGATCGCCGCCGATACGCGGGAAGCCTTGGCGCCGTCCTTCGTCCAGACGCCCGCGGCCAGACCGTAGCGGGTGTCGTTGGCGCGCCGGATGACTTCCTCTTCCGTATCGAACTGATAGATGCAGACGACCGGGCCGAAAATCTCTTCCCGGGTGAGCGCCGAATTGTCGGCGATACCGGAGAAGATGGTCGGCTCGATGTAGCAGCCGCCTGACGGGACCGTTCCGGCCGCGCAGGCGCTTCCGCCTAGGAGCAGGCGGCCTTCGTTCTTGCCCTTCTCGATGTAGGCGAGGATGGAATCGAACTGGACGCGGTCGACGATGGGGCCGAGCTCCGCGCCCGAGTCGAAGGCATGGCCGACCTTGGCCCGCTTCGCTCGCTCGACAAAAAGGTCCGCGAAACGGTCGAAAATAGGCTTTTCGACGTAGAGGCGGCTTCCGGCGACGCAGCTCTGGCCGGAGTTCCCGAAGGCGGCCAGGAAGGCGCCCTCTACGGCGGCCGGTATATCCGCGTCCGCGAACACGATGTTCGGCGCCTTGCTCCCCAACTCCAGCGTCACCCGCTTGAGCGTCTCGGATGCGCCGCGGATGATCGACTTGCCGACCGCGGTCGATCCGGTGATCTGAACCTTGGCTACCAGGGGATGCGCTGACAGGGCGGCGCCTGTGGCGCTGCCCTGTCCGGTGACGATGTTGAGCGTTCCCGCGGGAAGTCCCGCCTCGACGGCGAGCTCTCCCAGGCGCAGGCAGCAGAGGGATGCGAGGGAGGCGGGCTTGAGCACCACGCAGTTGCCGGCGGCGAGCGCCGGCCCGATCTTCTGCGAAAAATGCACGAGCGGATAGTTCCAGGGGGTGATGATGCCGATCACCCCGAGCGGCTCGCGCCGGGTGTAGACGAACATGCCGGGGATGGAGACCGGAATAGTCTCCCCCAGGATGCGGCTGGGGATGCCCGACGCGTTCATCATGTTCCGGCCGCAGACGGGAGCGTCGATCGAAAGGGTGTGGCCGTAGGGCTTGCCGTTCTCGATCGACTCGAGCTGGGCGAGCTCTTCTGCGTGATCCAGGATAAGAGAGGCGAAACGCCTCAGGACGGCCTCCCGCGCGCCGGGAGCGGTCGTGGACCAGGAGGGGAACGCGGAGCGGGCGGCGCTGACGGCCAGATCTATGTCGCGCGCGTCCCCGGAAGCGATGTTCGCGACGGCGGCGCCGTCGGAGGGATTGAGGACGCGCTGGGTCTTACCCGAAACAGCGTCGACCCAGGCTCCGCCGACAAGCAGCTTCTGGGATGGACGGGACAGAAAAGTTGAAACGGCGGGATGCAGTTCGATCATATCGTCTCCAAAATCGGGTTCGTGTTCAGCATCATTCGCCGAGCAGGCCTTTCTCCCGCAGGGCGGCGGCTATTTTTCCCACGGTCACCGGCAGCTCCGAGAAGTCGCAGCCGGTGGCGTGGCGGATCGCGTTGACCACGGCGGGGGCGACGCCGCCGGTGGTGGCCTCCCCGATGCTCTTGGCGCCGTAGGGACCGGCGGGCTCGGGATCGTCCAGAAAAACCGACTCGACCCGGGGCATGTCCGCGGCGCGGAACACGCGGTAGTCCTTGAAGGAGCCGGTCAGGATGGCGCCCGTCTCCTCGTCCACCTCGACCTTTTCGCTCAGGGCGAAGCCGAGCCCCATCTGGAGCCCGCCCTCCACCTGGCCCTCGATCATCAGCGGGTTGATGGGCGTGCCGGAATTGTGGACCGCCAGGAATTCGACCACGCGAACCGCTCCGGTATCCCGGCGGATCTCGACCTCGGCGAAGTTCGCGAAGTAGGCGCCCGGGTCGTAGGGAGAGGGGACGCTCTCTACCACCGCGATGTCGGTGAAGGGGTACGTGGTCTGCGCGTGGCGGACGAGGTCGGAGATCGAATACGAAGGGGAGCCGGGCTCTTCGGCGCGGAAGACGCCGCCCGAGCAGGAGAAGCGGTCGGCCGGAAGCCCCGAAAGTTCGGCGGCTTCCGCCGCGAGGAGGCTTTTGATTTTGGAGCAGGCGCCGAGGACGGCCTGTCCGCACACCCAGGTTTCCCGGCTCGCGTAGCTGCCGTTGTCGTAGTAGGTCACGTGCGTGTCCGTCTCCATGAGCGCGATCCGGCTTTCGCTCACGCCCAGGGACTCCGCGGCCAGCTTGCGCATGACGACGCTGCTCCCCTGCCCGTTCTCATGGGCGGTGACGCCGAGCACGAACGAGCCGTCTGGGAAGGCCTTCAGGGACACGGTCGAATAATCGGTGCACGAGGGATAAATGCCCGCCCCGTGCACGCCGGAGGCGACGCCTACCCCGCGCAGCACCGCGCCGGCAGGCGCGGAGCTGCGCGGCAGCCCGTATTCGGCGCGCTTGCGCTTCCAGTCGAAGCGCCGCGCGCCTTCGGAGAGGCAGTCGGCCGGCAGGCACGCGCCGAGGGAGGCCCCGTCGGACAGGTTGACGTCCCCGGGACGGACGAGGTTGGCCAGGCGGAAGTCGACCGGGTCCCAGCCGCGCTCGGCGCAGATGCGGTCGATCAGGAGCTCGCGCGCGAAGGAGAGCTGGGGGTTGCCGTAGCCGCGCATGGCGCCCGGCGGCTGGTTGTTCGTGTAGACCAGGTCCACCGCCGCTTCGATGCGCTGCGCTCGATAGAGCCTGAAGGCCTTGTTCATGAGCGCGTAGCCCAGATCGAAGCCGCTGCCGAAATAGGCGCCGCGGTCGAGGACGGCCTTGAACAGGTGCCGGGTGAAGAGGCCGTCGTCGGAGACTCCAATGGTCGCCTCGATGCGGGAAGGCGTGCGCGTCCGGGTGGAGCGGAACACTTCCCTTCTGGTCATGGTCATCTTGATGGGACGGCCCGTGCGCAGGGCCAGGAGCGCGGCAACCGGCTCGAGCACCATTTCCGACTTGCCCCCGAAGGCGCCGCCGACCGGCGGCTTGTCCACGCGCACGGAGCTGAAGGGCAGGTCGAAGAGCTCGGCGAGCATCGCCTGATAGCAGAATACGTTCTGGCAGGGAGTATGGACCGAAAGCGTCCTGCCGTCGTATTCGGCGACGACGACGTGGGGCTCCATGGCCGCGTGCGTGACCCGCTGGGTGCGGAACACGCCCGAGTAGAGCGTTTCGCCGGCCGGTGTTCCCGCCGCACCGCCGCCCGACTTCGCTATCTGCGCGGCGAGGTTGCCGCCCTCGTGGATCGCGTAGGCACTCTCCGCCGTCGCGGCTTCGGGGCTCGCGGCGACCGGAAGCGGCTCGTATTCGACGCGGATGAGCTTGAGCGCCCGGGCGGCGGTCGTCTCGTCGACCGCCGCCACCGCCGCGACCCGGTCCCCCGCGTAGCGGAAATGCCGGTTGAATATGCGCTCGTTCTTGGGCACCTTCTGGTAGGGCACGGTGACGTGGCTGTTGTACTCGCGGTCGGGCGAGTTCAGAAACGAGACCACGGCGAGCACGCCCGGGAGCGCTTCGGCCTCGGAAGCGTCGAGGCTCGTCACGATGCCGTGGGCGGCCGGGGCGTACAGGATCTTGCCGAACGCCATGCGGGGCAGCTCGATATCCGCGGCGTACTTGAGGCGGCCTGAGACCTTGGCCTCCGCTTCCGCCACTACCGCCGAACCTCCGACGCCCTCCCCCCTTTCGGGCGGAAGCTTCTGGCCCGAGGCGATCAGCACCGCGTCGACGATCTTGGCGTAGCCGGTGCAGCGGCACAGGTTGCCGGCGAAGGCTTCGCGGATTTCGGCCTCGTTCGGCTTGGGATTGCGTTCGAGGAGGTCGACGGCCGTGATGACCATGCCGGGCGTGCAGAAGCCGCACTGCACGGCGCCCGAGTCGATGAAGGCGCGCTGGACCGGATGAACCGGCTCGAGGGAGCCCTCGGGAGAGAGGCCTTCGACGGTGAGAACGGAAACGCCTTCCAGGCGGGTGACCGGCAGGTTGCAGGAGGTGCGCGCCTTGCCGTCGACGAGCACCTTGCAGGCGCCGCAGTCGCCCGCCCCGCACCCGCACTTGGTGCCGGTGAGCTTGAGGTCCTCGCGCAGATACTTCATGAGGGTCAGACCCTGCCTGACGGCGATGCTTCGGGGCACCCCGTTTACCGTACAGGAGACGGTTTTAGCTTCCACTCGAAGTCCTCCCTAATTCGCCGGACGCGCGTCCGCCGGACTTTTGTCCGCCATGAGGCGGGCGGCCAGCTGCACGGCCTCCACGATCTTCACGTAGCCGGTGCAGCGGCAGATGTTCTTCGACAAGGCCGCCCGGATCTCGTCCTCGGACGGATCGGGGTTTTTCGAGAGCAGCGCGGCCGTGCGGACGACCATGCCGGGCGTGCAGAAGCCGCACTGGACGGCTCCCGACTCGACGAAGGCCCGCTGTATCGGGTGGAGGGAGCCGTCGGGGGCCGCGAAGCCCTCGATGGTCGTCACCTCGCGGCCGTCGGCGCGGAAGGCCGGCAGGTTGCAGCTGGTCACGGCTTCCCCGTCCACGAGCACCATGCAGGCGCCGCAGTCGCCGGTGCCGCAGCCGCACTTGGTGCCGGTCAGGCGCCGGTTTTCGCGCAGGAACTTGAGAAGCGTCAGCCGCTTCTCGACCAGGGCCTCCACCCGCTCGCCGTTGAGGAGGAACGAGATCGATTCCATGCTCAATGGTCGCGCAGCGGCGAGGAGCCGGCATCGACCTTGCCGGATTCGGCCATCAGCTCGCGGGCGCGCGCCCTTCCGTGCTCTGCCACGAGCACCGCCTCGGCCATGCCCTGGGCGAGGCGGACGACCGTGTCGGCGCCGACCGTATCCTTCTCCGCGCCGGAGACCCGGTCGTCCTTCGACCAGATCTTGCCGCCGTTGTAGCAGCCGCCGAGTCCTCCAGTGACCAGCATCTCGTGCATGAGGAAGAAGTTGATGATGGCGAGGTTCGTCATCTCCTGACCGCCGTGCCGGGTGCCGCCCACCGAGAGGGCGGCGCCGATCTTGTTGCGCAGTCCGCCCGGATGCACCAGGTAATGGGGCCGCATGCGGTTGAGCACCATCGCCAGCTGACCGGATACGTTCATGTCGTACACGGGACTGCCGATCAGGATCGCATCGGTTTCGAGGATCAGGGACTCCACCTCGCGCACGTCGTCCTCTATGACGCACATCGTCTTTTCCCTGATGCAGCGGTCGCAGTGGATGCAGGGACCTATCTTTTTGCCGCGCACCGACCAGAAAGTCGTCTCGATGCCCGGGTAGGAGCCGATTATGTCCAAAGCCTTCCTCACCGACCATTCGGTGGCCCCTTTGCGGGGACTGCCGCAGATGCCGAGTACCTTTATCATGTAGCCGCTCCTTCTTCGTTCCGCGCGGGGATATGGAGGCCGCGTTCCTTCAGCGCCCGCACGATGTATTCTTCGGTGACCGGAATTTCCTCGGGATAGACGCCGAGGGCGTCGCTCAGCGCGTTGACGATGGCGGGCGCGCCCGGCACCACCGCGCATTCGCCGATGCTCTTGGCTCCGTAGGGCCCCGGCTCGTCGCCTTCCTCGATGAAGTCCATGACGAGCTTCTTCGGCATCCGGTCGGCGCCGATCGTCCGGTACCGCCCGAGGTGCCCGTTGAGCAGGGTCCCCGTCGAGTCGAATTCCATTTTCTCGCACAATGCGTAGCCGGTGGACATCTGGATGCCGCCCGCCAGCTGCCCCTCGATGCCCAGCCGGTTGAGCACCGTTCCCGAATCGTGGACGGCCGCGTATTCGGGTATGCCGACGCGCCCCGTGGTCCGGTCGATTTCCACCAGCGCGAAATGGACGCCGTAGGAAGTCCGGTCGGCCGCGTTGGCCCGGCTTTCGGTGATCTCGGGGCAGAACTGCTTCTCGAGGTAGATGTAGCGCAAAAGCTCGAGCCGGGGAACCGACAGCGCGCCGTCCGCGGAGCGGACCTCGGTTTCGGTCAGCTCGAGCGCAGCGTCCGTCCCGCCGGCGTGTCCGCGCGAAGCGAAGAAATCGCGCGCGGCGCCGAGCAGGAGCTCGCGCATCGCCAGGGCGGACGCGCGCGCCGCGGCCGCGGAGACGAACACGCCGCGGCTGGCGAAATCGCCGAGATTCCACGGACAAGTCTCGGTGTCCGATTCGATCGCCTCGATGCGGTCGACAGTCGTCCTGAGCTCGGAGGCGATGATCGTCTTCTGGACGGTCACCGAACCGTTGCCCATGTCGTGGGTGCCGGTTGCGAAGACGACCGTATCGTCCTCGTTCACCTTGATGCGTATGCCGGTGAAATCGACGTGCACGCCGTAGACGCCGTTGCCGTGCATGCCGACTCCGATGCCGATGCCGCGCAGGGGCAGCGGCTCTCCCGCCTGGACGCGTGCGCGGCGATCGGCGACCTCGCGTTTCTTGGCTTCCCATCCGAAGAGTTCCGCTCCGCGCTCGAGGCAGTCGAGTACGCGCGGATTGCCGATCGCCGAGCCGTGCACGGCTTCCCTGGAGTCGGGCAGCACGAGGTTTTTCCTCTGCAGCTCGAGGAAATCGATGCCGAGCTCGCGCGAGATCCTAAACAGGTGGGTCTGGAGCGCGAAGGCGAGCTGCGGGGAGCCATAGCCGCGCATGGCGCCGGCGACGGGAAGGTTCGTGTAGAGCGGCACCGCCCGGATGCGGAAGTCGCCGACGCGGTAGAGCTTGGTCGATTTGTGCGCCGCCGCCGCCGCGACGTTCGGACTCTGCGTGCAGTACGCGCCGCCGTTGAGCCAGTAGCGCACGTCCTGCGCCAGCAGCCTGCCGTCTGGTGAGACGGCGGTCCTGAGCTGCACTTTCGAGCCGTGGCGGGTGCGCGTGCACAGGAAGGTTTCCGCCCGGGTCAGCTCGAGGCGGACCGGCCGGCCGAGCCTCATGGACGCGATGGCGGCGATCGGTTCGAGGATCATCGGAATCTTGGAGCCGAACGCCCCGCCCATGGTCGGCTTGACCACACGGATGAGGTGGCGCGGCAGATCCAGGATTTCCGACAGGAGCAGGCGGACGCCGAACGTGTTCTGGGTGGAGGAATGGACGACGAGCTTGCGCCGCTCCCGGTAGTCGGCGACGACCGCGTGCGGTTCGAGGGCGAGGTGGTGCACCGGGTGGGTCAGGCGGACATCCTCGAACACGAGAGCGGCCGACGCGAGTACGCCTTCGGCGTCGCCGGAAGAGACCTCTATCCGCGCCATCGCGTTCCGGTCGGCGCCCGAGAGCGGCGCTTCTTCGTTGGCCTTGGCGCCGTCCTCCTCGAGCGCGCTTTCTATGGAGAGCACCGCCGGCAGCTCCCGGATATCGAGCCGGATGAGCCGGACGGCGCGCTGGGCGGCCTCCTCGGTGTCGGCGACCACGGCCGCGGCGGGCTGCCCCTTGTAGCGGAGCGTGCGCGAGAACACCTGCTCGTCGGCGACCACCTGGTGGCCGTCGTAGCGCTTGGCGCTGTTGAAGCGGAGCTCGGGCGTATTGAAGCAGGTCAGGATGAGGCGGACGCCGGGAACTTTCTCGGCTTCGGAGAGATCCATCGACTCGACGACGCCGTGCGCGACCTTCGACAGCAGCAGCTTGGCGCGCAGGCAGCCGGGAACATCAAGATCGGCGGTATAGAGGCTGGCGCCGGTCGCTTTCGCGCGCGCGTCGTGGACCGGCTGGGAATCGAACATGGTCTTCCCTCCGCGGCGCTTCAGAATCGGCTGATCATGGCTAGATCGAGGATTTCCGGATTGAACAGGATCTCGTTGTAGCAGACGAGGTTGTCGTACAGGTCGTAGAAGAACTCGTCCCAGACCAACAGCGGGGCGCCCTCCTCGAGGGCGAACAGCTCGGAAACGTCCTTATCGACGGCGGCCCGCATCCAGGTGGCGGTGAAGGCGTATTCGAGGTTGCACAGATCCTTCATCGTTTCCTTGAGGGTGAGGTAGGGAATGCTCCTGAGCGGCCGCTGGACGAGGGCCCGCGGCACGGACATGCGGCAGAGGATCGCCGGCCGGTCGTCGGCGTAGTAGAGCCAGTTGAACGAATAGGTCTCGGAGCCGGCGAATTGGGGAGCGCGCTTGACCATCCGGTCCGAGGCGATGCCTATCTCCGCCTCGGATTGGGAAACGGAGACGCGGTAGCCGCCGATCGTCAGGAGTTCGCGAAAATTGTAGCCCTGGTCGATCCGCATCTTGAGCTGGTTCACCATCGGGTGGCCGAACATGCCCTTGCCCTGGATGCGCGTGATGTAGCCGCCGTGCATGAGTTCGGAGATCGCCTGGCGGACCGTCGCGCGGCTGGTCTTCATCCTGAGGGATATGTCCTCCTCGGTCTCGAGCCGATTGTCGCCCGGAGAGAGGCGGTCGATGCGCTCCTTGAGATTCGCCGCTATGATCTGGTACTTGGGCGCGGAGGCGTCGACCGGCCAGAACGATTCCCCTTCGGTTTTCATCGGACCTCTTCCTTCGAGCGGCCGGCCATCATGAGGCCGACTTCCTCGATCGTCGTTTCGGACGGATCGACGATGCCCGTTATTTTTCCCCGGCAGAGCACCAGGAGCCGATCCGATATCTTCATCAGCTCGTCCAGCTCGGTCGAAATATACAATACCGCCGAACCTTTGTCCCGCTGCGCCATGATCTGGCTATGCACGTACTCGATGGCGCCGATATCCAGCCCGCGAGTGGCGTGCATGGCCGCGATGAAGATCGGATCGCCATGGAACTCGCGCGCGAGCACCAGCTTCTGCTGGTTGCCGCCAGAAAGGCTCGAGACCGCGTCGTCCACCGACGCCGCCTTCACGCTGAAGCGCTCGACGTATTCGCTCGCGTGCTCGCGGATGAACGGCCAGTTGAGCCGGCTACCGTTCGAATGCGGGTTGCGGTAATAGTCATTGATCATGAAATTTTCTTTGATGTCCAGCTCGAGCACGAGGCCGCGCA
The DNA here is from genome assembly GCA_003245635.1 of Treponema sp. Taxonomy (GTDB): domain Bacteria; phylum Spirochaetota; class Spirochaetia; order Treponematales; family Breznakiellaceae; genus SZUA-426. The sequence continues at coordinate 9,327 of QKCO01000059.1, forward strand.
CCCGCCGATCCTCCGGAATGTGCGCGAGCCCCATTTCCAGGAGCCTGCGGGGGGACGCGTGGTTGATCGTCTCGCCTTTGAGGGAGACGGTCCCCGTCTTGGCCCGCCTGAGGCCGGTCACCAGCTCGAGCAGTTCGCTCTGCCCGTTTCCGTCGACGCCGGCCACTCCGAGGATCTCGCCCGACCTGATCGAGAATGACACGTCCTCGAGGGCGTACACGTGCTTGTTCTTGAGCACGGACACGTTCTCGAGCCGCAGAAGCTCGGCGCCGGGGGAAGCCTTCTTCCGGTCCGGAGAGAGCGATACGCTGCGTCCGACCATGAGGCCCGCGAGCCGCTCCTTGGACAGATCCTCGGTGCAGTCGAGCGTATGCACCATCTCGCCCTTGCGGAGGATCGAGATGCGGTCGCTGATCTCGAGGACCTCGTCCATCTTGTGGCTGATGAAGATGACCGCGTGCCCCGCGTCGACGAAGGAGCGGATCATGCGGAAGAGGTCGCGGATTTCCTGCGGCGTGAGCACGGCCGTCGGTTCGTCCAGGATAAGGAGGCGGGCGCCCCGGTAGAGGGCTTTGATGATCTCGACGCGCTGCTGCTCGCCGACGGTGAGGTTCTCCACGACCGCGTTCGGGTCGATCTCCATATTGTACTTGGCGGCGAATTCCCTGATGTCGCGGGCGGCGCGGCCGATGTCCAGCAGCGGCTCGCGCTTGCGCCTCATGCCGAGCATGATGTTCTCCGCGACGGTCAGCCGCGGTATGAGCATGAAATGCTGGTACACCATGCCGATGCCGTGCTTAATCGCGTCGCGCGCCGAATCGAAGCGGACCGGCTTCCCTTCGAGCTCGAGGCTTCCGGACGTCGGCCGGACCACGCCCGAAAGGATACCCATGAGCGTGCTTTTGCCCGCCCCGTTCTCCCCGAGCAGGGAATGGACTTCCCCGTAGCGCACCGATAGGTCGATGTTTTTGTTGGCGACCACGGCCGGATAAACCTTGGTGATGCCGCGCATCCTCAGCATATCGCTCATCGCTCGCTCCTACTCGTAGCTGTACGGCTTGCCCGAAGCCGCCGGAGCTCTTGATCTGCCGACGAAGCCCGACAGGGCGAGAATGGTCAGGATGTACGGAATCATCATGAGGATCTGGTAGGGCACCGAACTGCCGCCCGTCTGCAGCTTGATCTGCGCGGCATCGCCGAAGCCGAACAGCAGGGCGGCCGCGAGGATTCCCCACGGACTCCATTTGCCGAAGATGACGACCGCCATGGCGATGAAGCCCCGGCCGCTCACCATGTTCTCGGTGAAGATGCTCAGGAGCCCGATCGAAAGGAAGCCGCCGGCGACGGAAATGAAGAAGGAGCCGGCGATGATGGTCAGGAAGCGCGTCAGCTGGACGTTGACGCCGGCGACGTCGGCGGCCTGCGGATATTCGCCGACGGACCTGATGCGCAGCCCTATCGTCGTCTTCTTGAAGAACCAGTCCAGCGCGGGAACCATGAGGAACGCGAGGTAGACCGGCCCCATCTGGCTGAAGAACGGACCGATCAGGGGAATGGAGGAAAGCCCCGGTATTTCGATGGGGGTGAAATTGGGAGCCTTGGCGGCCTGGCCCGAAAGGCCGAACACCAGGCGGTTGAGGGTCGAGGTCAACCCGAGAATGACGAGGTTGAACGAGATGCCGGTCACGATCTGGTTGGCGCGGAGGCCCACCACGATGAGGGCGAAGAAGAGGCCTACGACCATGCCGCAGACGCCGGCGCCCAAAAGACCGAGCCAGGGCCCGCCGAAAAGGCGGGAGAAGTATACCGCCGTGAACGATCCCAGCAGCATCGTGCCCTCGCAGCCGAGGTTGACGATACCGCTCTTCTCCATGATGACCAGGCCGAGCGCGGCTATGAGCACGGGGGAAGCCATGCGGATATCCGAGCTCAGGAGGTATTGAGCCATTTCGATGAAATTATCCATTGACCGACGACTCCTCGGCCGCGGGGACCGCACGGGATTTTTTCCTGAAGATGCCGCTCTTCAGATTCATAGCGATGATGACCGAAACGATGACCAGTCCCTGAAGGATGTAGATGATGGAGACGGGCACCTTCGCGAGCAGCTGCATCTTGTTGCCGCCGGCGCGCAGGAGGCCGAACAGGACGGCGCCCAGGCCGATGCCGACCGGGTGGTTCATGCCGACCAGGGCGACGGCGACTCCGTCGAAGCCGTAGCCGGGGCTGAACGACTGGAGCAGCCGGCCCTGGATGCCCAGGATCTCGACGGCCCCGGCCATGCCGCCCATGCCGCCCGCGAGCAGCATGGCCAGCAGCAGCGTCCGCTCCGGGTGCATGCCCGCGGCGCGCGCCGCGGCCTGGTTGTGGCCGACGACGCGGACCTCGAAGCCCTGGCGCAGCTTCCAGATGAATACGTAGTAGAACGCGAGGGCGAGAAGCGCGATGAGGAAGCCCACGTGCAGCCGCGTCCCGGGGAGGATGCGCACCAGCTTCGCGCCCTCGAGGAGGGGCGGACTCTCCGGCATGTTGCCAGCCGGATTCTTGAGCGGACCGGTCACCAGGAAGCTGACGAACAGGATCGCCACATAGTTGAGCATGACCGTCGTGATGATCTCATTAGCCTTGAACGCGACCTTGAGCCAGCCCGCGAGAAGTCCCCACAACGCTCCGGCCGCGAAGCCGGCGGCGACGGCTAGAAGCACGTGGACCGGCGGAGGCAGGAACGAAAAAGAGATTCCGACGAGCGTGGAGGCCATGCCGCCCATATAGAGCTGGCCTTCCGCGCCGATGTTCACCATGCCCACCTTCGAGGCGTACGCGTAGCTGAGCCCCGTGAGGATCAGCGGCGTCGCCTTGACGAGCGTTTCCGCTATGCCGTTGCGGCTCCCTAAGGCTCCGTTCAGCAGGGCGGCGTACGCGCCCAGCGGAGGAATCCCCATGGAAGCCATGAACAGGGCGCCGATGGCGAAAGCGCAGACGACGGCGGCGATCTGGTAGGAAATGGTCGCGTTGCCGGTCAGGCTAATGAGATTCTTCTTCATGGCGTCTTACTTGTACGCTTCGACGTTGAGCGAACCGGACTTCAGGCCGTCGATGATCTCCTTGATCTTGGCCTTCTGGGCGGCGCTCAGGGAAGCTTCCTTCTCGCGGAAGGGCGCCAGATCGACGGCGCCGCTCTCGAAGCCGACGTTGTAGTTCTTAGCGACGAATTTGCCCGCAAGGATATCCTTCACGATGAGCTCGTGGCCCTTCGGCATATCTTCGGTCACGCTCGTGAGGACGATGTCCTTGAGGTCCGGAGCGCCGGCGTACAGATCGGTCGAGCAGCCGATGACCTGAACGCCCTTTTCCTTGGCGGCCTCGAACACGCCGTGGCTGGCCTCGTCGGCGTCGCCGACCAGGATGTCCGCGCCCGCGGCGATCATGGAAGCGGCGATTTCCTTGGCCTTGGCCACGTCCTCGAAATTGCCGGTCAGAACCTTCTTGACGACGATCTGGGGATTGATGTACTTGGCGCCGGCCGCGAAGCCGTTGCCCTGGTTGATGATCGGCGGAATTTCCATGCCGCCGACGTAGCCGACCACGCCGGTCTTGCTCACCAGGGCGGCGATGGCGCCCTGCGCGAAGCCGCACTGGAAATCGTTCACGAGGAAGGAGCCGAGATTGGGCGCCTGGCTGATGTTCGTGCTGTTGATGATGAAGTAGGTATCCGGGAAGGCCTTGGCAACCTTCATGGCCGATTCGCCGAACTCGAAGCCGTGGCCGAAGACGATCTTGACGCCCGACTCGGCGTAGCCGCGGAAGAGCTCCTCGTAGTCGGAGGCGGGAGTGCGCTCGGTGAACGAAATCTCCGCCTTGAACGCTTCTTCCTGATGCTTGAGCGACTTGTACATCAGGGTATTCCATCCGCCGTCGTTGATGGGACCGGGGATGAGGGCGGCGACCTTGAGGCCCGCGGGCTTGGCGGCGGCCGTATCCTTCTTGCCGCCGGCGAAGGCGCCGACGGAAAGCACGCAGAGAGCCGAAACGATTGCGATGAACTTCTTCATTCTGCTTTACTCCTTGATCCGCTTACTTGCCGATATCCAATGAGCCGTCTTTCAGGCCATCGATCACTTTTTGGATCTTCGCGAACTGCTCGTCGGTGTAGAGGCCGCGCTTGTCGCGGAAGGACGCCAGGCTGACCGCTCCGGCGTTCTCGAAGCCGATGAGATAGTTCTTCGGAGTGAATTTGCCGCTCAGCACGTCGCGGATGATCGCTTCATGGCCGCCGCCGATGCTCTCGACGACGCTGGTGATCACGCAGTCCTTCATCGAGGGGACCGCTTCGTACAGGTCGCTGGAGCAGCCGAGGGTGTACACGCCCGCGGCCTTCGCGGCTTCGACCACGCCGAGTCCCGCCTCGTTGGCGTCTCCGACCAGCACGTCGGCCTTGTCCTGGATGAGCGAGGAAGCCACTTCCTTGGCGCGGGCCACGTCGGTGAAGGTTCCGATCATGATCAGGCGAGCGTCGATCTTGGGGTTGATGTATTTGGCGCCCGCGACGAAGCCCTTGCCCTGGGCGACGATCGGCGGAATCTCGATGCCGCCGATATACCCGACCACGCCGGTCTTGGTGGTGATCGCGGCGATGACGCCCTGGGCGAATCCGCTCTGGAAATCGTTAACGAGGAAGGAGCCGACATTCGGCGCCTGGCTCAGGTTGGTGCTGTTGATGATGAAGACGGTGTCCGTGAAGTCGGGAGCCACCTTCAGCGCGGCTTTTCCGAACTGGAAGCCGTGTCCGAAGATGACCTTGAAGCCGTTTTCGGCGTAGCTGCGGAATATTTCCTCATAATCGGATTCGGGAGTGTTTTCGGTGTACGCGATCTCCGCTCCGAACACCTCTTCCTGGTGCTTGAGGGAATTATACATGGCGGTATTCCAGCCGCCGTCGTTGATGGGGCCGGGCAGCAAAGCGGCGATCTTGAGCTTTGCCTTGGGGGCTTCATCCTGCTTTCCCTTCGCGAACGCTCCGGGAGCCGCCGCGAGAGCAATTCCGAGAACGAGGATTCCGATTCGCTTGATCATACGCAGACTCCTGAGAAAAAGATTCCTTTATGAAGCTTTCCACGACTATTTCCGAAAAGAGCTCTCAAAGGTACGTACATCCTCCCATATCTTTTTTAAATTGGCAAGAAGTCATACTCATAAAACAGGCTTTGTATAAATGTATTTTAAGTTGTACGTATGTATTTACCCGATTTTTGGTATTTTTACCCATTTTCATACATTTTAGTATCTTTTTAATTGCATTCATTTCAGTTTTTTAGGGATAATAGACGGCATCGGCCTACGGATAGATGCCGAAGGATGGCGAAGAAAGGCATGAGCATGCAGAAATATCTGATTAAAAGCATCGCGACTTCGGAAACGGACATCGAAGATATCCGCATCCAGGACGGGCGGATCGTCGGAGAAAGCGATTTCGAGCCCGCCGGCGCGGCGATCATCGACGGAAGCGGAAAAACCGCCGTTCCCGCGTTCGCCGACCTGCACACGCATTTGGACAAGGCCTTATCCAAGGACAGGATCTTTCCCGAAGCCGCTTCCCTGCTTGAAGCCATCCGCTCGACCGGCCGCTACATGGCCGAAGCCGCCGAGGATGACTTCGTGGAGCGCGGCCTCGCGGCGGCGCGCATGGCGCTCGCTCAGGGCACGGTCTTCCTGCGCTCGCACGTCACCCTCGACGAGCGCCTCGGTCTCAAGGCATGGCGGGCGGCGAAGCGGGTGCGGGAAGCCTGCCCCGACCAGACCCTTCAACTGGTCGCCTTTCCCGCGGACATCCGGAGCGCCGACCGGAACGACGCGGCCTACCGCCTCGCGGAGGAGGCGCTCGAAAGCGGCGCCGACGCGATCGGCGGCTGCCCGACCCTCGCCGCCGACTACCGAAAATACGCCGACATCATCTTCTTCCTCGCCGCCCGCTGCGGCGTCCCCGTCGACCTGCACGTGGACGAGTCGGATGAGCCCTCGACCGAAGTCCTCGAATACGTCGCCCGCAAGGCGATCGAGACGGGGATGGGGAAGCGCGTCACCGTCGGGCACTGCACCTCCCTCGGCGCCGTGGACGGAAAGAAAGCGGCGGAAGTCGTCGCGCTCGTCAAGGAGTCGGGGATGAACGTCGTCACCCTGCCCTCGTGCAACCTATACCTGATGGGACGGAACGACGACGCGAAGCAGCGGCGCGGTACGACGCGGATACGGGAATTCATGGATGCGGGAGTCAACATCTCGATCGCGTCGGACAACATCCGCGATCCGTTCAGGCCCTTCGGCCGGGCGGACCTGCTCGAGGAAGCTCTGCTCGGCGCGCAGGTCGCGCAGCGGGGCACGAAAGGAGATCTCCGCCGCTTCGTGGAGATGGTCACCGCCGCCCCCGCGCGCGCGATGGGGCTCGAAGCCTACGGACTCGCGCCCGGCTGCCGCGCGGACCTCGTGATCCTCGACGCGAGGACGCCTTCGGAAGCGCTGCTTTCGCAGGCGGCTAAGACCCACGTCTTCGCGCGCGGCCGTTTGGTCGCCGAACGCCGCGTCGAGGAACGGCTCTTCTTCTAGAACGCCGAAGAGCGCCAGATGTGGCCGGACAGCCGGTTGCTCATGCCGCCCTGCTCCGCCAGGCGCTCGGCCGAAGCCTGGCAGTCGCGGAGGATCGCCTCCTCGGACTTGCCCCCGCGGTACTCGCCCTCGTCGATGACCAGCCGTCCGTTCACCATGACCGACCGTATGTTCCGCTCCGAGGAGGAATAGACGATGGTCGAGGCCGGATTGTGGAGCGGCACGGCCTTCGCCGACAGCTGCGGATCGAACACGAGGATATCGGCCTTTTTCCCCGCCTCGAGCGATCCGATCAGCCCGTCGAGCCCCAGGCAGCGCGCGCCGTCTATGGTCGCCATTTCGAGCACCTTCTCCGCGGTGATGATCGTGGGGTCCCGCGAGCTCACCTTGTGCAGGAGCGCCGTGAGCTTCATGAGCTCGAGCATGTCCTGGCTGTTGTTGCTCGCCGCTCCGTCGACGCCGAGGGAAACCGATATGCCTTGGGCGAGCATGCCGGGCACGGGCGCGACGCCCGAGGAAAGATACATGTTGCTCGCCGCGTTGTGGGAAACCTTGAGGTCGTAGTGGGCGGCCATGCGCCGGTCCCGCTCGGTGAGGAAGACGCAGTGGACCATGAGGATATCCGGACCGACCAGGCCGAGCTCCTCGAGCATCTCCGCGTCGCTTTTACCGTGCAGCTTCATCGTCGCCTCGCGGTCGAAGGGCGTCTCGGAAATGTGGACCGTGAGTCCCGTGCCGTAGGCGTCCTTGACGCGCTTGAGCATTTCAAGGCTTTTTCGGGAACTCGACCAGACCGCTGCGGGAGCGAGCCACACGCGGACCATGTCGTCCGCATCCCGCCCGTAGGCGTCCAGCAGGCGCACGAGGTCCTTCTCGATCGCCTCGGGCGACTGCATGATGCCCTTGGGGACGCCGAACTCCTCCCCGACGTCCATGCAGCCGCGGCCGAAGATGCCCCGGACGCCCGAATCGCGGAAGGCCTTGATCACGGCGTCGGAGAGCCCCCCGGCGGCGTGGGGATACATGTAGTCGAGGTTCGTGGTCACGCCGGTCCTGAGCCCCTCGAGGCAGCCTGCCATCGCGGCGTCGTAGCAGAGTTCCGGCGACAGGAAGCGGGCCGCGGGGAAGGTCATGGTGGACAGCCAGCGGTCCAGGGCCATATCGTCCCCGAGTCCCTTCAGGAGGGTCTGGAACAGGTGCGTATGCGTATTCACGAAGCCGGGCAGGACTATCTTCCCTCGGCAGTCGATCGTGCGGTCGGCGGGCGGAAGCCCTTCCGAGCTCGGATGCACCGACCGGATGGAAGAGCCTTCCACGAGCACGGCGCCGCCGAAGAAGACGTCCCGCGCCGGATTCATGGTGACGACGATCGCGTCCTTGAACAATACGCTGCCCATTTCCATCCTCCCTATTTCCGTTTCAGCACGGCGCCGCTCCGGCCGCCCGCGTAGCGTCCTTCGGCCACGGCGGCCTCTCCGTTGACCAGCACCCAGCGTATTCCCGAAGGGAAGCGCTTCGGATCGACGTAGGTCGCCGTATCGGCTACCGTATTCGGGTCGAAGAGCACGAGGTCGGCGTAGAAGCCTTCCCGGAGGAGGCCCCGCCGTTCCAGGCGCAGGACCTCCGCGGTCTTGCCGCTCATCTTCCGCACCGCGGCTTCCAGGGGCAACGCCTTCTCGTCCCGCGCGTATTTGCCGAGCACCCGGGGGAACGCCCCGTACGCGCGGGGGTGCGGCATCTCGTCGAGCACGGCGTCGCTGCTCACGCACATCTCGGGCCGCCCCATGATGCGGACGACCGCGTCCTCGGTCCCGTAGAAATCGACCATGCCCGCCCGGTTGCGTTCCTCGAGGACCAGGTCTAACACGACGTCGAGGGGCTCCTTGCCGGTCAGCGCGGCGATCTCGTCCATGCTTTTCCCCAGGAAGCGCTTGTTGGCGTCGGTGACTGCGCTGGTGAGGAAGATGCCGTCGAAGCCCGCGAAGTCGATGAAGTTGTCCCAGCCGGGGATGCCCCGCTCGATGTCGGCGGCCATGCGCGCGCGCTCGGCCTTGGAGGAGAGCCGCCGCGCAAGCTCCTCGACGCCGCCGTCGTGCGCCCAGGGCGGCAGCGCGACGCCGAGGGACGTGCTGCCGGCGACGTAGGGGTACTGGTCCAGCGATACGTCCAGCCCCTCCTCCCGCGCGCGGTCGAGCAGCTCGAACATCGCGTCCAGCTTCGGCGCGTTCTTCTTGCCGCAGACCTTGAAGTGGGAAAAGTGGAGGCGCACGCCGGAACGGCGGCCTATCTCGAGGACTTCCCGCATCGAGTCGAGGATGGCGTCCGCCTCGCTGCGCTGGTGGATCATGAGCATGCCGTCGAAGGCGGCGACTTCCTCGCAGAGGGCGGCCAGCTCGTCGGTGGCGGCGTAGGAGCAGGGCGCGTAGATGAGGCCCGTCGACAGGCCGAAACAGCCGGCCTCCATTTCGCGCCGCACTATATTCCGCATCGCTTTGAGCTCGGAAGCGGTCGGCGCCCGGTTCTCGAGCCCCATCGCCTCGAGGCGCACGTTCCCGTGCGGCAGGAGATAGCAGTAGTTCGCGCTCGGCCGCGCAGCCTCGAGCCGGTCCAGGTAGCCGGCGGTATCGACGTAGTCGAGAGGGAGGCTTTCGCTGGTTCCGTTGAACTCGGAAAGGTAGGCCCGCCACTCGCCGATCCGATCGAGGGGAAGCGGCGCCATCGAAATGCCGTCCTGGCCGATCACCTCGGTGGTGATGCCCTGCATCAGCTTGGGCAGGACCTCGGGGGTCTCGAGAACGCGCAGGTCGTTGTGCCCGTGGGCGTCGATGAAGCCGGGAGCGGCGGCGAGGCCCGACGCGTCGATCACGCGCGCATCGGAGGCGACGCTCAGACCGGGGCCGATGCGCGCGATGGAGTCGCCTTCGAGGAGAATGTCGGCGGCGAAGGGAACGTCGCCCGAGCCGTCGACCACCAGGGCGTTCTTGATGAGCGTCATGCGCCGATTCCCGCGTCCTGCAGGCCCCGGATGATTTGGTAGTAGCACTCGCGCACCTTGGTCAGCTGCTCGATCTCGACGTACTCGTCTATCGTATGCGCGATGTTTTCTTTGGAAGGTCCCATGCCGAGGGTGCGGATGCCCCGCTCCCCGGCGTAATGGCTGCCGTTCGTGCAGAAATTGTATTTAGTGATCTCGGGCGCGAAGCCGGCCTCGCGCAGGCGCGCGAGGGTGCTGCGCACGTAGGCGTCGTCCTCGGAGAAGACCCAGCCGGGGAAGAAGCGCTCCCCCTCGATGTCGTTTCCGGTGTAGCAGCGTTCCTTGCCGACCGCGTAGGAAGCCTTCGCCTTGAGCTGCGGATCGGCCGCGCACAGGCGGGCGATCAGGTCGTTGAGCGGTGCGAGCACGCTTTCCTTGGTTTCGCCCACCAAAAGACGGCGGTCGTAGGTGGCCCGGCAGTAGCTCGGGACGACCGAAGCGCCCGGGTACGGATCGGACTTGATGTCGGTCAGCTCGAGGATGCCCTTCCCGAGCACCGGATGCTCGGTCGGCACGAGAGAGCGGACGGCTGAGATGAGGTCGGACATCTTGTAGACCGCGTTGACGCCTTTCTCCGGGTTGGCCGAATGCGCCGGCACGCCGAAGGTCTCAAGGCGTATCTCCGCCCGGCCGCGCTGGCCGATCTTGAGGTTGAGCTCGGAGGCCTCGCCGATCACCACGTAGTCGGGCTCGACGGCGGAGCTGATCGAGCGGGCGGCGATGCCCTCGAAACATTCCTCGTGCACGACGCCGGCCACGAAGAGGGAGCCGGGAAAGTCGCGCCCCGTGTCGTCGGCGAAGTCGGCGACCGCGCAGGCCATCGCGGCGACCGCTCCCTTCATGTCGGAGGCGCCGCGCCCGTAGACCCGGCCGTCCGCGATCTCGGCGCCGAAGGGATCGTGCGTCCAGACCGACGGATCGGGGACCGGCACCGTGTCGATATGCCCGTCGAAGAGGATCTTCGGACCCGGCCTTTTGCCAGTCATCCGGCCCACGACGTTTCCGTAGCCGTCCACCGCCACCTCGTCGAAGCCGCGGGAACGGAAGAAATCGGCCAGGGCGCCGGCAACGCCGCCCTCCTCGCCCGAATAGCTGCGCTGCCGGATGAGGGTCCGGCACAAAGCGACGACGGCGTCGTCGCGGGTCTGTTTTCGCGTGTCGTTCATAGGTTCAGCTCCTTATGCTCCAATCGCCGGCCGCCGGCCGGCCGTCCAGGAGGACGGCCGCGGGAGACGCGCGCAGGCGCATCCCCTCGTACAGCGAATAGTCGCAGCGCGATCGGCCGAGTTCCTTCGTATAAACGTAATCGGTATCGATATTCCACAAGCAGAGGTCGGCCCGCTCTCCGGGTGCCAGCGGCCCGGCGTCGGACGAAAAACCATAGTGCCGGGCGGCGTTTCCAGACAAGACCTCGGATAAGCGGTCGAAGGGTATCCCGCGGCCGAAATGGCCTTCGGACAGCACGAAGGCGGCCCGCTCTGCGATCCCGCCGACCCCGTTGGGGATGCGCAGAAAATCGTCGGCGCGGGAGGTCTTCTCCGCCTTCATGAAGGGACAGTGGTCGGTCGAGATGAAATCGATCGAACCGTCGGCGACGCAGGACCAGAGGAAGTCGACGTCCCGCGCGGTCCGGAGCGGCGGGCTCATGACGAAGAGCGCGGCTTCGGAGCTTTCGCGGTCGTACGCGTCGGAGGTGAAGGCCAGGTAGTGGGGACAGGTCTCGGCGCGGATCGGCAGGCCCTTGGCCTTGGCCGCCAGGATCTCCCGCATCGCCGCAGCCCCGCTCACGTGGGCGATGGTCAGCAGCGGCCCGCCGATCCGCTCGACGAAGGAGGCCAGGAGCGCGGCGGCGGCGGCTTCCGCGCCTTCGGGCCGGCTCAGCGGGTGGCAGCGGGCGGTACGCGGTCCGGCCGCGGCGAAGGCGCGCTGCAGCGCCGCGATGGACTGGCCCTCCTCGGCGTGGACGAGTACCTTGGCGCCCAGACGGTGCGCGGCCTCGAGCACGCGGAAGGCGTCCTCCGGCGATAGGCCGAAGCTGTCCAGGTATGCGAGGTATATCTTGAAGCTGCCGACTCCGCGTTCGACGCAGGCACGCATCTGGGCCTCGGTATCCCCGGTCCAGCGGGAAACGGTCATGTGGAGCTTCACGCGCGTCCGCGCGGAGGCGCTTTCGCGCAGGCGCTTATCGAGCGCCTCGACCAGGGGCTCGCCCTCCTCCCCCTCGACGAAGTCCACTAGGGAACAGGTTCCGCCGCGCAGGGCGGCCAGAGAGCCGGATTCGAAATCGTCGCTGGTGGAGAAATCGCCGGCGGGCATCGCCAGGTGGACGTGGGAGTCCACGCCGGCAGGCAGAACCAGAAGGCCGTCCGCGTCGATGCTCCGGCCGTAGGCGTTGGGATCTATTTCGCCGATCGCGGCTATGACGCCGTCCTCGATGAGTATGTCCGCCCGCCGAAGGCCCGAAGGCGTCGGGACGCTTCCCCCGGAGACGCAGGTTGCCTGTAGGTTCGCGGCGCTCATCGCACTCCTCACGCAAAGTTGTATAGACAATATCCGCGACCCGGTCCGAGGATGTCAAGGCGATAAAAAAAACATCGCGGGCTTCGTCGCGTTGACACGCTGAGCGAACGGAGGCAATACTCGTTAAAATCTTTTTCAACGAAGCGGGCCACGATGGAAAAAAGCCGAGACGACGCGCCGCTGTACCTGCAGGCCAAAGAATACCTCCTGAAGAGAATCCGCGCGATGAAGCCGGGGGACAACCGGCTCGAGCCGGAAAATCTCCTGAGCGAAAAGCTCGGCATGAGCCGGGAGACCGTGCGCAAGGCGATGGGCTCCCTCATGGAAGAGGGCAGCATCACCCGCAAGCACGGCAAGGGCAATTTCGGGCATCCGGCGGTCACCAACCTGACGATGCGCTTCGACCTCAACTCCGACTTCAAGCGGCTGCTCGGATCGCGCGGCTATGCCGTCAGATCGTTCCGGTCAGCGCCGCGGCCGGCGGCACCCTCGCCCGGCATGCTCGCGCGCATGGAGGAAGCCCGCGGCGCCCGCGTCCTCGCCTTCGAGCTCGACTTCACGGCGGACGGAGAACACGCCATCAGGGGCCGGGTCGAGCTGCTCGAGGCCTTCGTCGTGAGCGCCCCCGAGCCGGGCGAGTACTTCGAGAATATGGGCGGAATGATCAAGGACCACTGCGCGAACGAGAGCAATCATACGACCGCCTGGCTCATGGCCGAAAACGACGCCGAGTCGGCGGCGCTGTTCGGGCTGCCCGCGAACGCGCCGCTCCTGTGCTGGGAAGAGATCTACTACAACCTCTACGACGAGAAGATGGGCTACGTGAAGATCTGGTTCAACCCGAAGATCATGGACCTTTCGATCCTGCTTTCCTTCTAGCCTCCCGCCGCCCCGGCCGGACGGCGCGGAGCCGCAGCGGAAACGAGGAGCCCGAAGGCTCCTAACGCTCGAGCGTCAGCGCGCCGGTCGGACAGACCGACGAGCACAGCCCGCAGTACCGGCAGGTCCGCTCGTCGACCGACATCGCCTTCCCCTCGAGCGTTCTCGACTCGTAGGCGCAGGAGCGCACGCAGGCGCCGCAGGACGTGCAGAGGCCGGGGTCGAAGCGGAAGCCGAACTTCTCCATGTCCTCCGGTCCCCGCAGATTCGCCAGCGCCGCCCCGGAAACTTCCGCGATCGAAGCGTAGCCCAGTTTCTCTAGCAGCGCTTCCAGGCGGTCGTTGAGCTTCGTGATCCACTCGATGCCCTTCAGGAGCGGCGCCGTGCAGATGCCGACGGCGTCGGCTCCGGCCATGAGCATTTCGACGGCGTCCTCCGCCGTCATGACGCCGCCGATGCCGACGATGGGAGCCTCCATCGCCGCCGCGATGCGCGCGACGTGGCCGAGGATGATGGGCTTGATGGCCGAGCCGGTGAGCCAGCCTTCGCCGCGGGAACCGCCCAGGAGCGGCCGGGCCGTCGCGATGTCGATGCGGAGCGCGGGGCCGAGCGAATCCATCGCGGTCAGGCCGTCCGCGCCTGCCGCGAGCGCCGCCTTCGCCGAAGCGAAGGGATCGGGCCAGTTCGGGCTGAGCTTGGCGAGCACCGGCTTGCGGCTGACGCTCTTGGCGTGGCGGATCATGGGGACCAGGGTCGCTTCCTGGTAGGAGACCAGCTCGATGATGTCCGCGCCCGCCTCATCGACGCGGGACACCCAGTGTTCGGCTTCGGCCGGCGTATGCCCGACGCTCCCGATCACGACGACGCCCGCGTCCTTGGCGCGCGGGATTTCGCTGCCGACCCAGGCTTCTCCGCTGATGTCGCTCCACTTCTCCGCGTTCACCATCGAATCCCGGCCGGCCACGGCCATGTGGGGGAAGGGGTTGTCCGCCGGATCGTCCCTGATGGTCTTGGTCGTGACCGCTCCCGCTCCGGCCTTGTGGGCGCGGATCATACCGTGCCCGTCGTAGCTCAAGGGTCCGGAACCGAGCACGAAGGGGCTCTGCAGTTCAATATCGAATAGGCGCGTCCTCAGCCGCGCGCTCGGCAATGCCATGGCAAGTCCTCCATAATCGCGAATACGACTCAAGGCGCCCTCGAAGCGCCGTTGCTTGAGCGAATGAAACGGATGCGGGTCGGCGTCAGGCGCCGTTCCTCCCGGCCGCCTTCCTGCCCGCCTCCCAGAGGCGGAGCGCCTCGCGCCGGGACTCTGCCCGCGCGGAAGCGAAATCGCCGGTCAGAAGGACGCCGCGCGACTTGAGCGGCACGCCGCCTGAAACCACCTCCCGCACGTGGCGGTTGCGCCGGTGGAGGATCAGCTGGTCGAGCAGGTTGCGCTCGTCGGCGGGTGTCGGCAGGTCGTCCACGGCGATGGCGATGAAATCGGCCGGGGCGCCCGGCTCGAGCCGCCCGAGGCGAGTTCCGGGGAAAACCGCGTCCGCGCCGCCCTCGGTTGCCATGCGCCACACCGTATGGGCGTCCATGACCGAAGGATCCTGCCGGTGCCCCTTGTGGATGAGGAAGGCGCCGCGCATCACTTCCAGGAAATCGTTGATGTACCCGTCGCTCCCCAGGCCGCAGACGACGCCCGCGCCCAGGAGCTCGGGCACCGGAGCGACCCCGCCGCCGACCTCGCAGTTGCTGAGGGGCACGTGCACCGCGCGCACGCGGCGGGCGGCCAAAAGTTCGATCTCGCGCGGGGAAAGCTGTACGCATTGGGCCGCGAGGATGTTCTCTCCCAAGACGCCGATGGAATCGTACCACTCGGCCGAACGCAAGCCGCTGCGCTCGAGGCAGCGGTCCGGCTCGTAGCGGCTTTCGTTCAGGTGGAACTGGATATCAAGGCCGCTCTCCGCGGCGAGCGAGAGCGCACGCTCCATGAAGGCCTTCGAGCAGGTGAAGGAGGTATGCGTGCAGAGGAAGGACGATATGCGGCCGGACGCCGGCCTCGAGCGGGCGAAGGCGGCGTTCTCCTCGAGAACGCGCACGCCGTCGTCGAACGAGATCCGTTCGCAGGCTTCGCTACTGAGGACGGCGCGGAGGCCGAGCTCCCCGAGGACGGAGGCTTCCGAGTCGAGCCCGCCGCCTCCGGCCAGCGGCGCCTCGAGGACGTCGCAGAGCGAGGTGACGCCGCCGTCGATGAGCTCGAGCGCCGAAGCGCGGGTCGCCGCGGCGATCATCGCCGGATCGAGGAGGTTCTCCACCAGGGGCCACCAATAGTCCTCAAGGAAGCCCTTGAAGGACGTAATGGGCACCGGCGGCGTGATGCCGTGCGCGAGGACGCCGTACAGGTGCATATGCGCGTTCACGAAGCCCGCCGAAAGGGCGCACTCGCCGAGATCGTCCACGTCCGCACCCGGATACGCAGCCAGGCACTCTTCGAACGGCGCGACCATCGCGATCCGGGCCCCTTCGCAGGCGAGCGAGAGGCCGGTACGGACCCGGGCCCCCGGGGCTATCAGGAACGCGGCTTTGACGATACGGACCTTCGCGCTCATAGCTTCTCCTCTTCGACCCGGAAGGTGTCGGCGGATTCCCGCCCCGAGGCGCGCCTGACGGCGTCCACGATCTGCGCGTAGCCGGTGCAGCGGCAGAGGTTCCCGCTCAGGGCCTCCTTGATCCGCTCATCGCTGGGAGCCTTTTCCTGTTCGAGCAGCGCGTAAGAGCTCATGATCATGCCGGGCGTGCAGTAGCCGCATTGGACGGCGCCGGCCTCGATGAAGGCGCGCTGCAGGGGGTGCGGCGAGCCGTCGGCCCCCGCGAGGCCTTCGATGGTCAGGATCTCGGCGCCGTCGGCGGCGCAGGCGGGCACCAGGCAGGAGTTCACCGCCTTCCCGTCCATGACCACCGTGCAGGCGCCGCATTCCCCGATGCCGCAGCATTCCTTGGTGCCGGAGAGCTTCAGCCGATCGCGCAGCAGATCGACCAGCCGTTCTTCCGCCCCCACTTCGAGGCGATGCGAACGGCCGTTCACTTTGAGTTCGATCGTCTTTCCGTTTTCAGAATCCGTTTTCATGAGGGGCCTCCAATCCGAGCATCGCCGCCAGTTCCCGGCGAGCCACCGCGCGCAGGACCGGGTTCTTGTACGGCGAACTCCAGCGCTTGCCGGTCGCGGCGGCCATCTGCGCGGCGCAGGCTTCCGCCGCGTCCTCGACTAATTCAGCCGAGGGCGCGCTGCCGCGCAGCAGGGCTTCGGCGGCCTCGAAGCGGGCGGGAACCGGCAGCGCCGCCCCGATCGAAAGGCGCGCGTCCTCGACGACGCCGTCGGGCGACAGGCGCGCGAGGAAGGCGAAGCTGAGCCGCGCCTTCGCGACGGCGGCGCGCCTGATGAGCTTGTAGAAGGAGCCGCGCCAGCGCGGTCCGAGCGAGGGGAACCGGAGCGCGGTCAGCAGCTCGTCCGCCTCAATGGCGCTGCGCTTGGGCGCGGGAAAGAAATCCGCCAAAGGAACGATCCGCTCGCGGCCGCCCGGCGCGGCGAGCACGGCCGAGGCGTTCAGCGACAAAAGCGCGGGTATGGTGTCCGCGCACTGGGCCGCCGTCAGCACGTTGCCGCCGACGGTGCCCCGGTTGCGCACCTGGGGAGAGCCGACCGAACGGCAGGCGCGCGGCAGGATGATCGACGATCGGGCGAGGACGGCGTCCTGCGAAGCCAGGGCGTGAGTGGTAAGGCTCCCGACCTCGATCTCCGCGCCGCCGTCGAGTTCCCGGACGCCCGACAGGGCGGCTATGCGGGAGACGTCCAGGAGCACGCGCTTCTCGGGAGGCAGGGCACCGGCGCGGAGGGCGACCATGACGTCGGTGCCTCCGGCGCAGATCAGAACCTCGGGGCCCCGGCGGCCGAGGACGTCGAGGGCTTCCTCGACGCAGGATGCCGAAAAATGGCGTTCGAGCGGCACGGACTAGCTCCTTCGCAGCGGGGCGCCGAGCAGCACCCGCTCCAGATTGAACGGCAGGTCGCGCAGGCGACGGCCGGTGGCGTGGAAAAGCGCGTTCCCTATGCAGGGGGCGATGAGCTCGACGCCGAGCTCACCGATGCCCTTGGCGCCGTAGGGGCCTTCGGGGTTCTCGCTTTCGTAGATGGACAGGTCGATCTCCGGCAGGTCCATCGTCGTCGGAATGAGGTAATCGTCGAAATTCCGGGTTCGGAGGACGCCTTCCTCTTCCTCGAGCTCCTCGAACAGGGCGTAGCCGAGTCCCTGCATGAGGCCGCCTACCAGCTGGCCGTAGGCGAGCTGCGGGTTGATGGCCTTGCCCAGCTCGTAGGCCAGGGAGATCCGGTCGGCGCGGACCTTCCCGGTGGCCGTATCGACGCTGATCTCGGCGACCGCGACGCCGAAGGTGTAGGTCTGGTAGCAGGTTCCCTGCTGGGTCCGATGGTCGATCTCGTAGAGGCCCGGGCTGTACCAGCCCCGCGCCGACAGGTCGATCCCCAGCGGATAGTAGCAGTAGGAAACCAATTCCTCGTAGGAGCACAGGGGCGCGCCGTCCGCTCCGCGCGCGGCGTTCCCGCTCAAGGACAGCTCGGAGCGGGGCCGGCCGGTTTTCTTCTCGGCCGCGTCCAGCAGCCGCTCCCGAAGCTTCCGCGCGCCGTCGAGCACCGCCCGGCCGCCCGACTGCGTGCCTCGGCTCGCGACGGTCGGCCCCGCGTCGAAGGTCGCCGAGGTGTCCGAATGGCGGAAATCGATTTTATCGATCGAAATGCCGAGTTCCTCCGCGGCGATCTGGGAGTGCGCGGTGCGCATGCCCTGCCCCATTTCCGTGTGCCCCGAGAACAGGATGACGCTGCCGTCCCGGCAGATGGAGAGCGCGGCGCTCGAGCAGTCGACCCCTTCCCCGCCGAGACCGGCGCCCCGGAAGTTGACCGCAATCCCGATCCCCTTCTTCACGTCGCCAGAGCGCTCGTTCTCCTCGGGCCAGGAGGACCATTTCCGGTCGAAATCGGTCTTGCGGGCGATATCCTCGATCATGCGCGGCAGGGGAGCCGCGATGCTTCCGGACTTCAGGACCTGGCCGCAGGCGATCGAGTCCCCCTCGCGCAGCGCGTTGCGCAGGCGGAAATCCTTCGGGTTCATTCCGAGCTCCGAAGCGGCCTCGTCGGCGAGCGTCTCCACCGCGAACAGCACCTGCGGCCCCGAGAAGCCGCGGAAGGCGCCCCCGTATACCGTATTCGTGTATTTCGCGCTGACGTCCGCCCGGGCGTGGGGAACCCGGTAGGCTCCGGCGGCGTGCACCGCGGCGCGCCAATTGGAGAAGCGCGCCTTGTTGTTGTACGCGCCGCCCTGGCAGACCAGCCTGGCGTCGACGGCGCGCAGGGTGCCGTCACTGCCGAGCGCCGCGGCGTAGTCCATGCGGAAGGGGTGGCGCTTGCAGCTTTCGAGGAAGCTGTCCTCGCGGCTGAAGTCCATGCGGACCGGACGGCCGGCCTTCAGCGCCAGCACCGCGCAGCGGGCGGCCATCGTCATGACCGATTCGTCCTTGCCGCCGAAGCTGCCGCCTATCGCCGTCGTCACGACGCGCACCTTGCCCTCGGACAAGCCGAGGACGGCGGCGACGTTCGAGCGTATCGTATACGGGTTCTGTATGCAGCCGTAGATCTCGATTCCGTGGTGGAAGGGAGCGGGCACGACGACGACCGACTCGTTTTCTATATACGCGTGCTCCTGGAAACCGACCGAATAGCTTCTCTCGAGCTTCAGCTCGGCTTCCGCGAAACCCGCCTCCGCGTCTCCGAAGCGCAGCGGGTAGTAGGCGGCCTCGACTTCGTTGCCGCCCGCGTCCGCGTGGACGGCGAGACCGGGCGCGGAAGCGTCGTCGAGGGTCCAGACGCCGGGAAGCGCCCGGTATTCGAAGCGGATGGCGGCCAGGGCGCGTTCGGCGCTCCGTTCGTCCTCGGCGGCCACGGCCGCGATCGCGTCTCCGGAGTACCTGGTCTCGCCGGCGGCGAAAACGGGGAAGCGTCCGAACATCTCGTTGCGGCCGGGCACGTCAGCCGCCGTGGCGGCGGCCGCGACTCCCGGCAGGGAGAGCGCAGCGGAAACGTCGAGGTTCGCTATCGAGGCGCGAGGAACGGGCGCGCGCAGGACGCGGGCGACCAGTTCGTCCGGGAAATGCAGGTCCGCGCCGAAGCGCGCCCTTCCCGTGACCTTTTCCAGTCCGTCCACCCTCGCGCAGGACTTGCCTACGTACGAATCGGCCATTGCGTTCCTCCGCCCCTTTCCGATCTCTCGGGAATTGGTTACAGTGTAAAAGCTGTATATACATGTAGTCAACAGCGTTTCCCGACGCGCCTGTTTACAGAGGATCGCAATCGCTATATCTTGTCTAGACCACCACGGATATAAGGAAGCGGACCGGCCATGATCGGGACTTCGGAGAACAAGATAGACGGTATGGGTTCGATCCTGGGCAAGCCCGTGTACGTCCAGGATTTAGCGCCGCCCGGAGCCCTCTGCGTCAAGCTCCTGAGGAGCCCCCACGCATTCGCCGAAATAGCGGACATACGCGCCGAAAAGGCGCTCGCGCTTCCCGGCGTCGCCTGCGTCCTCAGCCACCGCGACGTGAAGCCCATCCTCCATACCTACGCCGCCGAAGCCTACCCCGAGGGCTCTCCCTACGACCGCTGCCTGTTCAACAAGACCGTCCGCTACGTCGGCGACCCGGTGGCGCTGGTGGCCGCGAAGGACGAGAGGACCGCCCTCACGGCGCTCGATCTCATCGAAGTGGATTACCGCGTCCTCGAGCCGATCCTCGACTTCGAGAAAGCGCTCGACAACCCGACGGTCCTCCACCGGAAAGAGGACGTCTTCGCGAACCTCCCGATCGACAACGAGCCGGAACGGAATATCGCCGCGGCCTTCCCCTGGAAGCGCGGCGACGTCGAGGCGGAGTTCGCGCTCTGCGACGAGGTCGTGGAAGGCAGCTACTACACCACGGCCCAGGCCCACGCGACCCTCGAGACGCACCGCGCCTTCTGCCGGATCGATCCCCGGGGGAAGCTCG
The DNA here is from genome assembly GCA_003245635.1 of Treponema sp. GTDB lineage: Bacteria > Spirochaetota > Spirochaetia > Treponematales > Breznakiellaceae > SZUA-426. The sequence continues at coordinate 29,458 of QKCO01000059.1, forward strand.
AAATCTACAGCTCCTGCCAGTCGCCCTTCCACGTCCAGCGCATCGTCGCCAAAGTGCTCGAGCTGCCGCAGCACCGCATCCGCGTCGTGAAGCCCAAGGTCGGCGGCGCCTTCGGCGGCAAAAACAGCACCTTCGTTGAAGCGTTCGTGGCGCTCGCGACGCTGCGCACCGGGAAACCGTGCATGCTCGTCTTCACCCGGGAGGAAGCCTTCGCGTGCAGCAACACGAGGCACGCCATCCGGGTGACCGTGAAGATGGGCGCGCGCCGGAGCGACGGGATCATCAGGGCCATACGGCTCGAAGTCCTGTCCAACACCGGCGCGTACGGCGAGCACGCCATCGACGTGCTCGCGGTCGCGTGCAAGAACGCGCTGCCCATCTACGGGAAGGTGAAGGCCGTCGAATACAGCGGCATCGCGGTCTACACGAACCTCGTTCCCGCGGGCGCCTTCCGCGGCTTCGGCGCGCCGCAGGCCAATTTCGGCATCGAAAGCACCGTGCACCGGCTCGCCCTCGCCCTCGGCTGGGACCCAGTGGAATTCCGGCTGAAGAACATCATCGAGGTCGGGGAATCGCACCCCTTCCTGGCCGGCGGCAATGCCGCAGGCGACGCGAAGATCGGGAGCAGCGCGCTCGAGCGCTGCATCCGGCGGGGCCGGGACCTCATCGGCTGGAAGGAGAAATTCCCCCGCGCCGATGCCGGCAGCGACAAGGCGCGCGGCGTCGGCTGCTCCATCGCGATGCACGGATCGAGCATCGGCGGCATGGATGTGGTCGAAGCGGAGGTCCGGCTCAACTACGACGGGAGCTATACGGTCATGTCGGGAGCTTCCGACCTGGGAACCGGCGCCGAGACCATCCTCGCGCAGTTCGCCTCCCAGGTGCTCATGACCGAAATGGACAATATCCAGCTGGTGTGCGCGGATACGGGAACGGCGCCGATGGACAAGGGCGCCTACGCTTCCTCCACGACCTACCTCACCGGCAACGCCGTCGTCAAGGCCTGCGAGAAGTTGCTTTCCCAGCTCAAGCGGGGCGCCGCCCT
>QKCO01000039.1 GCA_003245635.1 Treponema sp.
ATCAAGGCAGGCCTCAATTTTTCCTTCTGCGGCGTTCCCTGGTGGACCACAGACATAGGCGGTTTCTTCAACGGCGATCCGGAAAGCGAAGACTTCCGCGAACTCCTGGTGCGCTGGTTCCAGTTCGGCGTCTTCTGTCCCATCTTTCGGCTCCACGGCTTCCGGCTTCCGTACAAGGACTACGTCCGAACGGACCCCAACGCTTACTGCTGGTCGGGCGGTCCGAACGAAGCCTGGAGCTACGGGGAGAAAGTCTACGAAATCATCAAGGATCTCATTTTCCTGCGGGAGCGGATGAAGCCGTACATCATTGCCCAGATGAAGAAGGCGGCGGCCGACGGTACGCCTGTCATACGGCCCCTGCTCTTCGACTTTTTCAAGGATAGAGAAACCTACGGCATCGGAGACGAATATATGTTCGGTCCCGACCTCCTAGTGGCGCCCGTCATCGAGGCCGGAGCACGCAAGCGCGAAGTCTATCTTCCCGAAGGCGCGGTTTGGACTGAAGCCCGCAGCGGGAAGCGGCACCAAGGAGGAACGCGGATCACGGTAGACGCGCCGTTGACCGAAATACCGCTGTACTTCCGGGACGGAGCCAGCCTGCCGATCGTAAAATGAGCCTCGTCGACTAACAAAGCTTGCTCGGCTCCCTGCTGCTCGCGACGCCGATCCGGCCGCCGCGGGCGGTTATTTTCCTCCCTTCGCCAGTTCCGCCGGGTCTCGTTCTTCATTCTGCCCTCGCTTGCGGCGACCGGGCGAAAAAGGGTACACTCCCGACCACCGCCCTACAGGGAGAGTCCTCATGCCGACCGCCGCAACCGCACCCATCCGACGTGTTTTCGTCGAGAAACGTCCCCTCTTCGATATCGAAGCGAAACGGCTCCGCGACGAGCTCGCCGAGTTCCTCGGCGCGCAATATCCCGCCGTCGCGGTCCTGGAGGCCGTCAGGATTCTCCATCGCTACGACGTCGCCCACCTCGGCGCCGAAGAATTCGAGACTGCGGCCCGGCTGGTTTTCGCCGAACCGCAGTGCGACCGCTTTACGATCGGCGCGGACGCTCCCGGCACCGGAACAGCCGACCGCATCTTCGCCGTCGAGTATCTGCCCGGACAGTACGACCAGCGCGCCGACTCCGCCGAGCAGTGCGCGGAGCTCGCCGTCGGCGTGAAGCCGCTGGTCCGGAGCGCCCGCGTGATCGTCCTGACGCCCGGAAAAGGCGCGCCTTTGGCGGCCGCCGACGTGGATGCGGTCAAGCGCTACCTGATCAACCCCGTCGATTCCCGCGAGGCCTCGCTCGCCCTCCCCGCCACCCTCGAGCCGCCGGTCGACGAGCCCGCTCCCGTGGCTCGGCTCGACGGCTTCCGCGCGGCGAGCGACGAAAAGCTCGACGCCCTCGGCCGCGAGTTCGGCCTGGCCATGGCCGGCGCGGATCTCCGCTTCTGCCGCGATTATTTCGCGTCGATCGGACGCGACCCGAGCCTGGCCGAGCTCCGCGTGCTCGACACCTACTGGTCCGATCACTGCCGCCACAGCACCTTCACCACGGTGCTCGAAAAGATAGACATAGCCGAAGGCCCCGACGCCGCCGATCTGCGCCGGGCGCTCGAACTGTACGAAAAGGCCCGCGTCGAAACCTACGGTCCCGAGAAGGCGGCGAAGCGGCCGCGCACGCTCATGGACGCCGCGACGATCGGCGCGAAGGTCCTGCGCAAGCGGGGGCTCCTGGACGATCTCGAGGTCTCCGAGGAGATCAACGCCTGCTCCGTCCGTGTCTCGGCCGAGTTCGAGGACGGCTCGAAGGAGCCCTGGCTCCTCATGTTCAAGAACGAGACGCACAACCATCCGACCGAGATCGAACCCTTCGGCGGTGCGGCTACCTGCCTCGGCGGCGCCATCCGCGATCCCCTGTCCGGCCGCGCCTTCGTGCACCAGGCGATGCGCGTCACCGGCGGCGCCGACCCCCGCGCGCCGCTTTCGGCGACGCTCCAGGGCAAGCTGCCGCAGCTCAAGATCGCCCGGGAGGCCGCCGCGGGCTACGCGTCCTACGGCAACCAGATAGGCCTGGCGACCGGCCAGGTCTCCGAATTCTACCACCCGGGCTTCATGGCCAAGCGCATGGAGCTCGGCGCGGTGATCGGCGCGGTCCCCGAAGCCTGGGTGCGCCGCGAGGAGCCCGTTCCCGGCGACGTCATCCTCCTGGTCGGCGGCAAGACGGGCCGGGACGGCATCGGCGGCGCCACCGGGTCATCCAAGGCGCACACCGACGAATCGGTCAGCAGCGCGGGTGCCGAAGTGCAGAAGGGCAACGCGGTCGAGGAGCGGAAGATCCAGCGGCTGTTCAGGAACCCCGAGACCGCGCGGCTCATCAAGCGCTGCAACGACTTCGGCGCGGGCGGCGTTTCGGTCGCCGTCGGCGAGCTCGCGCGCGGGCTTGACATCGACCTGGACGCGGTTCCCAAGAAATACGAAGGACTCGACGGCACCGAGCTGGCCATCTCCGAATCGCAGGAGCGCATGGCCGTCGTCGTGGAAGAAAAAGACGTCGACCGCTTCATTGCGCTTTCCGCAGCTGAAAATCTCACGGCCGTGCGGGTTGCCCGCGTCGTCGAGGCCGACCGGCTCCGCATGACCTGGAAGGGAGACCCCATCGTCGATCTCGACCGTTCATTCCTGGACTCTAACGGCGCGAGCCGATCCGCCGAAGTCCTCATCGCGACGCCCTCCCGTACGGCCGTTGCGGCCGACGGCGCCGAAACCGTATCGGCCTCCGTGCTACTCGATCGACTCGAACGCGAGCTCCGCTCCCTGAGGAGCGGCAGCCGCCGCGGCCTCCAGGAACGCTTCGACGGATCGATCGGTGCGTCCTCCGTGCTCTTCCCCTGGGGCGGGGCCGATCAGGGCACCCCCGAATGCGGCATGGCGGCGGCCCTTCCGAGCCTCGGCAAGGACGCCCGCACCGCGAGCCTGATGACCTTCGGCTACGATCCGGAGCTGGCATGCGAAAGCCCGTACCGCGGCGCCAAGGCCGCTGTCCTCGAAGCGCTCGCCAAATTCGCCTGCCTCGGCGGCGACCCGTTCGCCTCCCGCCTCTCCCTGCAGGAGTACTTCGAGCGGACCGCGAGCCCGGAAGCCTGGGGCAAGCCGCTCCAGGCGCTCCTGGGAGCGCTCGAGGCCCAGCTGGAGCTCGGCGTGCCGGCGATCGGCGGCAAGGATTCCATGTCCGGCAGCTACCGGGACCCAACTCAGGGCCTGGATATCGCCGTCCCCCCGACCCTCGTGGCTTTCGCCGCGGGCGTCGCGCCGGTCGCCTCGGTGCGCTCGGGCACGCTCAGCGGCGCCGCCGGGTCGTCCATTGTCATGCTCTCCCTTTCCGCCTGCGACTTCGACGGGTTCCGCAAGAACATCGCCGCCCTCGCGGCGCTCACCGCCCTCGGCGTCGTAAAGGCTGCGTACCCGGTATCCTCGGGCGGCGTCGCCGCCTCTCTCGCGAAGATGGCTTTCGGCAACGGCGCGGGAGTCGAGTACGACTCGTCCGCAGCGGCCGCCTTCCCCTCCGCGGGCTCCCTGCTGATCGAACTCGATTCGTCCGCCTTCGAGTCACGCTCCGACCAGACGAAAGCGGCGCTCGGCGGCGCAGCCGCCTGGGCGATCATCGGCCGAACCGTGGAAGACCCGGTGTTCAGAATCATCGCGGCGGCTCCGGGAGCCGCGGACGCCGAAGACCCGGCGAGCGCCGAAGCCGCCGAAATGCCCCTAGCCGTCCTGCGCCGCGCCTTCGAATATCCCCTCGCCCGCGTCTACCCCCAGACCTCCACCGGCGCGACCGCCGCGGAGGAAGCCGAAGCGAAGCCGCTCGAGCTTCCGGTCTGGACCAAGGGGTCGGCTCCCCGCGTCTCGAAACCCGCCGCGGCCCAGCCGCTGGTCGTGCTTCCCGCCTTCCCCGGCACCAACTGCGAATGGGACATGGAGCGCGCCTTCCGCAAGGCGGGCGCCCGCACCAAGATCGTCGTGTTCCGCAACCGGACCAGGGACGATGTCCGCGCCTCCACCGCCGAGCTCGCCGCGGCGATCGGGGAAGCGCAGATCGTGGCGCTCTCGGGCGGCTTCAGCGCCGGCGACGAGCCTGACGGCTCGGGCAAGTTCATCGCCAACGCCTTCCGGGCGCCCTCCGTCGCCGAAGCGACGACGGAACTGCTCGGGAAGCGCGACGGGCTCATGGTCGGCGTCTGCAACGGTTTCCAGGCGCTCATCAAGCTCGGCCTGGTGCCCTTCGGCGCCTACCGAGACGCCGACGAGACGCTCCCGACCCTCACCTTCAACGCGATCGGACGCCATGTCTCCCGCATCGTCCGCACGCGCGTCATGTCGAACAAGTCGCCCTGGCTCACGCTCGATCCGGTCGGCGCGGTGCATTCGATCCCCGTCAGCCACGGCGAAGGCCGCATCGCGATATCCGACGCTTTGGCGAAGGATCTCTTCGCCGCCGGCCAGGTTCCCTTCTGCTACGCGGATGCCGACGGACGACCGACCATGGCCGAACCGGCCAACCCGAACGGCTCGGCCTACGCGATCGAGGGCCTCACGAGCCCCGACGGACGGGTGCTCGGCAAGATGGGACACTCCGAGCGCGTCGGAGCGGGCATCCACGCGAATATCTCGGGGAACAAGCTGCAGCGGATCTTCGAGGCGGGTGTCGCGTACTTCCGGTAGCGGTCCGGCGGGCAGCCGTTCTTAGGAGAGCGCGCCGCCCGGTTATGCGTCAGAGGAGGCCGAAAAGGCCTCCTTTTCCGTATTTGTTCCACTTTCCCGCCCCGCGGCCGTCGTCGAGCGACTTGAAGACGAAATCGGCGAAGCCTGCCTCGTCGGCGGCGTCGGCCGAAGAGAAGCCGAGCACGCGGTAGGGTTCCTTGAAGGACGACGCGAGCAGTCCCTGCGCGAAAGCGCGGAAGGAAGCGGCGGCGGCGCAGCCGAACAGGTCGGGAGCGTCGTCCTTGTTTCCGGCCAGAGCGCTCTCCGACAGAACAAGCGCGAGCGTGCCCGCCTTCCGCGCGCGGAACACCAGGGCGAGCTCCCGCACGAGCAGGAACCAGCCCTTCATGAAATCGTCGGCCAGCTGATCGAGCTCGGCGGGAGCCAGCTCATCGGCTCGGAGCCTGATAGCAGGCGGGGCGCAGACCAGGACGGCCTCGTCGATGCGGCCCAGGCGGTTTTCCGCGCCGACGATCAGCGCGCGGGCGGAGACGGCGCTCGCGGGGTTCCAGGGCAGGACGAGGTCGGGGTTCTTGCCGCCGGAAGGAGACGCCGGCTTCCGTCCGGGTACGGGACGCCCCGGAAACACGGCTTTCACGATGGACTCAACGCGCGCGTGCGCGGCCGCGGCTACCGCGGAAAAAGCCGTCGAATCATTGCCGACGACGAGGATGCCTCTAGTCATGCGTCCAGTGTATACGGGGACGCGGCCCGAAGCAATCGCTAAAAAGTTCCGCTTCCATCCGAACGCGCTTCCGCCGGAAGCGCATACGTGCTAGGCTTTCGCCTGAAAGGTATCGACGCGCGACGATGATGCAGAAACGCAAACGGACGCACAAGAAAACCTCTCATCCGCTGAGCGGCTTCCTCGCGGGAACCGCGCTCGGACTCTTCGCCGTTTCGGCGCTCGCCGCCGGAGCCGACCGGGTGTTCCACCCCGAACCTCCCGCCCCCTCCGCGGAACCGATAGCCGCGGTGCCCGCTCCGCCGGTTCCGGAGCCATCGAATCCCGAACAGCCCCGGACGACTACGATCGCCGCGGTCGGGGACCTCGTCTTCTCCCGCAAGATAGCCGACCGGCTCCCGATTTCAGGCTGGAAGGAACTGTTCGCCGGCGCGAAGCCCCTGCTGGCGGGGCGGGACATCGTCTTCGGCAACCTCGAAACCCCCGTTTCGTATCGGGGGACGCCGTACCCCGGCAAGTTTCCGGACATCACCTTCCGCGCGCCGCCGGGCATCCTGCTCGGAATCAGGGAAGCCGGCTTCACGGTGCTCTCGATCGCCAACAACCACATCAGCGACTACGGGGCCGAAGCGCTCGGCGACACGATCGCGGCGCTCGACGCCGCCGGGATCGCGCGCTGCGGCGCCGGCCGCGACGGAGAAGACGCGCGCCGGCCCGCCGTGCTCGAGGCGAACGGAAAGCGCTTCGCCTTCCTCGCGTACGTCGAGCCCATGTGGAGCGCGGTCCGCGCGGATAATAGCCCCGGAGCCGCATGGATCGACGCGGAAGAGATTGAGGCCGATATCGGCCGGGCTAAGGGAAGCGCCGATTTCGTTCTGCTGTCGCTCCATTGGGGCGAGGAGCACGCGGGCGTTCCCCGGTACGCCGACCGCGCCCTGGCGCGGCGGCTCGTGGACGCGGGCGCCGATGCGATCATCGGGCACCATCCCCACGTGCTCCAGGGAGCCGAATTCTACCGCGGGAAGCCGATACTCTATTCGCTCGGCAATTTCGTGTTCGACATGCGGTCGCCGAAAACCTACGAGACCGCGGAGGCGACGCTCGTGTTCGGCCCCGAAGGGCCGCGCGAGGTCCGCTTCACCCCGGCACGCATCGACGCGGAAACCTTCGGGCCTGCAGCCGCCGAAGGAGACGACGCGCGGAACATCGGCGCCCTGCTCGCATCACGCTGCGCCGCGCTCGGCTCGACCCTGGAACCCGTCGACGGCGGAACCTACCGGCTCAGGCCGCCGGGCGCCTACCGGACGCCGGAGAGCCGGAACGAAAGCTCCTCGAGCGTGTACGGCTTGGGGATCGTCCCGTCGAAACCGTAGGACGGGTAATCGTCCAGGACCGGCCCGTTCCCGTAGCCCGAGGAAACGAAGATCGGCACCGTCGCGTCGAGCTCGCGCAGGAGTCCGGCGGTCTCGACGCCGCCGATGCCGCCGGCTATGGTCAGATCGAGTATGGCCGCGCGGAACGGCGTCCCTGCCGACTGCGCCGCCTTGAACGCGGCCGCCGCGGCCGGGCCGTCGGCGACGGTCGTCGCCTCATAGCCGAGCCGGGTCAGCAGGCGGGCAGACATCGTTCTGATCGCCAGATCATCGTCCATCAGAAGGATCTTTCCGCGGCCCATCTTCACTCCGCGCTCCGCGCCGACTTCTTCCCGCCGCGGCTCGGCGCCGGCAGGCGCCAGCGCCGGCAGATAGACGGCGAAGGTCGAACCTTTTCCTCTGACCGATTCTACCGAGATCCAGCCGCCGAGCCGCTGCACGATCGAGTCGCAGATCGCGAGCCCGAAACCGCCCAGCTTCTTTTTCGTGTTCACGTAGGGATCGAAGATCCGATTCAGCTGCTCCGGTTCGAGCCCCTCTCCTTCATCGGCGAATTCGACGCGGACGTACTCGCCGGGGACCTGCCCCGAGGCATCCCGCTCGTCCACGCGGCACAGCGAGCCGCGGACGCGGAGCGCTCCTCCGGCGGGCATCGAATTGACCGCGTTGAGCGCCAGATTGTTGAACGCCATCGCCAAGCGGGCGCGATCGACCAAAGCGCGCGGCAGGTTCGCCTCCGATTCGAAGGACGCCGTCGCGGAGCTTCCCGAGAGCGCGATGCGGGTCGCCTCGCGCGCGACTTCGAACACGTCGTGCGGCTCGGGAACGGTGACGCCGCCGCTGGCGTAGATGACCAGCTGCTTGGACAAATCCCTCGCCCGGGAGCACGCGGCCTCCGCGCTCGCCAGCGCCGCCGAAACATCGCCCGCTTCGTCGACGCTCAGACGCGCCAGGCTGACGTTGCCCATGATCGCCGTGAGGATATTGTTGAAATCGTGCGCGAGTCCCGCCGCCATCGCGCCGATCGACTCATTTTTCTGGGACTTGAACAGCTCCCGCCGAAGAAAGATCAGCTCGCTGATGTCGACGAAGGAGATGAGGGCCGCCTTGCGCCCGCTGAAATCGATGGGCCCCGCGGTCATGGCGAAGACGAGGGGGGCCCCCCGTTCCCTGCTCACCGATATTTCGCGCGTGTCGACCGTCAGGCCGCCGGTCAAGGTCCGCCGCATATCGTCCAGAAGACCTTGGGAAACCGAGATATCGAGCGACCACAGATCGCGCCCGATCAGGTCTTCGCGGGTCAGGCCCGCGACGCGGGCGGCAGCTGCGTTCGCGTCGAGGATGGCGCTCGTGCCCAGCTCGGCGATGATCATGCCGGCGGGACTGAGCCGGAATACGCGGGCGAAATTATCCTCCGCGCTCCGCAGCGCCGATTCCCGCTCCGAACTCAAAGCCGTTTCGCGGGCGAGCGATTTCTCGGCCGAAAGGTCGCGGGCCGCGACGACGAAACCGATAGGACCCCGATCGTCGTTCACGGCACGCACGCGCAAGGACGCCGGCAGAAATTTCCCCGGCTCGAAGGCGAAAAGGCTTTCCTCTCCGGCGCTCTCGCCCTCCGCACGGGCCGCGGCCCAATTCCCTGCCCCCGCGGAGGCGCCTTCCACGAAGGCGTCCAGCCGCCCGCCGCGCGCACCGCCCGGCAGATTGGAGTCGATGACGGCGCCTTCGGCCGACACCAGGGCGACCCCGTCTGAGACGCTCGACCAGATCCGCTTCGCGGCGGTGACGGGCGTCAGATCGAGCAGACCTAAGCGGAATACCGCGAACGAAAGCCCGAAAACGAGGAATACGGAAAAGGCGGGAGCCATCGGCGGCAGGTCGGAAACGCCGAACCAGCGCGCGACGACGCTTGAAGCCGTCGTGAAAAGGTAGGTCGGGGCGAAGAAGAGAAGCACGACGCCCGCTTGCCGCCGCCGAGGGCCGGAAGCGGGTGAAAGCGCGGTTCCCGCGAGCCGCCCCGCGGCGATCAGCGGCATGAGCACCGTGTTCGCGATCGCCAGATGGCTCCAGAACGTGCTCGCGTACACGACATGCCTTCCGCCGGAAACGGCGGGAGCCGCGGCGACCACCGAAGAAGGATCGATCAGGTGGACCGCGACGACGGCCAAGCCCGGCACGAAAGGCAGCGCTGCGAACGGAAGCCGCGGCTTTCGGCTAGCCTGGGCATACGCGAACAGCACGAAGGTTCCCGGAGCCAGATACCAGGAAAACGCGAACAGCCGGAACCAGAGCAGCGCCTCGGACTCCGAGTCCGACGAAACGAAAAACGCGGTCCCCAAGGACCAGAAAGCGAGGAGCGCGCTGAAAGCGCACAGCATGCGTTCCAGACTCCTGCCGGACGCGCGGCCGGCGGTCGGGAACGGCCGTCGGGATCCGGTTTCCGAAACCGCGAAAAGCGCGATCGCGGCGAAATAGCAGAACGCGACCGTCGAAAAAAAGAACGTGAGGCGCATGGCAATACCCTAATCCACGAAAGGTCGCTCGTCGAGCGCTGATCGGAGAATTCCGCCGCCGGCGCGTCATCGGGGAGCCGGATCGCCGGCGTTGACGGAGGGATGCGCTTAAAGTATTCTCCTTCCCCATGAAGGTATGGATAAAATTACTGGTCGGATCCCTTCTCGGACTCATTCTCGGTTTTCTCCTGCCTCATGAAAACGCGACCGTCGCGGCGGCGCTCTCCTGGGCGCAGGAATTCTCGATCCGCCTCGGTCGCTACGCGCTCGCGCCCCTGCTTTTCTTTTCGCTCGCCATTGCGGTCTACGAGCTGAGGCAGGACCAGCGGATGTGGGGGCTCTTCTTCCGTACGCTCGCCGTGATCGTCGGGGCCGCGGTCGTACTGGTCGCAATCGGCTTGGCCGCCGTGATCGCATTCCCGCCCGCGCGCATACCTATCCTGATAGAAGGACAGAAGGAAAGCATCTCCCTGGACGTCGCGCGCGCAGTGATCGACCTGTTCCCGTCGAACGCGTTCGCCGCGCTCTTCGGAGACGGCTCCTTCCTCCTCCCGCTTTGCGTCCTCGCGTTCTTCCTCGGCGCCGGACTTTCCTTCGACAAGACCTACGCCAAGGGAGTGACCGCGCTCATCGATTCCTTCTCCCGCATCTTCTACTACGTTTCCTCCTTCTTCTCTGAAATACTCGGAGCCGTAGTCATCGTCCTAGCCGCCTACTGGGCGGTCCGCTTCAGGGGAGCGCTCAAGGCGGAAGTATTCAGGGACCTCGTGGTGCTCCTGGCGGGGCTCGCGCTGATCCTCTCGGCGGGGATCATTCCCCTCTTCCTCTTCCTGATCGGTCCGAAGACGCACCCGTGGAAGCATCTCTATGCCGTCCTGGCGCCTGCGCTCGCCGCGTTCTTCTCGGGCGACATCAATTTCACGCTCCCGGTGCTCCTCAAGCACGCCAAAGAGAGCCACGGCGTCCAGCGCCGGGCCAATACGGTCGCGCTGACGCTTTTCGGCTCTTTCGGCAGAGCGGGAAGCGCGATGGTCGCGGCGGTATCCCTCATCGTCATCATCAAATCCTATTCGAGCCTCGGAGTGACGCTGCGCGATCTGCTCGCGATAGCGCTCTCCGCCGGCGTCGTGTCCGCGCTCCTCGCACGCCACCCCGGCGACGGCGCCTACGCGGCCCTCGCGGTGCTCTGCGCCTCCTACGGCCGCGGCTTCGAAGCCGGCTACCTGATACTCAAGCCGATCGCCTTTTACCTCATCGCCATCGGAACCTTCCTTGATACGGTAATCGCCGCCCTCGGCACCTACGCGATCGGACGGCTCTGCGGCTTCCAGGAAGAACGGGACGCGCGTCATTTCATCTAGACCGAGAACGCGGGGAGAATTCGGTTTCAACGGATTTTTCCCGTTTACACGAGAAAAGCTTCCGTGCGAATATGCGGAGCAGAACCGAAAGCAGGAGGAATCCGATGATTGCGAACAGAACCCGCCGACCGCTCCCCCCCAGCGCCGCTTGAGCCCGACGAACGCCTGAACGAACCCGCGTTCCTCGCCTCGGCTCCAGCGGATGTGATTCCCGCAACTTCCGAGGAACGTTCATGTCATCATATATCAACGCGGACGGCCTGCTGCCGCCCGACCTGCTCCGGGAAATCCAGAAGTACGTCCAAGGATCGCTCGTATACATCCCCCGGCATCCTGACAAGCATTTGGGCTGGGGCGCCAAGAACGGCGCCCGCGACAACCTGGACAAGCGCAACGACGCGATCCGGGCCGCCAAATCAGAGGGTAAGCGCATCGACGATCTAGCCGACTCGTACGGCATGTCGCCCGACGGAATACGCAAGATCCTCTATGGCCGGAAAGCGCGGACGGCGGAAAATTCATAGTTCATTTTCCGGTGGAAGAAAGCGCGGAAAGAGCGTACCGTAGAGCCATGAAACCGAACGAGCAAAGCGATTTGTTTTCGCCCTCTCCTCTCGGACGCGCCGAAATGGAGCGCGCGTTCCTGGGGAAGGACGCTTCGTACGACGGCTTGTTCTACGCGGCGGTCACGACGACGGGCATCTTCTGCCGGCCGTCCTGCCCCGCCAGAAAGGCGAAGCCCGAAAACATCGAATACTTCGCGTCCGCCAAGGAGGCGCTCTTCGCGGGCTTCCGTCCCTGCGAGCGCTGCCGCCCCTTAGACGGCGGCGGGGACCGAAAAGGGGACGAGGCGGCGCCCGGCTGGGTGCGCGCTCTGGTGGACCGGGTGGAAGCCGAGCCCTCCCGGAAGATACCGGACGCGGAGCTCGCCGCCGAGGGGATCGACCCCGCGGCGGCCCGACGCTGGTTCCTAAGGAACTTCGGCATGACTTTTCAGGCTTACTGCCGCTCGCGGCGGCTCGGCGCGGCCTTCCGGTCGCTCCGGAACGGGTCCGGCCTGGACGATGCCGTTTTCGACCACGGCTGGGAGTCCCATTCCGCCTTCCGCGACGCCTTCTCCAAGGCGGTCGGCCTGCCGCCGGGCGCCGCCCGGGGCACCGACTTCGTGCGCCTGGCCTGGCTGGAGACAACCCTGGGCCCGATGGTCGCCGGCGCCACGGAGACGGCTATCTGCCTCCTCGAGTTCAGCGACCGGCGGATGATGGAAGCCCAGCTGAGGACCGTCGCCTCCCGGCTCGGCAAGCCGATGCTCCCCGCCGAAAGCCCCCTGATCGACGAGCTCAAAGCCCAGCTGGCGGACTATTTCGCCGGAAACAGAACAGTCTTCGACCTTCCCATCGATTATCCGGGAACGGACTTCCAGCGCCGAGTTTGGGAAGGACTGCTCAAGATTCCCTACGGAGAGACGCGCAGCTACGCACAGCTCGCCGCCGAGATAGGAGCCGACGGAGCGAGCCGCGCGGTCGGCACGGCGAACGGCATGAACCGCATCGCCATCCTGATCCCCTGCCACCGGGTCATAGCCGCGGACGGCGGGCTCGGCGGCTACGGGGGAGGCCTCTGGAGGAAACTGCGGCTGCTTGAACGCGAGGGGTCGGCAGGCGCGCTGAACCGGCCGTAGCGTAGTGCGGGAACTTCAACGGAGGCTGCCGTGTCATTCATCGATCTGATTCTCTTCATCCTGCTCGCCGCCGTGTGGGGCAGCTCGTTCATCTTCATGCGCTACCTCGCGCCGGAACCTCCGGCACTATCTGGTCGTCGGGCTCCTCAACTCGGGCATCCCCTTCGCGCTGTACTCCTTCGCGGCCCTCAGGCTTCCCGCTTCGATTCCCGCTATAGTCAACGCCATGACGCCTCTCTGGGGAGCGATTTTCTCCGCCGCGCTCCTCGGGGACCCGTTGACCCGACGGAAACTTCTCGGCCTCGCCCTCGGCGTCTCAGGAGTAGCGTTGATCGCGCTCAGGGGAACCGGCTTCGGAACCGTACCCGATCCGCTCGGAATCGCGGCCTGCGTCCTGGCTACGGTGTGCTACGGCTTCTCGGGTTCCTACATCAAGCGTTGGGCGAAGGACGTGCCTTCTCGGCAGATGACCGCCGCGAGCCTCTCGCTCGCGGGCCTCGCGTTCCTGCCCTTCGCGGTGCTCACCCTCCCGGCCGCCGGAGGCATACCGGCGACGGTCTGGCTCATCGCAGTCGGATTCGCTCTCCTCTGCAGCGCCTTCGCCTATCCGGTGTATCTCCGGCTGATCGCCGCGGCCGGGGTCACCGTCGCGCTTTCGGTCACCCTCGTGGTGCCCGTGTTCGCCTTCCTCTGGGGCTCCCTCTTCCTGGGCGAGCGGATCCACTCCGCCGCGATCGCCGGAGCGGCGCTCGTGGTCCTCGGCACCGCGCTGGTCATTAGGCGAGTGAAGGGCAAACGGTGATCCGGAAGGGGCGCGCTTCAGCGCGGGGCTAAGGCGCGGCCCCTTCGCTCACTTCATGATGGACGGCAGGTAAGTGCTCAGGGACGGGAACAGGATCGTCAGCACGAGCATGCCGATCATGATCAGCAGGAACGGCACGACCCCGCGGATGACCTCGCCCATCTTGATCTCGTCGGTCAGACCGTTGACGACGTAGAGGTTCATTCCCACCGGCGGGCTGATGAGCGCCATCGACATATTCACCGTCAGAATGATCGCGTACCAGATCGGATCGATATGAAGCGCGCCGAGCACCGGCGCCACAAGCGGCATCGTCAGCAGTATGATCGATACCGTCTCCAGCACCATTCCCAGCACGATCATGAGCAGGTTCATCATGACGATGAAGCCGAGCGGCGACAGCTTGTGGGCGATGATGAGCTCGGTCAGTTTCTGCGGGATCTCGAGCATCGTCATAACCTTGCCGAACAGGATAGCCGACGCGATGATCATGGCGATCATGCAGGAGGTCGCGAGCGCCTTCAGGCTGATCCGCGGCAGGTCGGAGATCTTCAGCGTCCGGTAGACGACAAGCGTGATGAACAAGCTGTAGGCGAGCCCTACGGCCGCCGCCTCGGTCGGCGTGAAGACGCCGGTATAGATCCCGCCGATGATGACGAAGGGCAGCACGATGCCCCAGATGTTTTTTCTCGTGCTCGAAAGCCGCTCCTTCCAGGTCGCCGGCGGCAGCGGTTTGAAGCCGCCCTTCCGGCTGCGGATCACCGAATAGACGATGAAGACCGCCGTCAGGAGCAGCCCGGGAACTATGCCGGCGATGAAGAGCTTGCCCACCGATTCCTCGGTTATCGAACCGTAGAGGATGAGCGGGATGCTCGGCGGAATGAGGATGCCCAGCGTGCCGCCCGCGGCCAAGAGCCCTAGCGTGAACTTCTTATCGTAGCCGCGGGAGGTCATCGCGGGATACGCGACCATGCCGATGGTGGCCGCGGTGACCGCGCCCGAACCGGTGATCGCCGCGAAGAACGCGCAGGCCAGGATTGTGGCTACGGCGAGTCCTCCGGGCAGGTGGCGCACCCACGAGTTCATCACGTCGAACAGGTCGTCGCCGATGCCGCCGTCCAGCAGGATCTGGCTCATCAGCACGAAGATCGGAATTGCCAGAAGCACGAAGCTGTCCAGGGACGTATAGAGCGTTTGGCTCATGATCTTCATCGGCAGATCGAACACGAGGATCAGGAGGAACGAGGTCGAGCCGAGCGCGAAGGCGACCGGCAGGCCGAGGAAGAGTATGACCAGAAGGAGCAGCACGACCAGGAAGAACGACGTCATCGGGCAACCTCCCCCGAAACGAGCGCGGCGGCCTTCTCCATGAAGATGAAGAGGAACTGCAGCGTCAGCAGGACGAAGCCGACCAGGAGCGACGACTGCGGTATCCACAGCGGCGCGCGCAGCTGCGTTGCCGACAGTTTGCCGTACTCGAAAGCCGAGGACACGAAGCCCCAGGCCTGCACCGCCACGAAGCCGCAGAACACCGTTCCCACCAGGCTCGTCGCGGCCTCGATCGCCGACTGGACGCGGCCGGGAAGGTTCGCGACGATGAGATCGACCCGGATGTGCTTGCCCGTCTGCAGCGTATACGCGGCTCCGGCGAACATCGCCCAGGTGAACATATAGATCGCGACTTCCTGGGACCAGAACGTCGGCGACTTGAAGAAGTAGCGCAGCACGACTTCGACGAACAGCAGCAGGCCCATGACGAGGCTCAGCGCTCCGGCGAAGTATGCGATGCCTTTGTTGGCCCGGCCGAGGCCGTCGCGAAGCCGCGTAAGCATGGCCGCCCCTATTTCATCTTCGCGGCGAGGTCGAGCAGCTTCTGTCCGAGCGGACCGGCTTCCTTCGCGTAGCTTTTCGCGACACCCGCGGTCGCGGCGAGGAATGCCTTTCGATCGTTATCGGTCGGATAGTACACCTCTACGCCCTGCTTCTTCACCTCGTCCAGCGCTGCTTTCTCGGCGGCGGCGATCGACTCGCGGATCGCTGCGGCCGCGTCGGCGCCCGCCTTCAGGTAGACGTCCTTCTTCGCGGCGGACAGCTTCTTCCACCATTTGGCGTTCGCCTGGACGACGAACTGCGCGGTGGAATAGTTGTCCATGCTGAGGTACTTCTGCACCTCCTGCAGCTTGCGGGAGACGGCGGCGGGGACGCCGGTGGTGGCTCCGTCTACGGTGCCGCGCTGGAGCGCCATGTACATTTCCGATGAGGTGAGCACCGTCGGGCTCGCGCCGAGCGCGCTCACCGTGTCGGCGGAAAGCTTGCTGAACGAACGGAGCTTGAGCCCCTTGAAATCGACGGGCGTCTTGAGCGGACGCACGTTGTTGAAGAACTGCACCGGTCCGTAGTCGACCCAGAACACCACCTTCGCGCCCTTTTTCTGGAACGCCTCGTCTAGGAGTTCCGAAGCGCCCGAATCGAGGAATTTCTTCGGCGAATCGAGTTCGCTGAATACGAAGGGGACCTCGAAGATGTCGGTGGCGGGAATCATGCCCGACCACTTGTTGACGGGCACCAAGGCCATCTCGATCAGGCCGTCCTGGACGGCTTCGACGACTTCGGTATCCTTGAACAGCTGGGCCGAATCGAACACGTTGACCGTCAGGGTTCCGTTCGAGTACTCGGACACCTTCTGGGCGAACAGCTGGATCCCCTTCGAGATGAAGTGCGACGGCGGGAACTGGTTGGTGATGCGGATCGAATCCTTCGCGTCGGCGGCGATGACCGCGGTGAAGGCGACGGCCGCGAGCGCGGCGATTTTGGCTCTTTTCTGCATGATCGGAATTCTCCTCGATAGGCGAATTTTGGCATTCGGACCGTACGCGCGGTTCGGTCCGGAGAAGGAAGAGAATAGCATATATACGCCTTTTGTGGGACTGATTAAAGCTTAGTATGGCAATGAGTTATTTTCAATAATAATTGCTCGGAGCGCATTTCTGAAATGCCTTTCAGACATAAAAAAGGACCGCCCCCTTTCGGAAGCGGCCCTTTCGTCTTAAGCGGTCCGTTCGATTAGAACGGGCGCTCGGACAGGTACTTGTACTCTTTCAGCGTCCGCTCGGAGGTCGCCTTGAGCTTGTTCAGGAGCTCTTCGGCGCGGGCGGGATTCGCGGCCTTCAGAGCCTTGAAGCGGACTTCCTTGTACATGAAGTCCTCGATCGTGCTCGTCGGGTCCTTGGAATCGAGCTGGAAGGGGTTCTTGCCCTGCGCTACCAGGCGCGGGTCGAAGCGGTACAGCGGCCACAGGCCGGAGGTCACGACCGCCTTGCCCTGATCCATGCCGCGCATCATGTCGATGCCGTGGTTGATGCAGTGGCTGTAGGCGATGATGATCGACGGACCGTTGTAGCTCTCGGCTTCGCGGAAGGCCTTGATGACCTGGCCGATGTTCGCGCCCATGGAAACGTGGGCGACGTACACGTAGCCGTAGCTCATCGCGATGGCGCCCAGGTCCTTCTTGGACTGGGTCTTGCCGGCCGCGGCGAACTTGGCGATGGCGCCGATCGGGGTGGCCTTGGACATCTGGCCGCCGGTGTTGGAGTAGACTTCGGTGTCCATCACGAGGATGTTCACGTTGCGTCCGGCCGCGATGACGTGGTCGAGGCCGCCGAAGCCGATGTCGTAAGCCCATCCGTCGCCGCCGAGGATCCACTGGGACCGCTTGATGAAGTGGTCGGCCAGAGAGAGGAGGTTCTTGGCGGTGGGCTTGGAGTCCTTGGCCAGAGCAGCCTTGAGCTCATCCACGTTCTTGCGCTGGGCCTCGATGTCCTCGTCGGTCGCCTGGGCGTTCGCGAGGATCTTGTCCACGATGGCGGCAGCGATGCCCTCGGCCTTGGCCTGGGCGGCCACTTCGCGGGCGTGCTCGGCGAGCTTCTCGGTGGTCAGCTGCATGCCGAAGCCGAACTCGGCCGCATCCTCGAAGAGGCTGTTGGACCAAGCCGGACCGCGGCCGTCGTCGCGGGTGGCGTACGGGGTCGTGGGGAGGTTGCCGCCGTAGATCGAGGAACAGCCGGTGGCGTTCGCGATGAGGGCGCGGTCGCCGAAGAGCTGGGACAGGAGCTTGACGTACGGAGTCTCGCCGCAGCCCGCGCAGGCGCCGGAGAACTCGAAGAGCGGCTGCTTCATGCCGATGCCCTTGGCCAGGTTCAGGTTCAGGAGCTTGGCGTCGGTGTTCGGGATCTTGAGGAAGAAGTCCCAGTTGGCCGCTTCGGCTTCGCGGAGCGGAATCTGGGGCTCGAGGTTGATCGCCTTGAGCTCGGGGTTGGCCTTGTTCTTGGCCGGGCAGATGTTCACGCAGGCGCCGCAGCCGGTGCAGTCCTCGGGAGCGACCTGGAGAGTGAACTTCATGCCGTCGAACTCCTTGCCCTTCGCGTCGACGGACTTGAAGGTGGCGGGAGCGCCGGCGGCCGCCGCGGGAGCGTAGGCCTTCATGCGGATGACCGCGTGCGGGCAGACCATGGTGCAGTTGCCGCACTGGATGCACACCTCGGGATCCCAAGCCGGGATCTTCTCGGCGATGTTGCGCTTCTCGTATTTGGTGGTCGCGGTCGGCCAGGTGCCGTCGTTCGGGATCTTGGAGACCGGGAGCTTCTCGCCGCGAGCGGCGATGATCTCGCCGATGACTTCCTTGACGAAGGTCGGGGCGGTCGCGGGCACGGGGAGGATCATCTTGTGGGCGCTGTTCGCGGTCTTCGGATAGTCGACCTTCTCGACGGCGGCCAGGGCCATGTCGATGGTGGCGATGTTCTTCTTGACGACTTCCTCGCCCTTCTTTCCGTAGCTCTTCTTGATCGCCTTCTTGATGAGCTCGACGGCTTCATCCTCGGGGAGGACGCCGGAGATCTTGAAGAACGCGGTCTGCATGATGACGTTGATGCGTCCGCCCATGCCGGCCTTCTCGGCCAGGGAGATCGCGTCGATCACGTAGAACTTGAGTTCCTTGTCGACGATCTGCTTCTGGACCTCGACGGGGAGGTTCGCCCAGATCTCGTCCTTGCCGAAGGGGCTCGCGAGGAGGAAGGTCGCGCCCTTCTTGGCCTTGCTCAGCATGTCGAGCTTCTCGATGAAGCTGAACTTGTGGCAGGCGATGAAATCGGCCTTCTCCACGAGGTAGGGGCGCTTGATCTGCGCCTTGCCGAAGCGGAGGTGGGACACGGTGACCGTGCCGGCCTTCTTCGAGTCGTAGGAGAAGTAGCCCTGCGCGTAGTTGTCGGTGGCGTCGCCGATGATCTTGATGGAGTTCTTGTTGGCGCCGACCGTGCCGTCCGATCCCAGACCGTAGAAGAGAGCCTCGAAGACGCCCTTGACGCCCAGGTCGAAGTGCTCGTCCCACTTGAGGGAGGTGAAGGACACGTCGTCGTAGATGCCGATGGTGAACTTGTTCTTGGGGGAGGCGTCCTTGAGGTTGTCGAAGACGGCCTTGACCATGCCGGGGGTGAACTCGGCGGAACCGAGTCCGTAGCGGCCGCCGACGATCTTCGGGTAGTCCTTGAACTGGCTCTTGCCGCCGATCATGGCCTCGCCGATGGCGGTGCGGACATCTTCATACAGGGGCTCGCCGAGGGAGCCGGGCTCCTTGGTGCGGTCGAGGACGGCGATCGCCTTGCAGGAAGCGGGGATGGCCTTGACGAAGAGGGACGCGTCGAAGGGGCGGTAGAGGCGCACTGCCAGGACGCCGACCTTCTCTCCCTTGGAGTTCAGGTACTCGACGGCTTCCTGGACCGGCTCGACGCCGGAACCCATCACGATGACGATGCGGTCGGCATCGGGAGCGCCGTGGTACTCGTAGACGCCGTACTTGCGGCCGGTGAGCGCGGCCAGCTGGTCCATGTACTTCTGGACGATGGCGGGAACGGCTTCGTAGTACTTGTTGATCGACTCGCGGCCGGCGAAGTACACGTCCGGGTTCTGCGCGGTGCCGCGGATGACCGGGCTCTCGGGGGTCAGACCCCGGGTGCGGTGAGCCTGGACCAGGTCGTCGCTGATCATCTTGCGCATCACGTCGAAGGAGATCTCCTCGACCTTCTGGACCTCGTGGGAGGTGCGGAAGCCGTCGAAGAAATGAAGGAAGGGAACGCGGGACTCGAGGGTGGCCGCGTGGGACACGAGCGCCATGTCCATGACTTCCTGGACGTTGTTGGACGCGAGCATGGCCCAACCGGTCTGGCGGCAGGCCATCACGTCGGAGTGGTCGCCGAAGATCGACAGGCCGTTGGCGGCCAGGGCGCGGGCGGCGATGTGGAATACCGTGGAGGTGAGTTCGCCGGCGATCTTGTACATGTTCGGGATCATCAGGAGCAGGCCCTGAGAAGCCGTGAACGTGGTGCTGAGCGCGCCGGTGGTGAGAGCGCCGTGGACGGCGCCCGCGGCGCCGGCTTCGGACTGCATCTCGACGACCTGGGGAATGGTGCCCCAGAGATTCTTGCGGCCCTGGGCGGAGAACTCGTCGGAGAACTCTCCCATCGGGCTGGACGGCGTAATCGGGTAGATCGCGATTACCTCGCTCAACGCGTGGGCGACATGCGCCGCGGCGTTGTTTCCGTCGATCATGACCATGTTTTTATCGGACATAGACCTTCCTCATTGGTGGTTTGTGGTAGATGTTTCGGGCATTCTATAACTCTAAATAGATAAGTGCAAGCTCCGGCCGGGCAATCGGGCCGCTACCCGGCCTGCTCGCTTTTCGCGAAGAACTGCATGAGCTGGACGAAGAAGTAGATGCGCTTGTACACCTCGGTCACGCGCTCGGCGATCGGCTGCTCGGAAGCGAGCTCTATTTCCTTCCAATTGATGATCAGCTCATGCGGCGTCCGCTGGTAGTCCTCGAGCACGTTCTTGAGGTTCTTGCCGACCGTGATGAGCGCCTGGGCAGACCCGTTGATCATGCGCTGCGCGTCGTCGTTGACGTTCTTGAGCACCGTGCGCAGATTCTTGAGCTGATCCTTGTCCCTATCGGCCTTGGCCAGGTACGTGCGCAGGCGAAGGCCGATATCCGCGTCGTCAGCCAGAGAATCGTCGAACGCGATGAGCTTCTCGGAAACGGACATCAGCTCGTGGAAGCCTTCGGAAAGCTGCTGCGAGAGGAGGTTGGTCGACCACTGCCCCCGGATCAGGAACAGGTCGACGAGCTCCCGGATGTCCTTCTTGAAGTAATCCAGGAGGAAGGCTTTGAGGTAGTTGAGGCCCTGCACGTGCATGAACCCGCCGAGCATCTTCTTCGAGAATACGAGGTTCGCCTTGTCCGTATAGTTCTTGAGCCGGGACACGGCCGGCGTGCCGAACACCGCCTTGGCCAGCTCGTCTATCTTCGAGTTGCGCTTCTCCTGCACGATCTTCTGTATGGAGATCTCGATCTGGGCGCGCAGCTTCTGCAGATAGGGCTCGACTATATGATCGTCGACGTGATGCGCGGCCGGCTGCCACGCGGGATTCTTGTCGATATGCCGCACCATCAGCTCGAGGATGCCCGACCGTTTGAGGTCTCTCAGGCTGGCGAGGGTTTTTCCCCACTGGTCGGAAGCGACGACGTCGACGCCCTTGTACTGCTTGAGCACGGCGAATACCGATTTCCAATCCTGCTCGAGATCGATCGCGAGCAGGACCTCGAGGAAGTCCTTCACGTCGTCCCCGATGTACTCGGCGCGGATAGGCTCGAATTTCGGAATATAGGTGAAGCTGCGCTCCGTGACGTTCGAATCGAATTTCTTGAGCATGAAGAAGAAATCGAAATTGACGAATCGGGCGAACGAGAGAATCGCGCTGAAGGAGCCGTCGATCTGCCTCATGCGGTTGCCGTCGAACCCGGCGAAGAACGCGACGAGCTCATCCTTGAGCTGCTGCGAAAGCTCCTTGGTCGGCACGGTCTTCGCCCGACCGGAGATCGAATCCTCCGACAAGCGTTCCTGCAGCTCGAGCATCCGCTGGTCGAGGTAGCTGTCGATGATGAGGCTCTTAAGCTGCGCGGAAGCCTCCGCGTTCTGCAGGAACACCTGGGCCGAAGCGACCGTCTTGTAGATATCGTAGAAGAACTTGGCGAAGGCGGGATGGACCTCTTCGCCCTTGGGCTTATAGAATTTGTATTTGTGTTTGACGAGCTCTTTCGCTATCTGCTTGAGCTGCTTGCGTTTTTCCGCCTCGGGATCGCCCCCCCCGGAAAAAAGGGACAGCAGTTTCTCTATGATCGCCAAGGACATGCACACCTCGAAATCGATGCGGAATAGCCTGGATAAAAGGCGCGGTTCTTCGTAAAGTATCGGCAAAATGAGCTTGTCGTCAATAGAGGGCTTGCCCCAAGAGGAACTTAAAGCCGAGATAGCCGCGTCGGCGCGCTCGGAGGGCTTCAGCCGAGCGCGCTTCTTCGCGCCGTTCACGCCGCCCGAAGGAGGCAGCCACGGAGAAGGAGCGCAGGCGGCCTTGGTCGTCGCCCTTCCGTACGGCAACCGCGGCGCGGAGGCCGATCCGGACGGACCGGGCGGGCCCGTCGCCCGGCTGGACGCATTCTCGCGCAGGGACTATTACGGCGAGACGGTCGCGCGGCTGAAGAAGATCGCCGCGGGCATACGGACGCGCCTCGGAGGCCGCCGTTCGGACTACCGCATCCTCTGCAATTCGCCGGTTCCGGAAAAACCGCTCGCTGCAGCCTGCGGCCTCGGACGGATCGGCCGCAATTCGCTGCTCATCACCCCCGAGGCCGGGTCGCTGGTCGTCATCGGCGTCCTGACCCTTCCCTTCGCCCTTCCCGGAGACGGACCGCTCAAGGGAGATCCCTGCGAGCGCTGCGCCGCCTGCGTCGCGGCGTGCCCGACGGGCGCGCTCGGCGGAACCGGAGACCGGAGCCTGGACCGGTCCCGCTGCATCCAGTGGTACGCGTCGCGCCCCGGATCCGTCCCCGAGCGCATCGCGGCGCATTGGGGAGACCGGCTCTACGGCTGCTCGATCTGCCGGGACGCCTGTCCCGCCAACGCCGCCCCGATACAGGGAGCGCGGACGGAACGGGGAGCCCTCCCCGCCGAACTGGACGCCGCCGAACTGGCCGCCGCGGACGACGAAGAGCTCGCCGCCCGGTTCAAGGGCACCGCGCTCGGCATGCGCTGGTTCGGCCCCGAAGCGATCAGAAGGAACGCGCGCCTCGCGATCGAGCGGGGCGGACGGCTCAGATCTTGAAGGTGCCTACCGCGTCCCGCAGGTTCTCCGATTCGTCGGCGAGCGCCTGGGCGGACGCCGCGAGCTCCTCGGCCGCGGCCGCGTTGCGCTGGACGACAGAATCGAGCTGGGTCATCGCCGAGCCGATTTGATCGGCCCCCGCGCGCTGCTCCGCGGTGGCCGCGCTGATCTCGGAAATGAGATCGGCGGTGCGGGAAATATCGGGAGCGAGCCCCGCGAGCGCGGAACCGGCCCGTTCGGCCGCTTCGGTGGTGGCCATCGAGATTTCGCGGATTTCCGCCGCCGAACCGCCCGAGCGTTCCGCCAGCTTGCGGATCTCGCCGGCGACGACCGAGAAGCCCTTTCCGGCCTCGCCCGCGCGGGCAGCCTCGATGGCGGCGTTGAGCGCGAGCAGGTTGGTCTGGCGCGCGATCTCCTCGATGACGCCGATGCGCTCGGCGATGCGCTTCACAGCTTCCACGGCCTCCAATACGGCTGCGCTTCCGTCCTTGGCGTCCTTGGCCGCCTTCCGCGCTATGCGCTCGGTCTCCGCCGCGTTCTCCGCGTTCTGCCGGATCGTCGCGGCCATCTGCTCGGTCGAAGCGGAGACTTCCTCGGTCGAGGCGGCCTGGGAGGAGGCGCCCGAGGAAACCTGCTCGGCGGTGCTCTTGAGTTCGAGCGATCCGGCGCTGACCCGTTCCGCCGTATCGACGACGCCGCCGACCAGCGTGGACAGGTCCCGGCGCATCGACTCGAGGGACCGGATGAGCTGGCCGGTCTCGTCCTGCGACTTCGCGTATTTTTCGTCGAAGGAAACCGACAGATCTCCGGAAGCGAAAGCTCCGCTCCGTTCCGCGGCGTGCGCGAGGGGCTTCGCGATGCGGGAGCCGAAAGAGACGGAGACGACGGCGGCGACCGCCGTCGCGATGAGCGCGAAGATGATCGTGGCCGTAAGCGCGGCGGACAGGCGATCGAGCGCGGCCTGCCGCTTCTCCGCGACGGTGGTGGCGATCTCGTCGATATAGACGCCCGTACCCACTATCCAGCCCCAGACCTTCGACTGCTTGCTGTAGCCGCGCTTGGGCAGCGGGTCGCCGCCGCTCGCCTTGGGGAACCAATAGTCGGTATAGTCGCCGCCCTTCAAGCCGGCTTTGATGAGCGCCTCGACCAGCCTGAGCCCTTTCGCGTCGACCGTATCCATCCGGTTGTGGCCTTCGACCTCGCGGCCGAGCAGAACCACGTTCGTACCGTCCGGCTGATCGGCCCAGTAATAGTCGTCCTTGTTGTAGCGGCCGTCCCGAAGGATGGTTTTCGATACCTCGAGAGCATCGGCTGCCGACAGCTTCCCTTTGTCCCGCAGGGCGGCGACATTGTCGATGAACGATATGGCGGTCTCGACTCCGTTGCGCATATTCCGGTCAAAGCCTTCACGCAGGGCGGTATCGAGGATGGCGATCTGGTCGGATACCATCGAATTGAAGGAAAGGGCGAATGCGACCGTAAGCGTTGCCGCCATGGCGACGCTGATTCCCACCGAAAGAATTATGATTTTCGCGGTAACGCTTTTCATTGCGGGCCTCCGCTACCAGTGTAGGTGCTCGAACCCCGGACCGCAATCGAAACAGCGCGGAATTATGATTCGGCGGTTTCTTCCGGGCTCCGATCTTCGAGCGCGTCAAGCTCGGCGTAGCCGGCGCGCAGATCGTCGAGGTAGCGGTTGAGCTCGAGCGTCTTGCCGCGCAGCGCGTCGACCGTCGCGTTCTCTCCCCCGGCGGGCATGCCGGACAAGCGCGCAAGGTCGATCCGCAGCTGCTTGAGCGTGTTCACCGATGAGCGCAGCCGCAGTTCGAGCAGCTCGCGCTGATCCTCCAGCTCCTCGAAGGATCGTTCCTGGCGCTCGAGCTCCGCGAGGGACTTCTCGTATTCCTTGCGGAGCCCGTCGTTCTGCGCGGTTTCGAGCTTAGTCCGCAGCGACGCCTTGTCCGCCCGCACGGCGTCCATCGGTATCTGCTCGATGATGAGGTCGGCCTCGCAGGTGCGCTCGGCCAGCAGCGCGACCTGCTCGACGTACGCGTCGACCGTCGGCAGCAGATCGTCGTCCGCGGGGATGCCCGCGGCGCCGGCTTTTCCGCGCTTGGCCCCTTTCGCCGGCGACAGCATCGCGGCGACCGAATCGCGCACGGAACGGGCTTCGGCTACCAGGGGACGGTAGGCGCCGCATCCGTCGTCGGCCTCGGCGCGGACGGACTTCCTGGCGGCTGAAGTGCGCCGTTTCGCCCCGGCCGCTCCGAGAAGATCCTTCAGCTCTTCTTTCAGCTCCCGCTTTTTCGCCGAATAGGAGACGGCGTGGGACAAAAGGCCGATGAACATGGCCGCGGCGGGGAACAGGAACCACTTGAACTGGGGCGAGACGACAGCGTTGACCGCCGCGAGGAACGCGCTGGTGGAGAAGGCGGAAGCGAGATGCAGCCAGAACGAATCCTTCTTCTTCTGCAGAGTCTTGAAGACCGAAAGGCCATCGGCGTCCATAACGGGAAGCTTCTCGAGCTCCTTGAGGCGCTCCTTTTTGCGGAGCACGGACATGTAGTGCTCGAGGACGCCGATCGCCCAGCCGCCGAAGGGGAATATCGCCCAGGGGAACGACGGGGAAACGGCTGCGTTGAGCGCCATGAGGCCGGCGTTCACCGCGACGAAGGGGATCAGGTGTCCGATGAAGCCGGCTGTCGCCGAACGGGCTTCCTTGCGCACTCTGAGCTCGTATTCTTCCGAATCTCCGAGAGCGTCGGCTCTGGTGCTGAAATTGGTATCCGAAAGGCGGCGTTCCCAGCGGTCGCCGCTTTTCCGCTCTTCCCGACGCGCCGCGCGGAATTCGGCCCGGCGAGCGCGGCGCGAGGAAAACGCCTCGCTCAGGCCTCGGCGGATCTCGTCCTCGATCCGGTATTCGAGTGCGCTCACCGTGCGCACGACGCCTTCCCGGCCGTCGGCGCCCCAGGGAGCCGCGCGGCCGTCCGCCTCGGGCCGGGGCGGCTGATCCGCGGCCTTGAGCAGCAGCCCCTTCGCCTCCATATCGGCGATGACCCGTTCGGCCGCGGGGCCCTCGGCCCCGTAGCGCACGCGCATCTGGTCGGCGCCCAGGCGCCTGCCGGCCGCCTTGATATCGAGCATGATGCGCCGCTTGATGCCGGCGGCCGCCGGATCGTCGCCTGAGGAAGCGGTCGCGCCCTCGGACGCAGGCGGAACATCCGGCGGGGGAGCCTGATCGTCCTTGGCCGGCGCCAGGATCGTGCGGGACGCGGCGTTCGGATCGAATTCGACGTTCGGCGTAGCGATCTCGTACGCGTGTATTTCCTTCGTGATGTTCTTGAGGCTCACCCGCCCGAGCTTCTCCGCCTTGAAATCGACCTTGTTCAGCACATGGTTGTACACGTCCCCCGACATGCAGATGCAGCCGGGATGGGCGATGGACTGGAGCCGCGCGGCGATATTGATGCCCTCGCCGAGCGCGTCGTTCTCGTAGAAGTAGATATCTCCGAGATGGACCCCGATGCGGACCAGCAGGGGCAGATCCCGGTTCTGCTTATTGTACTCGTACAGCTGGTATTGGATGTCGATCGCGCTCTGGAGGGCGTCGACCGTATTCTTGAAATCGATGAGGAAAGCGTCGCCGATGGTCTTGATGACCTTCCCGCCCCGCGCGCGCACGATGTCCTCGATGATGCGGTTGTGCGTATTGAGCAGTTCGAGCGTCAGGGCTTCGTTCTTCTCCATCATTTTGGAGAATCCGGCGATATCCGTATAGAGGATCGCCGCTAGGCGATAGTCCTTTCTTTCCATAATTGGAGCAAGAATACGAGGGGCCGACCGGACCGTCAATACGAGCTTTTCGCATACTTGATGAAATCGGCCGTTCGGGCTACATTCATGTCGGTTTTTATCGCCGGAACCGAAACCAACTTACCGGAGTTCATTTTCGTTGACATTCCCCCACAGTAGAACGACCCCGCTTAAAATGGTGTTTCTCGGCATCATCGCCGTGCTGCTTTTCATCGCGACTTCCTCCCTGATGCTCATCGCCGGACAGCAATCGCCCCAGCAGGCCGCGGACGCCGATTGGACGGCGCTGAACCCCGACGAGTACCGGGAAGCGGTGCTTAAGGAAAAGCACCGTTCCGACCCCATCCTCGCGCTGTACCGCGACGAGACCGCGCGGGCCGACGTCGTCGCCTTTTTCGCCGCGATCTTCCATTCGGAAAATCTTGCCCGCATCATCCTGAAGCGAGCCGACGAATTCGACGTATCCCCGAGCATGGCGGCCGCGCTCAGCTGGGAAGAAAGCAAATTCAACCCGAAGGCGGTGAACCGCAACAAGGCGAGCATCGACCGGGGCCTTTTCCAGCTCAACTCGAAATCCTTTCCCAAGCTGAAGGAGAACGACTTCTTCAACCCGGACCTCAACGCGCGCTACGCGATCGCGCACCTGCGCTGGTGCCTCGACCTCGCGGGGACGGACGTCTCCGCGCTCGCGATGTACAACGCGGGCACTACCCGTGTCCGATCGGACAGCACGCCGAAAAAGACGCTCGACTACGTATCCCGCATACTCGAGTTCAAGGGCGGCGTGGACGCGCTCTTCTCCCGCGAGCTCGGCATCCGCTGGCAGGTCGCCGAGAACGGGGAAGTCAAATCCCTCGCGCCGAGCAAGTCCATAGACGAGCCGCGACTCGCGTCGGTCATTTTCCCGCGCTTCGGCGGCGTCTTCGCCAAATAGCTAGACGTTCGAGCCGCTCGGGAGCACCCCCTCGAGCGCGACCGAAACCTCGCCTTCGAATGATTCGATAGTTATCCGCACCCGCGCGAGCGCTTCGTCGACTTCCACCGAAACGGCTCCGGACGCTGCGACGCTGACCCTCGGCGCGCCGCCGAAGCATTCGGCCGGAGCGTAGAGTTCGGTCGGAGCCGCGATGGACGGATCGGCCTTGAAGCGGAATTCCGCCCGGCGGGCTCCGCGGTCCCATTCGAAGGAAAGTGGCGTCCCCGCCGTCGCGACGGGATACGGCCGCCGCCAGCCGGCGATGGCCCGGGGGCCCTCGCCGTCCAGGGACCAGATCGACAGGTCTTCCCCGTTCCAGCCGTCGCCCGTCTCGTTTCGGTTCGACGCCGTATAGTTCCAGATCGTCGAATGGAGCAGGTTGGCGTCCACCGCGTCGTAATAGCAGCCGAGCGCCTCCTCATGGGCCGAGTAGTCTCCGGTCTTATAAGCCTTGCCGCCGTTCATGTCGAAGGGCAGGCCGAACTCGCCCAGGAAAGCGGGCATGCCCGCCATGCGCTCGCGCGACCAGGAAGCGTAGGCGGCAAGCTGCTCGGAGAAGCTGCGCGCGACGGCTTTGCGCCCGAAAACGGGCCGGCGCGTATCGACGCGGACCGAGAAATAAGGCACGTAGCGCTTGCTGACGAGCGCGGCCCCGTCGTACCAGTGGAAAGCGTTCACGAAGCCCGCGCCGTCCTCGGCGGTCCAGCGCGGAGGCTCCCGGTGCGGCTCGCCCTCGACGAACATCATCGCCTCGGGGTTCACTTCCCGCATCACGGAGGCGAAGCGCTTGATGAAGGGCTTCAGGCAATCCTCCGAGAAATCGACCGGCCGCCCCCCAAAACGAGAGAAGCGCACCGGGTCCTTCAGGACGGGCAGGCCGTTCTCGACCGACCAAACCCCGGAGCGCTTCCAAGGGCATTCGAAACCATCCTGGAATAGGGAAGCGCCCTCTGGATTGAGCGTCTCCTCTCCCGCGCGCTTGGCGCCGACCAGACCGAGCTTGTAGACCGGAACCGTCTGCGGGAAGCCCGAAGCCGCGGCCATGGCTTGGAAGGCAGTCGGCATGGCGCCGAGCGGCAGGGCGCAGTTTTCGAGCGATGCCAGGTCGCCGTAGCCGATGAAGCCCGCATGCGGCTCGTTCATGGGCCCCCAGCCCGCGATGGCCTTGCAGTCCTTGAGGCGCCGGTAGGCGTGCCGCATCGCGGCGATATAGCGGGACTGCAGGTAATCCTGGGCGCTTTCACCGTCGATCAGCACGCCCGGCGCGTATTCGTTCCCGGCGAAGAAGAGCGTGAACATCGTGGCGCAGGCGTAGCGGTTGTAGTTGGTCGGCCAGACCATGCGCCCGTAGTCCGCGCGGGCCTCCTGATGCGTCAGAGCCGCGCCCGTGCGGCCGAACAGGGACAGGTCCATGCCGAGCTTCTCGAGCGTCCAGGCCGGAGCGCCGTCGCCGCCGGTCCAGCGGGACCAGACATCCTGGTGGCAATCCACGACCACCGCGATGCCGTGCTGCTCGGCCTTCTTGAGGATCTTTCTTAGGTAGGCGAGGTAGGATTCGTCATAGACGCCGGGTCCCGCGTGCTCGATCGATTCCCAAGTGACGACGAGGCGCAGGAAAAGGAACCCCCAGGAGGCGAGCCGGGAGAAATGCGCGTCGGCTTCGTCCGCGGGGAAAGGCCTGCCGACGAAGGAAACGGCCGCGGGATCGAGCAAGCCGTCCGGGTTGCCGGTGGCGCCGTCCGGCGCCGCGGGATACTTCGAATCCCCTCCGAGGTTGCACCCGCGCAGAATGAGCGTGCGTCCTGAATCGTCCACGATGCGGCCATCATTGATCTTCATCGGCACAAGATACCCTCGCTCGCAGCCCTTGTCCACCGCGCTTTTATACCTGCCGGACGCGCCGTGCAAGCTTGAAAAAGGACCGGCGATCCTTCATACTCCGAAGACCCCCCGAAGGAGGCCCCTTTTGAATAAATCTGCCGCCGCAGCAGCCGCGTTCGTCGCGGCAGCCCTACTATTTTCCTGCGCGAGCGCACCCGCCGCGAAAGCTCCCGTTGTTGCTCCGGCATCCGCTCCGGCCGCGACCCCGGCTCCGGCGCCCGCCGCCGCCGAACCGGCTAAGGCTCCCGAGAAGAAGCGGCCGCGGATCGTCGTCGTGAGGATACCGCTCGAGATCAAGTCGTCTGTCCTGTTTTCCGACGGATCGCTCGACAGCTATGCAGTCTCCGAGCGGGACGATGCCGGACTGCTGCTGAGCCAAACCCGCTTCACCGCTTCAGGCACTCCGATCGAAAAAACCGTGTTCGCCTACGAGAACGGCAAAATGGTTTCAAAAGAAATCAGCGACGGCGAAGGCAAGGTCACCTCGCGCCGCGCCTACGCTTATGGTCCGCACGGAGAAGTGACCGAAGAAACGCTCAGCGACGCGGCCGGGAAACAGCTTTCCGGCTTTGTCTACGCCTACGACGGCAACGGCAAACGCGTTTCCTGGATCGTTAAGGACGCGAAGAATGCGCCCATCGCCGAAACCGTCTACACGTACGCGGACGGGAAGCTGAAATCGGCTGAGCTGCGCGACGGGCTGGGCCGGACGACCGGGTCCAGCTCCTGCGAGTATGATGGAGGCCGGCTGGTCAAGCAGAGCTTCTTCGACGCGCGGGGCTCCCTGGTCCGCATCGAGACCAGCGAATGGAAGGAAGGGAAACTCGTCCGGGAAGAACGAAAAACGGCCGGCGGCGCGACTCAGCAGCGAACGGAATACGAATACGGCCCCGACGGCGAAATACTGAAGAGAACGGTGGAGGATGTGGTCGGCAAAAGCAAGCTGGCCACCACGTATGAATACTCCTTCAAGGAAGAGAGTAGGACCATCCAGGACTGATGGAAGGAAAAGGAATGAAGCGCATCTGTCTCGCGGCCGCGTTCTTCGCTGCAGCCGCTCTCTCATTCGCGTCGGAAGAGCTCGATCTGTACTCGATGATATACCGCGCATCGACCAGCCCCCAGGAACGCTACGCGGTCCTCAGAAACATCGCGGAAGCCAAGATCGCGGGCGCCGGCTCCCTGTACGCGGAAGCCCTCGCCCAGCTCCTGCTCGAACAGCCGAGCTTCAAGAGCACCGCGGATAAAGAAACCGCTGATTCTTCAGCCCGCCTCCTGTCCGCCCTGCTCGGCGAAAGCAAGTACGCCGCCGCCGCTCCCGACCTGTGGCGCGTCGTGCAGAACTTCGCCAATCCGCTGGTTAAGGCGGACGCGCTCATCGCGATCGGGCAGACC
>QKCO01000163.1 GCA_003245635.1 Treponema sp.
GCCGGCGAGCGCCTGCGAACTCGAAGCGATGCTGCGCTGGGCTGTAGAACGCGGCCGGCCCTGCGTCCTGCGCTACCCGAAAGCGTCCTGTCCCCACGAAATCGGCGCCTTCTCCGAATGCGTGCGCGAAGGCCGCGGCGTATTCGTGCGCGAAAGCTGCGCGGGCGTGCTCCTGATGTTCACCGGCGGGCTGTACCCGCAGGCCGCAGAAGCGGCCGACCTCCTCTTGTCCGACGGCATCGGCGCGGATCTGTACGACATCCGCTTCATCAAGCCCGTCGACGAGGACCACCTCTCCAAGATCCTCTCCCGCTACGCGACCGTCGCGGTCGTCGAGGAAGGCGTGAAGTCGGGCGGATTCGGCGAGTACGTCGCCGGCCTCTGCGCGCGGCGCGGCCTGCATCCCGCTTTCGCCCACCTTGGCGCAGGCGACTTCTTCCCCTGCCAGGCGACGCGCGCGGAGCTGATTTCGCTTTCGAAGCTCGATGCGCGCGGCATCGCCGATTCGATCGCGCGCGTCCACCGCGAGCCCGGCCGCTTCACGGTGCTCAGGCAGACTTCTCCGTGAGCGGCGCCCGCTTCCTGGCGCTGCCCCGCGGTAGGTCGCTCGACCTGTCCGGTCCCGCGGCAGTCATGGCCATCGTCAACTGCACGCCCGATTCCTTCTACGCGGAAAGCCGCGCGCGGGGCGTCGACGACGCGGTCGCCCGCGCCCTGGAGGCGGAAGCGGCCGGCGCGGCGATCGTCGACCTCGGCGGCGAGTCGACGCGGCCGGGATCGGCCTACGTGGACGAGGCTGAGGAGTTCGCGCGCGTCGTCCCGGTCGTGAAGGCCCTCCGCGCGCGCAGCGGCGTAATCATCTCCGTAGACACCCGGAAGGCTTCCGTCGCGCGCGCCGCGCTCGAGGAAGGCGCCGACATCATCAACGACGTCTCCGCGCTCGAGGACGATCCGGAGCTTGCTCCGGTCTGCGCGCGCTTCGGCGCGGCGGTCGTGCTGATGCACAAGCAGGGACGGCCGGACTCGATGCAGCGCGATCCGCGCTACGCCGACGCCGTCGAAGAGGTGCGCGCCTATCTCGAGGCGGCTGCGCGGCGGGCCGAAGGCTTCGGCATCGCCAAGGACCGCATCGCGCTCGATCCCGGCTTCGGCTTCGGCAAGCGCCTCGAGGACAATCTCGCTCTTTTGGCCGGCCTTGCCGAAATAGGACGCTCGGGCTATCCTGTCCTTGTCGGCCTTTCGAGGAAAACCTTCATCGGGACGATCACCGGGAAGGCTGCGGAAGACCGCCTGGCGGGCACGCTCGCCGCGAACGCGGCGGCGGTCGCCGCTGGAGCGAATATCCTGCGCGTCCACGACGCGGCCGAGACAGTAGACGCCGTGCGCGTGCTGGCCGCCGTGCTCGCGCGGAAAAGGGGTTAGCCCGATTTGGAATGGATGCAGCAGGCCGCAGCGGCGTACAACTTCGTCAGGCCCGTCCTCGACATAGCCATACTCGCGTTCCTGCTGTACAAGGGCTACGACCTCCTGGTGAAGACCCAGGCCGTCCAGCTCATCAAGGGCGCCGGCTTCATGGCGCTCGTCTACGCCATCGCCTTCTTCCTGAAGCTCAACACCCTCCAGTGGATACTCAATTTTCTCGCGCCCGGCCTCTTCATCGGCGTCGCCATCGTCTTCCAGCCGGAGCTGCGCAAGCCGACTCGAATCCGCGCTCGGGGCAGATCGACGCGGCCGTGACCGCGGCCGAGATCCTGGCCGAGCAGCGCCGGGGCGCCCTGCTCGTGTTTCCGCGCCGGGTGAACATCAAGCACATCGCGGACACCGGGACGCGGCTCAACGCCGAGCTTTCCTCGAGCCTCATCATCACCGTGTTCGCCTACGACACGCCGCTGCACGACGGCGCGCTGATCGTCCAGAACGGCCGGATCGCCGCCGCCGGCTGCTTTCTGCCGCTGTCCGAGCAGCAGGACATCCGCAAGAGCTTCGGCACCCGCCACCGCGCGGCGCTCGGCCTTTCGGAGGAGACCGACGCGGTGATCCTCATCGTCTCGGAGGAGACGGGCGCCCTGTCGCTCGCCTACGACTCCAAGCTGTACTACGACCTTCCCTCGATCACCGTACAGCGCAAGCTCCGCGAACTCATGGGCGGCGAGGGGCGGGGCGAGGACAAGGGCGCGCCCGTCGGCGACCTCAAGGAGCCGTTCCTTGAAGAATAGGAAGCTTCTGGACGCCGTCGTCCACAACTGGCCGGTCAAGGTGCTGTCCGTAGCGGCGGCCTTGCTCCTGTTCTCCTTCAACCGCATGAGCACGCTCGAGGAGCGCTTCTTCTCGGTGCCGCTCCGCGTCTCGCTCGACGGCGCCCTGGTGCCCGCCAGCAGCTATCCGCGCATGGTGCGCATCACGCTGCGGGGCGAATCGAACAACGTGTTCCCGATACTCGAGGAAGACATCGAGGCCTACATCGACCTGTCAAAATACCGCAACGAGGGCGTCTACAAGGCGCCGGTGCTCGTGCGGAAGAAGGGGACCGCCGCGGGCGTCGATCCGCTCGAGGTGCACGTCGATCCGCTCGAGGTCGCCGTCGCGCTCGAGGAAAAGTCCACCAAGATCGTTCCGGTGACGCCGAGCTTCCGCGGTTATCTCGAACCCGGCTACGAGTTGGCTTCCTACGTGCTCGAGCCGTCGCAGACCGAGATTTCCGGCCCGGCGGGACTTGTCTCCCGCGTCATGGACGTGACGACCGAGTCTATCGAGCTGTCGGGACGCAAGGAGAATTTCGAGGCGGCGGTGAAGATCGTCAACCGCGAGCCGCTTCTGTCCATCGAGGGCGTCTCGCGCGTCCAGTTCCGGGGGAAGATCCAGCAGTCGGTGATGATCCGCACCTTAGAGAAATTGCCGGTCGTCATTTCCGGCCTGCCGCAGGGCTTCATCGCCCGGCCGCAGGTCAAGTTCGGATCGATCAAGCTCGAGGGGAGCCAGAACGACCTGGAAGGCTACACGCCCGACGCCTCGCTGCTCTCGATCGACTGCTCGGGCGTCGATTCGCCGGGGCTCTACATATTGCCGATGCAGGTCTCAGCGCCGCCGAACTTCACCGTGATCCGCTTCGATCCGGCGGAGATCGCCGTCGAGGTGGAAGCGGACAGGGGCTCGGGCGCGGAGGAGAAGCGATGATCGTCGGCATCGGCATAGACATCGTGCACGTCAGGCGGCTCGAGCATTGGAAGGGGATACCCGGCCTCCTCGACCGCTTCTTCCATCCTGACGAGCTCAAGACCGCGCTCGACCGCGGAACGGGCGCGAGCCTTTCCCTGGCAGCGCGCTTCGCGGCGAAGGAAGCGCTCGGCAAGGCGCTCGGCACGGGGCTCGCGGGCATCGTGCTCAAGGACATCCACGTGGCCAACCACCACAACGGACGGCCGGAGATGCGCCTCTACGGCAGCGCGCTGGCGGCCATGCGCGCGTGCGGCGCCGACCGCGTGCATCTTTCGCTCACGCACGAGCGGGACAACGCCGTGGCCATGGTCGTGCTCGAACGGAACGGGGGGGGGCAATGAGCTTGCTGCGCCAGGCGAAGGAAGAACGCGAACTCAAGATCACCTTCTACGCCAAGGAAGCGACCCGCTGTCCGGTATGCGACGCGACCTTCTACCGGGAGGAGCTCCTCTCAGGCGGCGGACGCCTGATCGCCGGGCCTCTGACAGACGAGCTCCACCGCGTATACGAGCCCTCCGCCAAATACGGCGATATCCACCCCTTGGCCTATACCGCGACCGTGTGCCCGTCGTGCTGGTACGCGTCCACCGACGGCGATTTCTCCGAAATGCCCGCCAAGATCCGCGGGGTCCTCGAGATGGACCGCGACTCGCGCATCGCCGATGTGCAGCGCATCTTCCCGAGCGCGGACTTCTCTTCGCCCCGATCGCTCGCCGAGGGCGCCTCGGGGCAGTACCTGACGCTCCGCTGCTACGGCTTCTTCCCGAAGGATTTTTCCCCGACGATCAAGCAGGGCATCGCCGCGATGCGGGCCGGGTGGCTCTTCGACGAGCTGCACAAGAAGTTGCCGACGGAGAACTACGATTGGCTTTCCACCCTCTTCAAGCGGAAGGCGCGCTTTCTTTATAAGGAAGCGATCCTGCGGGAGCAGTCGGGACAGGAGCCGCTTTCAGGGATCAAGAATTTCGGTCCCGATTCGGACAAGAACTACGGATACGAAGGCGCCCTCTATCTGGTTGCCCTGCTCGAGCTGAAGTACGGCGACCGCGGCGACGAGGAGCGGCGCCGAGCGGCCCTCGGCGAAGCCAAGCGCACGATCGCGAAGATCTTCGGCCTGGGCAAATCCTCCAAAAACAAGCCCGGGCCGCTGCTCGAGAAGGCGAGGGATCTTTACGACGACATCAACCGGGAACTGAACGAGAGTGACTGAGGGACGAACGATACGGCTCCTGGTTTCCTACGACGGGACGGATTTCTCCGGCTGGCAGCGCCAGGAGAAGGACCGCAGCGTGCAGGAGGAGATCGAGCGCGCGCTCGGGAAGATCCATAAGGAGCCGACGACGCTCTACGGCTCGGGCCGGACCGATGCGGGGGTCCACGCCGCCGGGCAGGTCGCCCATTTCCGCTCCCCGGTCGCCTCCATCCCCGCCGGGCGCTACGCGCTCGCGCTCAACGCGCTCCTGCCCCGCGATGTGCGCATACTCGAATCCCGCGAAGCATCTCTCGACTTCCACGCCCGCTTCGATGCGAAGTCGCGCACCTACCGCTACTTCCTGGTGTGCGGCAGGACCGCGCTCCCCCACGAGCTGCGCTACGCCTGGCAGCTCTGGCGCCGGCCCGATATCAGGGTTCTCAACGGCATGGCGCGCGTACTGCTCGGGGAGCTCGACTGCTCGACCTTCGCGACGCCCAAGGACCCCAGCGAATCGCGCAGCCGCTACGTTTCGCGCGCCCGCTTCCACGCGGAAGGGGACGCGATCGTGTTCGAGATCAGCGCGAACGCCTTCCTCTGGAAGATGGTCCGTTCGATTGTAGGAAGCCTCCTCCACTACGAGGAGAAGGGCGCTTCTCCCGAGGATTTCGCGCGGATCGTCCGCGCGAAGGACCGCAGGCTCGCCGGCCCAACCGCGCCGCCGCAGGGCCTTTTCCTGTGGAGCATCGACTATTACCGCGATTGACCGTCGGCCGGCGCTTCGGTACGATTTCCCCGTGCGCCGATTACTGCCGCTGCTCGCCCTGCTCATAGCCGCTTTCCCCGCTTCCGCCGCGCCGGTAACCGTCGTCGACGGGCTCGGCCGGACGGTCTCTCTTTCCGCGCCCGCTTCCCGTGTCGTGAGCCTGTCGCCCGCGTGCACGGAGGTCCTGTTCGCGATCGGCGCGGCCGACCGCGTCGCCGGCGTCACCGAATACTGCGATTATCCGGCCGAAGCCCGCAAGAAGCCGAAAGTCGGCGGCTTTTCGGGCAAGGCGGTCAGCATCGAGACCCTCGTCGCGCTCGCGCCCGACCTCGTCGTGGTCGAGGGCCAGATGCATGAACGCGTCATCGCGATGCTCGAGAACGCGCGCGTCCCTTGCTACGCGGCCGACGCGCAGGGGCTCGCGGACGCGTACCGCATCATCGCTCAGCTCGGAGCGCTCACCGGAGAGGATTCCGGCGCCCGGCGGGTAGGCGGGAACATGCGCGAGCGCATCGATTCGGTAAGGCGGAAGACGGAAAAGGCGGCGGCGCGGCCCCTCTGCTTCTGGATCGTCTGGGACGATCCCCTTATGACCGCCGGAAGGCGGACCTTCATCGACGAGGCGATCGAGGCCGCGGGCGGCCGCAACGCGTTCGCCGACTCGCGCGAACAGTATCCGACCGTCTCGCTCGAAAGCGTCATCGCGCGGAAACCGGATTGGATTCTCTCGGGCGCGATGCAGCGAGGAGGGCGAACGGACGCCGCCTCCCTTTCCGCGCGGCCGGGCTGGCGCATCCTGGACGCGGTCCGGGAGGGACGGGTCGGCTTCGTGGACGCCGATTCGGTGAACCGAGCCGGGCCGCGGCTGGCCGACGCGGTCGAAGCGCTCGCGAAGCTACTGCACCCGGAAGCGTTCAGATGAGCCGCCTGCGCTATCCGCTCGTGCTGGCGCTGCTCGTCGCGGCCCTGGCCGTGGTCTTCCTGGCCGGACTTGCGGTCGGCGCGGTGAGCTTGTCCCCGCGCGAGCTCTTCGGCGCTTTCGGAACGCTCTTCGGCGGAGGGGAGCGGAGCGCTTCGGCGACCATCGTCATCGATCTGCGCCTCGCGCGCGGAATACTCGCCGTCTGCGTCGGCGCCGCCCTCGGCGTCTCGGGCGCCGCGTTCCAGGGCTTTTTCCGCAATCCGCTCGCCGATCCCTACGTCATCGGCGCTTCCTCGGGCGCGGCCTTCGGCGCGGCTCTGGCTATTGCCGTCGGCATCGGGAATATCGGGCCAGTGTCGGGAATTTCGGCCGCCGCCTTCCTCGGAGCGCTCGGCGCCGTTTCCCTCGCGTTCGCCGTCTCCCGCTTCGGGGGCCGGACCCCGAGCGCCGCGGCTCTGCTGCTGGCCGGCACGGCGCTCAGCGCCCTGTTCTCCGCCGCGCTCTCGCTCGTGATCGCCGTCCGGGACAAGGAGCTGCACCGGGTCTACTACTGGCTGCTCGGCGGCTTCGCCGGAACCGGCTGGAAGGACATCGCCGCCGCGCTCCCGGTCATGGCCGTCGGCTGCGGCCTGGTCCTCGTCGCCGCGCGCCCGCTCGACCTCCTGTCCTTCGGCGAGGAATCGGCGGAAGGCATGGGCTTGGATGTGAGGAAGGCGCGGATCGTCATCGCTGCGGGGGCTTCCCTCGCCGCCGCCGCCGCGGTGGCCGCCTCCGGCATCATCGGCTTCGTGGGACTCGTCGCGCCGCACGTGGTCCGCATCCTCATCGGCCCGTCTCACCGCAGGCTCATTCCCGCCTCGGCGCTGGCAGGAGCCCTGCTGGTGTCCCTTTCCGACACCGTCGCGCGGACCGTCGCCGCTCCCCTGGAGCTCCCCATCGGCGTCGTCACCTCTCTGATCGGGGCTCCTTTTTTCCTGTACCTCATCGCGCGCGGCGGCCGTAGCCTGGGAGGTTCCTGATGGGACTCCTGCGCGCCCGCGGCCTTTCGGTCTCCTACGGGGACCGCGCGGTCCTGAGCGGAGTCGATTTCGAGCTGCGGCCGGGGGAATTCACCGTCTTCATAGGCGCGAACGGGGCGGGAAAGACAACGTTCCTAAAAGCCCTTTCGGGCACGCTGCCGCCTTCGGAGGGAGCCGTAGAGCTCGACGGGCGGCCGCTCGCTTCGTTCTCTCCAGCGGAGCGCGCCCGGCGCATCGCCCGCACCGAACAGAACGCGCGCGCGGATTGGAGCTTCACCGTGCGCGAGGCCGCTTCGCTGGGGCGCTTCGCGCACCGCGGCTGGTTCGCGCCGCCGGATGCCGCCGACCGCTCCGCGGTGGACGCGGCCCTCGAACGGACCGGGCTTGAAGACTACGGAAATCGGGCGGTGACCGAGCTTTCAGGCGGCGAGCTGCAGCGCGCGATGATCGCGCGCGCGCTCGCCCAGGAACCGGAAATCCTGCTCCTCGACGAGCCGGTCTCCCAGCTCGACGTGAAGCATCAGCTGTCCGTCATCGAGCTGCTGCGCGATCTCGCTGCGGGGGGACTCGCCGTGGCGGCCAGCGTGCACGATCTCAACCTGGCGGGCACCTACGCCGACCGCATCGCGCTGTTTTCGGGCGGAGTTCTCCGCGCCGTAGGATCACCGGCCGAGATTCTGCGCGAGGAACTCATTCTCGAAGCTTTCGGCATCCCGGTTCTCGTCGGCGAGCACCCCGAACGGGCGGGAGCTCCCTTTGTTTTTCATCGGACCTCATCGGGGGCAAAAAAGGAATAGGCGGGCGCTTCAGGTCTCTTCGACGGCAAGGTCGGCGCAGCCGGCGATGGAACGCATGCGTTCGAGCGTCTCGTCCGACAGGACGTGCTCCATGCGGCAGGCGTCTTTCTCGGCGGTCTCGGCGCTCACGCCGACGACCGAGCGGAGGAAGGTCGTGAGGAAGCGGTGGCGTTCCTGGATTTTGGCCGAACGGATCCTGCCGGACTCGGTGAGGGTGACTCCCCGGTAGCGCTCGTGCTCCACGAAGCCGCGTTCCTCGAGCGCCTTGAGCGCGGTGAGCACCGACGGCTTGGACACCGACAGACGCGCGGCGATATCGGTCACGCGGACGCTGAGGGCGCCGTCGAGCGCGAGAAAGCCGATCGCCTCCAGGTAGTCTTCCAACGATTGCGTCATCACCCGACCATGATACCCATAGCGGAGCCGCTGTCAACCTTAGAGGAGGCTGACGGGGTCGACGTCCGTTTCGATGTAAGCGCCGCTTTCGCTCCGTTCCGCGTACGCGGCAAGCGCGCGGCGCAGATGCGCGTGGATCGCCCCGAGCGACTGCGAACGGAGCAGCAGCTGGCGCCGGGCGTTTCCTGCGATGACCGCGATGGGGCATTCGGTGGGGCCGAGCAGTTCGGCGCCCGAGGGAAGATCCTTGCGCAGCAGCGCGGCGAGGGCGCGCGCGGCTCGTTCCGCCTTCTCGGGCGCCTTCGAGCGGACGACTACGCGGATGAGGCGGGAGTAGGGCGGGAAGCCGAGGGCTTCCCGCTGCTCGAGCTCGTAGCGGTAGAAGCCTTCGATGTCGTGCGCGCAGGCGAGGGCGATCGCCGGTTCTGCCGGACGATAGGTCTGGACGATGACCCGGCCGTCGGGAAAATAGCGCCCGGCGCGCCCGGAAACCTGGACGATCAGCGAGAAGGTCCGCTCCGCCGCGCGGAAATCGGGCAGATGGAGGCCGGTGTCCGCCAGCACTACGCCGACCAGCCTGACGCCGGGAAAATTGAGCCCCTTGGCGACCATCTGCGTACCGAGCAGGAGGTCGATGCCGCCCGCGCGGAAAACGTCCAGGGTATCCTTGAGGCCTCCTT
Organism: Treponema sp.; assembly: GCA_003245635.1. Lineage (GTDB taxonomy): Bacteria > Spirochaetota > Spirochaetia > Treponematales > Breznakiellaceae > SZUA-426. The sequence goes on from QKCO01000163.1 coordinate 8,989, forward strand.
TCTTCGCCACCGAATCCGCGTCGGCGCGCCGGACGCGGAGGTCGGGGAAGGTCCGCGCGACCTCCTCCTCGATCAGTTCGGTGCCGAAACCCGCGAAGCTCGCGTCCAGGGAGCCGCACTCGGGGCAGGAGGCGGGAATGGGCGCCGAGTAGCCGCAATAGTGGCACACCGCGCGTCCCTTGCTCTTGTGGTAGGTCAGCGATACCGAGCAGCGCTTGCAGGAGAGCTCGTAGCCGCAGGTCCGGCAGCGGTAGAAATAGGAGAAACCGCGGCGGTTGAGGAAGAGGATGGTCTGCCTGCCGGCTTTCGCCGTTTCCCGTATCGCTTCCTTCAGTTCCGCCGACAGGCAGCCTTCGGAGAGCGAAAGGTCGACGATGCGCACCTCGGGCGGGGCGCCGCCGGAGAGCCGGCGGGTCAGGTCGTGGCGCGCCACCTGTCCGTCGGCCATGAGCTTCCAGGCTTCGGCCGACGGGGTGGCCGAGCCCATCACCAATCGCGCGCCCGCGGCGGCGCAGCGCTTGAGCGCGACCTGGCGCGCGTGGTAGCGCGGCGAGCTGCCGGATTTGTAGGAGCCGTCGTGCTCTTCGTCGATGACCAGGAGCCCGAGATCGCGCACCGGAGCGAACACGGCGCTGCGCGGTCCGACGACGACGCGCGCCTCGCCCCGCCGGATGCGCCGCCATTCGGCCAAGCGCTGGCTCGGGGTCATGCCCGAGTGCATGGTCGCCGCGACCGGGCCGAAGCGCTCGGCCACGGCGTCGATCACCTGGTGGGTAAGGGAAATTTCGGGCACCAGGTAGATCACCGAACGGCCGGCCGCAAGGGCCCGTTCTGCGGCGCGGAGGAACACTTCGGTCTTGCCCGAACCGGTGATGCCGTACAGGTAATGCATGGACGCCGCGCCGGCCGGTTCCCCCAGCGGCGCGGAAACCGCATCGAGCGCCGCGCGCTGTTCTTCGGACAGATCGAGGGAGTTGCCGTTCGCCGTGAAATCCTCTTCCGCGAAGGCCGAGGAGGCGCTTTCCCGCCTGCCCGAAGGAATCATCGCGGCGAGCGCCTCCCCGAAGCCGCAGAGGTAGAAACCGGCCATCCATTTGGCCAATTCGATCTCGTCCCGGCCGAAGAGCGCCTCGTCGTCCACGACGCGCCTGACCTTCTTGAGCGACGCTTCGGCGATGCCTTCCGGCGCGACGTCTTTCTCCGCTACGACGTAGCCGAGCAGCTCTCGCCTGCCGAACGGCGCCATGACGCGCGTGCCTATCTTCGCTTCTCCCTTGTCGTCGCGGAGGTAGGTGAAGGCGTGGTCGAGAGGAACATCGAAAACGAGTTCTACGTACGGCATCGCGGGCATTCCTCCATTCAAGCCCATTGCTCG
>QKCO01000076.1 GCA_003245635.1 Treponema sp.
GCGTCCACGAAGCCGAGGCCCCTGCCGCCCGAGGCGCTGAAGGGCATCATCAATACGAGCGCCCCCGCGAGAATGACCACCGCGAAGGAGGCGGCGATCGTCTGCGCGGGACGGAGCGCGAAGCGCTGGGCGATCTTGAAGATCCGCCTGAAGCGGCCGAACACCTTGAGCACGAGGAAGAAATCGCGCAATAGGCCGGAGACCGTCCCGGCGGCGCTCGTCGGCGCGGAGAAGAAGACGGCGTACTTGGAATAAAGGAAAAGGATGCAGAAGGCGAGGATGTAGCCGAGCGAGAACGCGTGCGTGCGGACGTAGTTCGCGGGAAACGCGGCGTCCCTGAGTTCGAGCGCCGTTTCCCAGATGATGAGGGCGACTATGAGAAAATCGATCCCGTGCACCGCGAGCGCGACCGCGGGGACGGGAAATACCCGTTCGAGGAACAAGGACGCCACGCTCATCAGGAACGCGGCGAAAACGATTCGTTCTTTAAAAGGCATGGCTATCCGCATTTTAGCGCATCCGGCTTCTATTGGCGATACGCAGCCTCCTGCAAAAATAGTTAAAAAAAATATGCAGGATTCTGCATAAAAATACTTGACGCTCTTGACGAAAGGCAAAGCAATGAGTATTTTTCTATCAGATGCGAAATATTCCAGCAATTCGCAAGATATGACAGTGTAAGGTTGTTAACCAAACTGTCATAAACCAGATTCCTTAATAGGCAATTACCTACAAGGAATCACAAAGAACGGCGGATATTTCCGCCAAGGAGTCTATATGTTGGCTTATGCGTTTCTCGTCAAGTTCGGTATGGCCGCTATCGCCGCTGTCGCCACGTTCCTGATCGTCGTGACCGTCAATGCCGTTTCCTCCGCGATGAACAAGGTCGCCGAGTCGAACGAATCCAAAAAGAACGCGGGTTGCCAAGAGTGCGCGTAAGCGTACGCGCTTTATAGGAGGGGACGGTCCGATAAGAATCGCGCACCGCCCCTCTTGTCTTTCCTCCGCACGGAACGCATAGTGGTTCCATGCGACCTTTCAAGGTAATAGCGCCCTTCGAACCTGCCGGAGACCAGGGGCAGGCGATCGAAAAGCTGGCCGCGGGCGTGCTCGCCGGCGATAAGTACCAAACGCTCAAGGGCGTCACGGGCTCGGGCAAGACCTTCACGATGGCGAAGATCATCGAGGCCACCCAGCTCCCCACCATCATCGTCAGCCACAACAAGACGCTGGCCGCCCAACTCTACCGCGAATTCAAATCCTTCTTCCCCGACAACGCCGTCGAATACTTCGTTTCCTATTACGACTACTACCAGCCGGAGGCCTACGTCGCCAGCCGCGACCTCTATATCGAGAAGGACGCGTCGATAAACGACGAGATCGAGCGCATGCGGCTTTCGGCGACGCGCAGCCTCATGGAGCGGCGCGACGTCATCATCGTGGCCACCGTCTCCTGCATCTACGGCCTCGCGACGCCCGAGCTCTACCGCGAGATGACCGCGAACGTCGCCCTCGGGGAGGTCCTCGACGCCGACAAGCTGATGCGGCGACTGGTCGAGCTCCAGTACGAGCGCAACGACGCGGTCCTGGACCGCGGCCGCTTCCGCCGCCGCGGCGACGTGCTCGAGGTCTACCCCGCCTACCTCGAGGAAGCCTACCGGATCGAAATGGACTGGGACCGCGTCGAGCGCATCAGGCGCTACGATCCGATTTCCGGCGCTACGCTCGAAGAGCTCGACAAGGCGGTCATCTATCCGGCCAAACAGTTCGTCATGCCCGCGGAAACCATCCGGGGCACCATCGACCAGCTGAAGAAGGAGCTCGAGGAGCGCTACGAGTTCTTCCAGAGCACCGGCAAATTCCTCGAGGCCGAGCGCCTGAAGACGCGCACCGAATACGATATCGAAATGCTGACCGAGATGGGCTACTGCCCCGGCATCGAGAACTATTCCGCCCCGCTCTCCGGCCGCAAGCCCGGAGATCCGCCGGACACCCTGTTCGACTATTTCCCCGAGGACCACCTGACCTTCATCGACGAAAGCCACGTGACGGTGAGCCAGATCGGCGCGATGTACGCGGGAGACCGGTCGCGCAAGACGAACCTGGTCGACTACGGCTTCCGTCTTCCCTGCGCCCTGGACAACCGGCCGCTCCGCTACGACGAGTTCGTGCATCGCCTGGACCGCACCATCTACGTGTCGGCCACCCCCTCCAAGATAGAGGCGGAGAACTCGACCCGCGTCGTCGAGCAGCTCATCCGGCCGACGGGCCTCCTCGACCCCGAGATCGATGTGCGGCCGAGCGAGGGCCAGATGGAGGATATCTACGGCGAGGTGCGCAGGCGCATCGAGCTCGGCGAACGGAGCCTCGTGCTCACGCTCACCAAGAAAATGGCCGAGGACTTGACCGACTACCTCACGGGGCTCGGCCTCAAGGTCCGCTACATCCACAGCGAGGTCGAGACCATCGAACGCGTGGAGATCCTCACCCAGCTGCGCCAGGGCGTGTTCGATATCCTGGTCGGCATCAACCTGCTGCGCGAGGGCATCGACCTCCCGGAAGTCTCGTTCATCGCGATCCTCGACGCGGACAAGATCGGCTTCCTGCGTTCGGTAACCAGCCTGGTTCAGATCATCGGCCGGGCGGCGCGCAACAGCGCCGGCAAGGTCGTCATGTACGCCGACCGCATGAGCGACGCGATGAAGGAAGCGATCGGGGAAACCGAGCGGCGGCGCGCGGCGCAGACGGCGTACAACCAGGCGCACGGCATCACGCCGACCACCGTCAAGAAAGCCATCGCCGACATCCTCGAGCGCCACGCGGAGGAAAACCGGGAAGCGGCCGAGACCTCCATCGAGGTGCTCAAGAAATCCTACAACGTCCTGGTGCCCGCGCAGAAGAAGCAGCTGCTCAAGGCGCTCGAAGCCGAGATGCTCGAGCACGCCAAGAACCTGGAATTCGAGCAGGCCGCGGCGATACGGGACGAGATAGAACGGATCAAGAAATTATCGTCCGGCGTCGAGGACTAACGCGACCGCGGCTCAGCTGGCCGCGTCGGCTTTCCTTTCCGGAATCTCCATGACGTAGGTGATGAAGGACAGCGGCTTCCCCTGGTCATTCTTCAGAAGGGAAGTACTGACCGCAGCCCATACGGTATGTCCGTCCTTATGGAGGTACCGTTTCTCGAAAAAAGCGGTTTCGATCTCGCCGGCCAACAGGGCGCGGGTTCGCTCGACGCTGAGCGCGATGTCGTCCGGGTGGGTGAGCTCGAGGAAACTCAGGTCGTTGACTTCGGCTTCCGTCATGCCGAGCATGGCGCAGAACGCGCTGTTGATCAGATTGAGGGAACCGTCCAAGCCCGTCAGCGAGATGCCGATCGGCGCGTTCGAAAAGGCGGTCCTCATCTTCAACTCCGAATCCCGCAAGGCGCGTTCGAGGGCGACCCATTTCCCCATATCCTTGGTGACCGAGAGGATGTGCTTTTCTCCCCTCATCTCGATTATCCGCGCGGACATCCAGCCCACGGTGGTCGAACCGTCCTTCCGCCTGAACTCGGCCTCGAGGTTGACCACTTCTCCTTTTTCCCGCAAGCCGCGCAAAAGCGCGTTCCGGTCTTCGGCCTTCACCCAGACGCCGAGTTCTCCCGGCAGTGAGGAACGGCCGATCACGTCCTCCCGGGAGTAGCCCATAATATTCGTGAAACCCTGGTTGATGTCGACGTACACGCCGTCGGACAACCGGTTGATGTTGATCGAGTCCGGATTGGTATGGAACGCCTTGGCGAATTTGTCTTCGGAAAATTCCAGGAGGGTGTTCGTTTTCTGGAGCGACTCGAGGCTCACCCGCAGCTCCTCGTTGCTCATCTCGTACTGTCTATTGATCTGATTGAGCTTTTTTTGGGCGTCGAAGAGCTTGAAGGCCATCTTGATGGAAGCGGAGAGTACCGTGAAGCAGGAATTCTTCACGACGTATCCATAATTGGTTATCCGCTCCGTCTTTTCCACCATTTCCTTTTCGGTGTGGGAGGAAAGGAACAGTACCGGCGTATCCCGCTCCTTCAGGATTCTTTCGGCGGCCGCGGTTCCATCCATGCCATTTCCCAGATCGATATCCATCAGGATCAGGTCCACCGGATCGGGCGTCGTGTGGATGAAATCGATCGCCTTCTCCCCGCTGGAGGCGTGGACGACCTGGTAACCGTCTTTTTCGAGCTGTCTGCGTTCCATCAAGGCGATGATGGCTTCATCTTCGACGAGCAGTATCGTCTTTGCTGCGCCTATGGGTTTCATAGGAAATAGTATATATGGGCGGCCTCGGTTTTGCTAACCGATTTCAGCGGCGCTGAGGGCTCCGCGCTTTTCCATGCCCGCTTTAAACCGTATACTCACCCGCGAGCCCGGAACGCCGGCTCGGAGGTAGCATGGAAAAGCACAAACGCATCGCGCTGGTCGCACACGACCACCGCAAAAAGGATATGGTCGAATGGGTCGAGTACAACTGGCAGACCCTGGTGAAGCACCGGCTCACCTGCACCGGCACCACGGGGCGCCTGGTCGAGGAGGCCATCGTGGCCAAACGGCTGGCCGCCGGCGAACGGACGACGCCCGAAGCGGCGGCCAAGGAGCTCGGCATCGTCAAGCTCAAGTCCGGGCCCCTCGGCGGCGACCAGCAGCTTGGAGCGCTCATCGCCGAAGGCAAGATCGACGTCGTATTCTTCTTCTGGGATCCGATGGCGCCCCAGCCCCACGACGTGGACGTGAAGGCGCTCCTGCGCATCGCGGCGGTCTACAACGTCACGATCGCCACAAACCGCGCGACCGCCGACTTCATAATCTCGAGTCCCCTCCTCACCGCCGACTACAAGCCGATCATCAAGGACTACTCGGCCTATATCCAGCGGCAGGTGTAGGGGGCTCTACCTCCTCGCGTTGCCCCGGAAGCGGAAGCCCGGATCGAGATTCTCCTCGGTCCGGTCGGTGGCCGGTGCGGGCGCGTACGATAGGGCGGAAAGCTCGGCATAGAGCTCAGGAGTCATCGGGAAGTCTGCCGCGGGCAAGAGGCCGGAAAGCTGCTCCATGCTGCGCGCGCCGATGAGGGGACAGGTCACCGCGGGGTTCGCCTTCACCCAGGAAATCGCGAGGACCGGCGCGGGAACGCCGAGCTGCTTCGCGAAAGCCGTGAAGCGCTCGGCGATCTCGAGCGTGCGCGGATCGGAATAGCGCTTGGCGTACTGCTCCTTCTCCTTGAGCCGGCCGTCTGAGCCGGAAGCGTACTTGCCGGTCAGGAGTCCGCCGCCCATCGGGCTGTAGGTCATGACGGCCATGCCCTCGGCGGCAGCCATCGGCAGGATCTCGACCTCCGCCTGGCGCTTGACGAGGTTGTACATCGGCTGGACGCACTCGAAGCGCGCCAGGTTCTTCCGCTCGCTGTAGCCGAGCGCCTTCTCGATCTGCCAGGCCGCCCAGTTGCTCACGCCGAGGTACAGCACCTTGCCCGAGCGGACTAGGTCGTCCAAGGCGCGGACAGTCTCCTCCATCGCGGTCAATTGATCGAAAACGTGGACGAAGTAGACGTCGATGCGGTCGGTCTTCAGCCGCGAAAGGCTGTTCTCCACCGAGCGCTGAATATGGCGGCGCGAGGATCCGAGCGCGTTTACGTCGCTCCCCATGCGGTTGGAGAACTTGGAGGTGACGACGATCGAATCGCGCTCGGAGGCGATGAGGGAACCGAGAATCTCCTCGGACTTGCCGCCCGCGTAGGAGTCGGCGCAGTCGAAGAAGTTGATGCCCGCCTCGCGGCAGGCCGCGTACATCTTGGCCGATTCGGCCGCGTCGGCTTCCGCGCCGAAGGTCATGGTTCCGAAGCAGAGCTCGGAAACGAGCACGCCGCTGCGCCCGAAAGTCTTGTAGGTCATTTGGTTCCTCCCATCGCATCATGGACGATATCTAAAGCGACCCGCAGCCGCTCGGCCGGAACCTGTCCGGGCGCGGAGGCCTTTTTGGCCGAACCGAAGGTGAACGCCGAGCCGAAAGCCTCCCCCGACAGCCGGGAAACGGCGCCCAGCGGCCCCATCGACATGGTCGCCAGGGGCGTGGCGCCGGCGGCTTTCCGAGCCTCGACGGTGGCCGAAAGAAGCGCGAGCACGTCCCCGATCGAGCCGGGCATGACCGCGAGCTTGGCGATGTCGCCCAATCGGGCGGCCTCCACCAGGCGCGAAACCATCTCGGGCACCGGCGGCGTGCGCTCGAAGTCGTGGCTCGAGACGACCGAAACGACGCCGCGCGCGCGCGCCGCGGCCAGACACTCGTCCCTCGAGGGGGAGAAGAGTTCGACATCCAGGAGATCGACGGCGCCGGAGGCGCAGGCGGCCGCGTTCAGCGCCGCGTAGCGGGACGGAGCGATATCGGCCGCGCCGCCTTCGGCCTTGGTCCGGCAGGTGAACAGCAGAGGGATCCCGCCGAGCGAGGCGGCGACTTCCCGAACGGCGCGGACGGCGGCTTCGGGATCGGACCAGGACTCGAACAGGTCGATCCGCAGCTCTACCAGGTCGGGGGAGAGGGTTTCGACGAAGGCAGCCTCTTCTCTCAAAGCGGCGAGCGTCGCGCCGACCAGAGGCACGCAAATTTTGGGTTTCCCCTCTCCTATCCGCACTCCCTTCACCGCGACGACGCCCATTCCGCCCTCCTCTCTTTCCATTAAGAACGCTCGCGTCCGATCGGTCAAGGGAAACGGGCTGACGAGCGGCCCCATTTGCGCTAATCTGCTCCCCATGCAGAGAAACGAACTCATCGTCGTTCACGGAACGAATCCCGCCGCGATGGCCAAGGAAGCGCTCGCGGCCGCCAAGATCGAGGAGATCATCCCCAAGGGAGCGCTCATCGCCCTGAAGCCCAATCTGGTCGTCTCCAAGGACGCTTCCTCCGGCGCGGTGACCCATCCGGAAATCGTCGAGGGCATCGTCGAATACCTGCGCGGCAAGGGCTATAGCCGCTTCGTCGTCATGGAGGGCTCCTGGGTCGGCGACCGGACCTCGAGGGCTTTCGGCGCCGCCGGCTACCGGGACCTCTCAGCGCGCATCGGCGTCCCCCTGGTCGACCTCCAGAGCGATAACTGGAAGCGCTACGACGCGGGCGGCGGACTCAAGGTCGCCGTCTGCGACCAGGCGATGGCCGCGGACTTCATGATCAACCTGCCGGTCATCAAGGGGCACTGCCAGACGACCGTGACCTGCGCGCTCAAAAATCTCAAGGGGTGCATGAGCGACGACGAGAAGAGCCGCTTCCATTCGCTCGGGCTCCACGAGCCGATCGCGCGCCTGAACCGCGTGCTGAAGCCCGGCTTCATCCTGGCCGACGGCATCTGCGGCGACCTCGACTTCGAGGAGGGCGGCAACCCGGTGCAGATGAACCGGATGGTCGCCGCGATCGATCCGGTCCTCATGGACGCCTACGCGTGCCGGCTCATGGGCCACGACATCGAGGACGTTCCCTACATCGGACTCGCCGAGGAATACGGCGTCGGATCGGCCGACCTCTCGGCGGCGAAAATCACCGAGATAGGCGATTCCAAGTCCGCTCCGGCCCTTCCGCCCCGCTCCGGCCGGGTGAAGGCGCTCGCTTCTCGCGTGAACGAGAAGTCCGCCTGCTCGGCCTGCTACGCCGCTCTCATCCACGGCCTCGCCCGACTCGACGAGCGCGGCCTCCTGAAGCGCCTGGACGCGGTCCTCGGCGCCAAGCACGAGAAGCGCATCGCGATCGGCAGGGACTTCAAGGGACAGGCCTATGACGGCGTCGGCTGCGGCCTGTGCGCCTCCGGCGCGGCGACCGCCATCAAGGGCTGTCCGCCCGACGGCGCGGCGGTCGCCGAATTCCTGGAGAAGCTCGCGACCGGGCGCTAGAAGCAACCCGCTAGACGCCGGAAGCGATGGTCACCCGGTTCCGGCCGGCGGCCTTGGAGGCGTACATCGCCTCGTCGGCGCGCCGGACCAGGGAGTCCGTGCCGTCGTCGCCGCGGACTTCCGCTATTCCAAAGCTCGCGGTCACCTTCCCGCCGTGCGGGAAAGCATGGCCGGCGGTGCGCAACCGGATGCGTTCTGCGAGCACGGCCGCTTCTTTCGCTTCCGTATCGCAGCAGAGCACCACGAATTCCTCGCCGCCCCAGCGGGCGAACTGATCGTTTCCGCGCACCGAATTGCGTATGATCGAACAGAATTCGACGATGGTCTTGTCGCCCGCCTCATGTCCGAACGCGTCGTTGACCCGTTTGAAATGGTCGATATCGATCATGATGACCGAGAGCGGCCTGCTGCCCTTGCGCGGATCCAACAGCGAGGCTTCCATCAGCTCTTCCATCTTTCTCCGGTTGAACGCGCCCGTCAGTCCATCGGTTTCCGACAGGAGCTGCAGGCGCTTCTCCTCCCTGATCTCGCGGGCGACGAGCACGAAACCGACCGCGTCGTCGAGGGTGTCCTGAATCGCGCCGGCGGTGACCATGCAGGGAAGAAGCGATCCCGAGGCCGTCGCGACCGAAACCTCGCGGACGCACCTGCCGTCGGACGATGCGCGGGCTTCCTTCAAGACCTCGCAGAACTCCTGAG
>QKCO01000085.1 GCA_003245635.1 Treponema sp.
TCGGTGTTCTGCAAATCCGACTGCACCCACGCGCTCAACAAGGGAGAGCCCATAGCCGACGTCGCCGCGGGCCTGGCGCGTATGATCGCCAAGAAGATCGAAGAACTCCTGGTGAAGATCAGCGCCAAGAAGGTGCTGGTCGTCGGCGGCACCGCGCGCAACGGCGCGGTCATCGACTTCCTCAAGGAAGGCGTCGACCTCGTCGACGTGCCCGAGGAAGCGCCCTACTTCGAGGCGCTCGGCGCGGCGCTCTGGGCGCTCGACACCAAGCCTGAGATCAGGGAGAACCGGAAGGGCGAATACTTCAAGGACGTGAAGTCCTCCTTCGAATTCCTCAAGCCCCTCTCCGAATACGAGAACCGGGTCGAGTTCAAGTCGATGCCCTACGGCGCGGTCGCCGCCGGCGATGAGTGCGTGGTGGGACTGGACGTCGGATCGACGACGACCAAGGCCGTCCTCTTCCGCCTGTCCGACGAGAAAATCCTCTTCGCCAAGTACCTGAGGACCAACGGCAGCCCCATCGAGGCCTCCCGCAACTGCTACAAGGCACTGCTCGAGCAGGTCGGCGATACGCCGGTCAAGATCACGGGGCTCGGCGTCACCGGCTCCGGCCGCTACATCGCGGGCCTGCACGCCGACACCGAGGGCATCATCAACGAGATCATCGCCCACGCGCGCGCCGCGGCGCACTTCGACGGAGAGGTCGACACGATCTTCGAGATCGGCGGCCAGGACGCCAAGTACACCTACCTCACCAACTCCGTCGCCTCCGACTACGCGATGAACGAGGCCTGTTCGGCGGGCACCGGCAGCTTCCTCGAGGAATCGGCCTACGAGTCCCTGGGCATCAAGATGGAGGACATCGCGACCGTGGCCCTCTCGGCCAAGCGGCCTCCCAACTTCTCCGACCAGTGCGCCGCGTTCATCTCCTCGGACATCAACACAGCCCTGCAGGAGGGCATCTCCCGCGAGGACATCGTCGCGGGCCTCGTGTACTCGATCTGCATCAACTACGTCAACCGAGTGAAGGGCAGCCGCCAGGTCGGCAACAAGGTCTTCATGCAGGGCGGCGTCTGCTACAACAAGGCCGTGCCGCTGGCGATGGCCGCCATCTCCGGCAAGAAGATCATCGTCCCGCCGGATCCGGGCCTCATGGGCGCCTACGGCGTCGCGCTCGAGATCAAGAACATGCTCTCCTCGGGCCTGCTCGAAGCCAAGGACTTCAGCCTCTCCGAGCTCGCCGGCCGGGAAGTCAGCTACGGCAAGAACTTCATCTGCCCGGGCACCAGCGAGAACTGCGACCGCAAGTGCGAGATCTCCATCATCGAAGTCAACGGCAAGAAGTTCCCCTTCGGCGGCGCGTGCAACAAGTACTACAACCAGGTGCATAAGCTTTCCTACGACGTGACCAAGCTCAACCACCCCGAAACGCGCAAGAAGCTCCTGTTCGAGAAGTACGCCCAGCCCCGCGCCGATCTCAAGCCGAACGCGGTCGCCGTCGGCATCAACAAAAGCTTCCACACGCACATGCTCTACCCGCTGTACTTCAACTTCTTCAACGAGCTCGGCTGCCGCGTCATCCTCCCCGAGGAGGTGCGGCAGACCGGCATCGACAAGGGCATGACCAGCTACTGCCTGGCCGGACAGATCGCCCTGGGCATGTTCGAGGATCTCCTGTCCCGCAAGCCCGATTTCATCTTCTCCCCGCACATCAAGGAGATCCATGTCTCCGAGCAGGAGGAGTACCGCATCGAGTACCAGACCACCTGCATGTTCGTGCAGGGAGAGCCCTGGTACCAGCGCGCTACTCACCTGGTCGGCATGGAGAATCCGCCCAAGCTCATCGCGCCCATCCTCGATCTGCGCACCGGCTACGGCGCCGAGAAGGACAAGTTCGTCGCGGTCGCCAAGGAACTCGGCTTCACCGAGGAGGAAGGCGCTAAGGCCCACGACCGGGCCGTCGAGAAGCAGCTGGCGTTCTTCGCCGACTGCAAGGAAGAAGGCAGGCGGATACTCGCCGACCTCGAGGCGCATCCCGAACGCATCGCGGTCGTATACTTCGGCCACCCCTACTCCGCCTTCGCCGACGAGGCCAATAAGGGCGTCCCGTCCAAGTTCGCCAGCCGCGGCATCGAGCTCATCCCCTTCGACTTCCTCATGTACGAGCAGGAGGAGAACTACCGCGACACCTACTGGGAGATGGGCCAGCGCATCATCAAGGCGGCGCGCATCGTGAAGCGCCACCCGCAGCTCTTCGGCTGCTACCTCACCAACTTCCTGTGCGCCATCGACTCCATGATGGTCACGCACTTCCGCGACCTCATGGGCTCCAAGCCCTCGCTCACCATCGAGATCGACAGCCACACGGCCGACGCGGGCGTCAACACGCGCATCGAAGCCTTCATGGACGTCGTGCGCAACTACCTGAAGGTCAAGGACGAGGTCGCGGACAAGAAGGTCGACTTCACGCCCGCCAAGATCAGGGTGAACGAGATGGGCAAGGCCGTCTTCGTCGGCTCCGACGGCGCCGAGATCCAGATGAACGACCCGCGCGTTAAGCTGGTCGTGCCCTCGATGGGCGATCTCTTCGCCTCCTCGAGCGCGGCGGTGCTCCGCTCGCTCGGCTGGAACGCGGAGCCGCTGCCGGTCTGCGACCGCGAGGCGCTCGACCTCGGGCGCGCGGTGACGACGAGCAAAGAATGCCTGCCGATCATCAACATCATCGGGGAGATCCGGAAGTACCTCAAATACCGGAAGAACCCGGACGAGAAGCTCGTGATCCTCATGGTCGGCGCCGGCGGCTGCTGCCGCGTCGGCCAGTACGAGATCCTCATCGACGCGCTGGTCGAGAAGCAGGGACTCCGCGACGTGGCGATGATGGTCCTCACCAACGACGACGGCTACGCGGGCCTCGGCCTCAAGTTCCGCATGGGCATGCTCAAGGCGATGTATGCCTTCGACGTCCTGGACGACATCCGCAGCGCGATCAAGGCCCACGCGGCCGACCGAGCCTCCGCGATGGCGCTCTTCGACAAGGAAGCGCGCGCGGTCGAGGCGAGCATCGACGAATCGAGCAAGATCCCCTTCTTCAAGCAGCTGCGCAGATCTGCCGAAGCGCTCGCCCGCATCCCGCTCAAGACCCCGATGTCGGAGGCCAAGTACGTGGCCGTCGTCGGCGAGATCTTCGTACGCCGCGACCACTTCGCGCTCATGGGCATCCCCGACCTCCTGGCCGACCACGGCTTCACCATGCTCGACGCGCCGGTCTCCGAATGGGTGCGCTACACCGACTTCCTGCGCGAGATCGGCATGTACGAGGCCAAGCTCAGCCTCATGGGCAAGATCGAGATGGGGATCACCAATCTCGTGCAGAACAGCTACGAGAAGAAAATCAAGAAAATCCTCGAGAAATCGGGCCTCTACGATTTCGAGATGATCCACATCAAGCGATACATGGACCATTCGACGCACTTCTTCCCGCTGCAGCTCACCGGCGAGCCGGGGCTCTCCTCCGGCGCGGCGCTGGCGAAGTACGTGGAGAAGTACTGCGGCGTCATTTCCGTCGGGCCCTTCGGCTGCATGAACAGCCGTATGACCGAGGCGGTCGCCGAGCGGGAGATGACCGTCGAGGGCAAGGAGAAGGCCGCCGCCAACGCGGGCGAGCCCCTCGACCTCAGCGAACTGAAGAAGACGATGGACGTCCTCCCCTTCCTGTCGATCGAGTGCGACGGCAACCCGTTCAGCCAAATCATAAGGGCGCGGCTGGAAACCTTCATGCTGCAGGCCGACCGGCTGGCTTCGGCGTTGCGGCAGACCGGCGGCAAGGCGGATAAACGCTAAGCGGTTACATCGGAGCGGAGGTTTTCCTCCGCTCTTTTTTTTTGCCGATTCCGATTAGGCGGCGGGCATACTCCGGCGTGCGTTTTAGCGCTTTTCGGCATATACTCTTCCTTAACCTTTTTCGGGAGGGCGATCATTCAGGCGTCGAGAAAAATCCTGCTCGTCGAAGACGAGGCCATCATCGCCATGGACCAGGCGCGCAGGCTGCAGAGCCTCGGCTTCGAGGTTGAAACCGCCGCGGACGGGGAAGCCGCGGTGCTCGCGGCGTCGAGAGACGGCGGCATCGACCTGGTGCTCATGGACATCAATCTCGGCCGCGGCATCGACGGGACCGAGGCGGCGCGGCTCATTTTAGCGCAACGGGACGTCCCCATCGTCTTCCTCACCTCCCATTCCGAGCGTGAAATGGTGGAGAAGGTCCGCGGCATCACGCGCTACGGATACGTCATCAAGAATTCGGGCGATTTCGTCCTCGAATCCTCGATCGAGATGGCCTTCGAGCTCTTCCACGCCCACGAGAACGCCAAAACGGAAGAAAGCCGGCTGCGCTCGCTCGTGCGGGCCATCCCCGACTTGGTCTGGCTCAAGGATCTCGACGGCTACTATATACGCTGCAACCAGATGTTCGAGCGGCTCTACGGGGCCAAGGAAGCCGAAATCGTCGGAAAAACGGACTTCGACTTCGTGGACGCCGATAGGGCCCGCTTCTTCCGGAAACGGGACCGCATGGCGCTGGAGGCCGACGCGCCCACCCCCAACGAGGAGTGGGTGACGTTCGCGGACAGCGGGGAGCGGCGGCTGCTCGAGACGATCAAAACGCCGCTGAAGGACGAAGCGGGTAACTGCATCGGCATACTCGGCATCGCGCGCGATATCACCGGCCATCAGGTGATCGCAGAAACGCTCGTCAAGGATGCGGAAGCATCCGTGGAACGGGAAAATTCCATCAAGGAAAAGCTGCGCGCGATCATCGCCCCCGAAGGGGATATGGCTTCGCTCGAGCTCGGGGATATCGTCGACGCGGACAGGCTTCAGCGCATCATGCGGGATTTCAACGCGCTGACGGGCATGAACGTCGGGATCATAGACCGCAAGGGCAGGTACGTCGTGTCCGTAGGATCCCAAGACATCTGCCGCGACTTCCACCGCGCGAACGAGGCCTCCTGCCGGCTATGCGGGGAAAGCGATGCGGAATTCGCGAAACACGCCGAACCGGGAAGCTACCGGGAATACCATTGCAAGAACGGCCTCTGGGACGTCGGTACGCCCATCTATATCGAAGGGGCGTACCTGGGGAACATCAAAACGGGCCAGTTCTTCTACGACGACGAGACTCCCGACCGGGAATCCTTCGCGCGGAGGGCGCTCGATTTCGGCTACGACGAAAAGGCGTACCTGGAGGCGCTCGACCGCGTCCCCCGCTGGAGCCGCGCGCGCGTACAGGCGACGATGCGCTTCTATACGGAGCTCGCCGACATCATCGGGCATTTGAGCTTTTCGAACCTTCAGCTGGGGAGGAACATCGCCGAGCGCGAGCGGCTGCTCGCTGAGGCGAAGGAGAGCGAGCGGCGCTTCGCGCGCATGGC
Organism: Treponema sp.; assembly: GCA_003245635.1. Classification (GTDB taxonomy): domain Bacteria; phylum Spirochaetota; class Spirochaetia; order Treponematales; family Breznakiellaceae; genus SZUA-426. Next base: position 5,427 of record QKCO01000085.1, read on the forward strand.
CGAGGAGAAGATGATCCTCCTGAGGGAACTCAAGCACCGGGTGAAGAACAGCCTCGCCATCGTATCGAGCCTCCTGTCGATCAACAAGGACCGGATAGACGACGAGCAGGCGGCCGGCGTATTCGTGGAAGCGATCACGCGGATAAAGTCGGTTTCCGCCATCTACGACCAGCTGAACGAGTCGGAAGAGCTCGAACGCATAGATATCGACGGCTATATCCGGAAGCTGATCGACCTCATCGGCAAGACGTACACGGTCGGCTCCGACCGCATCGCCTTCGCGCTCGACCTTGAGAACAAGGCGATCGAACTCAAGACCGCCGTCCCCATCGGCCTGATCATCAACGAGCTGGTCACCAACGCGATCAAGTACGCGTATCCGGAGGGACGGAGGGGCGAAGTGCGGATCTCATTCAGGAATGAAGAAGGCTCATCCGTCCTCGAAGTGTCCGACGACGGCCCCGGACTGCCTTCAGGCTTCGACCCGAAGCAGGCGGAAAGCCTCGGCATGCGCATCACGACCATGCTCGCCGACCAGATCGGCGCCGAACTTTCTTTCGGCGGGGAGCGGGGAACGACCGCGACGCTCGTGCTGAAGGACTGAAAAGCGCGCCTCAGATGAGGTGGCTCATCCGCTCCCGCTTGGTCGAAAGGTATTCGGCGTCGAAGGGGTTCGGCGGGATGACCACCGGTATGCGGCCGACGACATCCACCCCCTCGGCGCGGAGCTTCTCGATCTTGTCTGGGTTGTTGGTCATCAGCTCCACCGAGCGGATGCCGAGCAGCCCCAGCATCTTGGCGGCGACCGCGTACTCCCGGCCTTCCCCCGGATACCCGAGGTACTCGTTCGCCTCTACGGTATCGAGCCCGAGCTCCTGGAGCTGGTAGGCCTTGATCTTATTGAGGAGGCCGATCCCGCGGCCTTCCTGCTTCATGTAGACCACCGCGCCCCGCTCCTGAGAGTTGATGTACGAAAGCGCGGCCTCGAGCTGGTCGCGGCAATCGCAGCGGAGGCTCCCCAGGACATCGCCGGTATGGCATTGGGAGTGCACGCGCACGGGCACCCGCTCGGCGCCGCGGACATCGCCCTTGACGACCGCCGTGTGCTCCTTGTCGTTGCGCGCGTCGTAGAAGCCGTAGATCGTGAAGCGGCCGAAGCGGGTAGGCAGATCCGCGTGGGCGACCAGCTCGACGCAGCAGTCGCTGTCCTCGCAGTAGGCGTCCTGCCCCGCGCAGTAGTGCTCCTCGAGCACGAAGTCGGGCTTCGCCGCCAGCTTCTTCTCGAGTTCGGAACGGGAAACGGTACGATCGCACGAATCGGCGCCGATGGTTTTCATGCGTCAAAGATACCGCCCGCCGCCCGCGGACGGCGAGCTTGAAATCGATAATCGTTCCTAATTCTTGAAAACGTGCGTGTAGGAGAAGACGACGCGGCGCAGGTACCAGATCGCCCCGTCGTAGTCGCGGTCGCCGAAATAGCGCTCGAGCGCCGTACCGTCGGTCCAGTCCTGGCTGCAGCGGAACTGGCCGATCACCGTGAGAGAATCCCGCTTGCCGAACGAGAAGTTGGCCAGCGCGTTCACATACCAGAGCCTGAAGTCGGAGCCCCAGCCGCCCGAGGACGCCATCGGCGAAAGATCGCGGACCGAACCGAGCCATTCCTCGCTTTCGGCCATGACGCCGATCAGGTTGAGCCGCGCCGGCATCTGGTAGGCCAGCACGTAGGTTCCGTTGAAGCGGGCGCCGTTGAAGTAGTCGTCCCGCTCGTTCTCCCAGTCCCAGGCCTCGCCGTCGGCGGCGCCGGTGTTGGCCGCGTACTGGACCTTCGCCGTGGCCAGCAGCACCACGTGGCTCCATTTTCCGGGGAAGACCGCGCCGAAGTCGAACTGGAAGGTGCCCGCGCCCCACGCGCTCCAGACAGCGCCGCCGAAGTCTATCGGATCGAGGGCGGCGGCCGCCGGCCGGTTGAGGCTCAGTCCGTGGAAGGGCCCGAGGGACCAGCCGGTGCCGACCGACGCGCCCGCGTCGAAAACGAGGAAGGCGATCGGAGAAAAGGAAAACTGGCCGATGGCGCTCGAGGATACCGGGGAGAGTTCCCAAGTGAATTTGGCGCGCACGCTGTTGCCGGAAAAAAGCGGCCCATCCCCGACGAAGAAGGGCACGCGCTCGGAGACCGAAACGGAGGCCTTCACCGAGGGGCTGCCGAAGGCCGAGCCGAGGTCGCGTTCGCCCGCGCCGCCCTCGACCACCGTATAGTCGGGGAAGGCGAAGCCGGTTTCTCCGTAGCCTTCATGATGGGAAGGGCTGTAGACGCCGAGCACGTTGAGGGAGGTTTCGGCGGCGAAAAGGCCGCAGGCCGACAAGAGTAATCCGAGGACGGTCGCTGTTCGTTTCATGGTGACTCCAAGAATACCTTAGGCGCGGGAAAAAAACGACTCTTTTCGCCCGCGCCGATAAAGCCCTGGGCCGCCCGCTCGCCTATGGGGTATAGTACGAAGGACGAAGGATGGGAGAAGCCGCTTTGAACCTCGATGAGCGATACACGTACCGGGACTACGCGGTCTGGCCCGACGACGAGCGCTGGGAACTGATCGACGGGATTCCGTACGCGATGGGAGCCCCGACGGTGGAGCACCAGCGCCTGTTGAGCCGCCTGTTTCTCGCGTTCAATGCCTATTTTCAAGACAAGCCGTGCGAAGTATTGTTCGCCCCGGTCGACGTGCTCCTCAGCGATGACCAAAACGTGAGCGACGACGACGTGGATACCGTCGTTCAGCCCGACCTGCTGGTCTTCTGCGATCGGGCCAAGGACCGCGGGAAGTTCATACGGAACGTGCCGGATCTGACGCTGGAGATCCTTTCGCCTTCGACCATGCGCAAGGATTTCAGGCAGAAGTTCGAACGCTACCGCCGCGCCGGAGTGCGCGAATACTGGATCGTCGATCCGGCGCGCCGGATGGCCATCGTCTACGGACTCCT
>QKCO01000179.1 GCA_003245635.1 Treponema sp.
GAAACGTTCTCGTAGGCGCGCGCCTTGAGGGCCGCCAGTTCCTTCTCCACGCCGTCCATATCCGCGCGCAGTTCGGAGACCGACTTCCCGAAGGCGGCGGCTGCGGCCGCGCGCTCAGCGGCGCTTTCCTTCTCGAACAGGGCGAAATCCTCGCGGACGCGCGTTTCCGCGTCGCCCATGGAGCGCCGGAGTTCCGCGTCGAGCCGTCCCACGTCGTCGGAAAGAGCCTCGAGCCGCTCGAAGCGGGAGGAAACGGCGGAGCGGTACGCCTCGAGCCTGAGATCCGTTTCCGAAAGGGCGCTGCGCTCGGTTTCCTCGGCCGCTGCCGAAAGGCGTTCGCCGAATTCCTTCACGAACGCGTCCAGCCGCTCCGAAAGCTGGGCGGCATGCTTTTCGACCGAGGCGACGCCGTTCTCGACCCGCGCGGATTCGGCGGAAAGACGCTCGGAAACGGCGGCGAAGGACGTATCCACGGCGGCGCGGATCTCTCCCTGGCGCCGCGCGGCATCCTCTCCCGCCGAGGAAAGAGCCTGCGCTTCGACCCGCTTGGTGGCTTCCTCGAGCGCCGCAGCGCGCCGCTTGAAGTCGAGCTCGACCGCTTCGATGGCGGCTTTGACCGCATCGGCGCGGGCGGAGGACGAATCCTCGGCTTGCCGCGCCTCTTCCTGGACGGCGGCTAAACCGGCGCGCAGTTCCTCGACGGCGGCCGCGCTCCGCGCGGCGAAGGCTTCCGCCTCGGCTTTCGCGGCAGCTCCCGCCTCCGCGACGAGCGCGGAGCCTTCGGTCCGTACGGCGGTCTTGAACGACTCGAGCGCGGCGCGCGCCTCTTGGACGTCCTTCTTCCACTCTTCCTTGGCCGATTTCGCGACGGCCGCGAGCTCGGAGGCGTCCTTCTTCCATTCGTCCCGGTAGACCTTCTGACGCTCGGAAAGCTCGGAGGCGTCCTTCTGCCAGTCGGTCTTGAAGCTCTTGACCAGGCCCTGGACCTCGGCGAGCCGAGCCTTAGACGCTTCCTGGAACTGGCCGAGCTTTTCCTCGACGGCTTCCTGGAAGCGCCGGGAACGCTCGAGCGCCTGATCCTTGAGTTTTGCGAAGGCCGCGTTCTCGAGCTTGTCCGCCTGCTCGCGCGCCTGGCTCAGAGCCGATTCGGCGATGGTCTTGATGGCTTCGGCGTCTTCGGCGAGGCGGGCTTCGCGCGCCTTCTCGACCGCCATGACGGCCTCGCGGTGGTCCTCGACGCGGCGTTCGATGGTCTCGACCGTTTCCTGCAGATCGGCAGCCGTCGACTTGACCGCCGAAACCGCCGCTTCGGCCGCTCTTTCGAGCGCCTCGGCGTTCTCGCGCTCGAAGCGGAGCTCGACGCCGCCGAGCCCTTTTTCCAGGCCATCGAGCTGATCCTTCGCTTCCTTGACGCGCTTGAGCACTCCGTCGGTGAACGCGGATTCGTCCCTGAGCCGGTCGAGATTTTCCTGGGCCCGGGAGGTCATGCGCAGAAGCTCTTCCAGGGATTTGTCGTAGGCGGTGAGGCGCTCGTCGATCTTAACGATGCCGTCGGCGCGCGTCGCGAAGCCTTCCTCCACGGAGGTGAGCCGATTGAGAAGCTCCTTCGCGGATTTTCGCTGCACGTCCAGCTCGACGGCGTAGTCCTTCACGGCGGCTTCGCGCTCGGCGACGAAGGCGGACAGGTCGTCGCGCAGCTTCTCCCCGTACTTGCGCAGCTTGTCGAGCGAACGGTTGTTCCGGTCGAGCTGCCTGAAGAGAATGAGGGCGGCGACGACGATGCCGAGGGTCAGAAGGTTGCCCGTCGTGAAGATCATGCGTTTTTTTCTCCCCGGAGCGCGGTGGATTCGCTATTAACTTAGCACGAAAGCGCGCAATTGGCGATAGTCGGTGAAAACGAAGTCCGCGCCGGACTTCCGCCGCCGCCTGAACATCGAAGCGACGAGCGCCGCTTTCATTCCGGCGGCGCGGGCGCCGCGCACGTCGTAGGCGACGCTGTTGCCGACGTAGAGCACGCGCTCAGGCGCGGCGCCGAGCCGGTCCGCCAGTTCCCGGAACGACAAGGGATCGGGCTTCAGGCGGCCGGTGCGCTCCGAGCACATCACAACGTCCCAGGGGTCGGCGAGCCCGAGGTGCTCGAGCTTGGCTTCCGGAGGAAAATCTGAAAGCAGACCGAGCTTGAGCCCCGCCGCCTGGAAGGCCTCGAGCGTTTCCCGGACGCCGTCGAAAAGCTTCACGCGGCGGAACAGGGGCTCCCAGCCGCGGTATATGAGACGCTCGGTCTTTTCCTTGACGATTTCGGGGTCTTCCTTCAGAAGCTCCGCCATGATGCGTGCCTGCAGATCGTAGAAGCGGCCTTCCTGGGCAGCCGCCCGCATCGCGTCGCGCGCCTTTCCCATGGCGCGCAGGAGCCGATGCTCCTTCACGATGAACGGCACGAGGCGCAGATAGAAGCGTCGATTCGGGTACAGAGTACCGTCCAGGTCGAAGGCGACCGCGTCGATGTCCAGCATTACCGGACTTTTATACTATACCTGAAAACGACTTGTCCATCCGAGTCGGCGAAAGAGAACTGCCAGGCGGAAAAAGCTGTACGAAGGTAAGAATCGAGCGCGTCGGGCAGCGGCGGATCGAAACGGATGGAGCTCGGGAAAACCGTCCCCCCGGCGTCGATCTTGAAAGTGACGACCGTTGAGATGAGGGAGGGGAGCCCAACCAAATATTTGTCGGGTACGCGGATGCGCCGGGGGCTCAGAAGTTCGCGCTTGGCGCCCTCCCCGAAATCGAAGCCGCCGTCCAGATCGGCCCGAGGGGCCGTCTGCGCGGTGCCCGAGGATGCCTTGGCAGGACCGGCCTCCGCCGGCGCGGAGGCGATCCGATCGGAGGCTTCCCGCAGCGACTTGTCGAACGCGTCGGAGCGCGAAGGTTCGGGCGCCGCGGAGCGGTCGACGGCGCCCTGCTGCGCGGAGGGCGGCGCACCGGTCTTGGGCGCGGTCGGAGCCTCGTTGAGCAGGGCCTTCTCGGAAAGGGCCGGGAGCGCGTCTGCGCCTCCGCTGACGGCGGAAGTCGTCCGCCGGCGCGTGACCGGCTCGGCGGAGGGATCGGGACGGAGCGCCGGGGTTGCGGCCGCCGGCTCGGCGGGCTGGGGTTCGGCGGCGGACTTCGGCGCGGACGAGGGAGCCGCACGGGAAGTGTTCTCGGCGATCTCCACCCGCTCGACGGGGGGAGGCGGCGGCTCCTCCGCCTTAGGCGCGGGCGGCTCGAGCTCGACGTACACCGGATTCATCGACGGCTCGACGCTCGGCCCCTCGTAGCGGAGCAGCGACAGGAGCGGCAGGAACACCGCCCACAGAAGAGCCGCGATGGCGGCGCTCGTTCGAAGCCGCTTCCGGTCGAGCCGATCGACCGCGCTGTCCATGCCGGGCATCAGCGCTCCAGGGTATGGAGGTTTATGCCGCGGAAGCCATTCTTGCGCAGCAGGTCGAGCACTTCGATTGTGAGGCCGTACGGGATCGACGTGTCTGCTTCGAGGGTCACGCTCTTTATTTCCGACCGTTCGGCGGGCGAAAGCCGCGCCAGGGCGGCGTCCAGCTCGTCCATCCCGAGCTTCTTCTCGTTGAGATAGACCTCGTCGCGGGAAACGACGCCGATCGCCAGGCGCGTCATCGCCGTCGGTTCGGCGGTCGACGATTCGGGCAGCTTGAGCGTGATTCCCGGCATGATCGCGAAAGTCGTCGATACCAGAAAGAAAAGTATCAGCTGGAAGACGACGTCGATCATCGGCACCAGATCGACGAGCGCACGGGCTTCCAGTCGCCGTTTAAAGCGCACGGGGCGCCTCCCCGCCCGAGCGTCCGCGGGCGACTATGACCAGCACGAGATCTCCGACAGAGCTTTCCATCTCGACGATGGTCTTGTTCGCCCGGGTCACGAAATAGTTGTAGAAGATCGCGGCGGGAATGGAGACGGCAAGCCCCGTCGCGGTCGTCACCAGAGCTTCGGCGATGGCGCCCGCCAGCAGAGCGGGATTCCCCATCGCTCCGGACGCGGCGAGCACTCCGAAAGCGCGGATGTTGCCCGTGACCGTGCCGAAGAGCCCGAGCAGGGTGGAGATGTTGGCGATCGTCCCGAGGGCGGTGATGAAGCGTTCGAGCCGGGGAACTTCGCGGTTCGCGGCGTTCATGACCGCTTCCTTCACGTCGCCTTCGGACAGGCCGCGGTATTCGATGCCGGCGCGCAGGAGCCGCGCCAGCGGGGACTCGCTCTTGTCGCAGAGAGAGGCGGCTTCCTCGAATCCCCCGCGAGCGATCACGGGCCTGACGGCGGTCAGGAGCCGCGAATCGTCCCGGTTGACCGCCCGGAAGAAAAGAAGGCGCTCAATGATGATGACCGTGGCGGCGAGCGCGCACAGCCCGATGGGAATCATTACCGGTCCGCCTTTCAGCAGCAGTTCGAACATGCGTATCCTCCTGGGAAGCTCAGAGCGAAATGAGAATGCGGGCGCTGGCCTGGAACCCGCTGGTCAGATAAGGTGCCCAGCGGACCCTGCCGTCCTCCCCGCTGAAGGCCGCGGCGATATCGCGGAATTCGGCGATGAAACGTATTTCCGGGCTGAGCCGGACGAAGCCGCTCGCGTCGAGCACGGGCACCGAGAAAGAACCGCCGCTCAGGCCGAAGGTCGACGAGACGGCGCCGCCGAAGGCTTCGTTCCGCTCGCGGTATTCGATATCGGCTTTGAAGCGCTGGTCGTCGCCGACCACCGGCGCGTCCAGCCAATCGGCATCCCAGGAAGCCGAAAGGCTCGCGCCGCCGATCACCCATCGGAAGCCCAGCGAGGACTGCAGGGTGTCGTATTCCTCGACGGAGAAGCTGTACAGCGCTCTATCGGTCCCGGAGGTCCATTCGGGCGCGATCCTGCCTCCGCCGGGGAGGCTCATCGCCCAGTCCGCGGCGGCGCGCGCCGTCAGGCCGGGCACGAGGAAAAAGTCCAGCTTGGCGCCGGCGTACCAGCGCGCGTCGTCCTGCGGCAGCGAAACGACGTCGAGGTACGGAATGTCCTTCCACGCGTCGGCGTAGCGGACGGTTTCGGTCTTGAGTCCGCCGTCGACCGACAAGGAAGCGAGCTCGCCGAGCCCCGCGTCGACCGACAGCGAGAACGGGACGAGGACGGGAAAACTGGTGGAAGAGGCGAAGCCGAGGGCGGCCTTGAGGCCGAGCGCCGACGAGACGTCCCATTGCGCGGAAAGATCGGCCCGTCCCCGGTGCGTCATCCGGTCGGCGGGATCATCGCCCGAAGAGAGCCCGAGGAGGCCGCGGAAATCGTATTCGCCGTCGAACCGAAGAGCGAGCGTGCGGTAGGAGAGCGAAATACCCGCCTTCGGCGACACGCTCAGCTCGTCTACGCCGAGGGAGCCGGCGGAAGGCGAAGCGGTAGCCAGCTCGAAGGCGCGCGACGCGGATCCGAAGTCGACCGACGCGTAAGTCTCGAGGGCCCCCTTGAAAAGGGAGCCGAGGCCGCGCTTATAGGTTCCCAGCAGATCCAGATAGCGATAGGAAACGCCGTAGAAGTCGACGCTCTGTCCCTGGAGACCGGAGGCCTCGTCGGAGAACGCCCCGGAGAAGCCCCAGGAATCGGCGTCCGACAGGGCTCCCCGGACGCGGCCGGACAGCGCGGTGCGCCTTTCGTAGTAGCCCGAGCCCGCTTCGCGGAACGCGAATCCGTCGAGCGAATCGTGCGCGAAGGTCATGCTGAAGGAGGGATCGGAACCCGGACGGTAAATGGAGAGGTTCGCGGAAATACCGTCCCAGAGCCCCGCGCCGACGCTCGCCTCGGTGAAGGTCTCGCCGAGCGCCGCGCGGGGGGAAGTGTCGAGCGTGGTCTCGGTGCGGTAGGCGTCCTCGGGGATAGCCAGCTCGCGCTCGGCCGGAAGCGGCGGCTCGGTCGAGGGCATCGGCAGATCGGCCGAAGCCGGCAGCGGAGCATCGACATCGTTCGGCGCGACGCTACGCGCCTCCTCGTTCATGTCGGGGAGGCGGACCTCCGGAACCTCGGTCTCGGCGGCTTCCTGCGCAAAGGCGGCGGTGGAAAGAAGCAGGGCGGCGGCCAGAGAGGCCGCCCGGATACAACGGCGGCGCATCATCGGCTGCCCTCCACGAGACGCCGGGCCTGGCTGGTCCAGGTCGACGACGGATAATTCTTGTCGAGCGTCGCGAGCACTTCCGCCGCGCTTTCCTTCTTTCCGGCCTTGATGCGCATGGACGCGGCGCGGAAAAGGGCTTCGGGGATGAAGTCGGAACGGACCGGCGCGCCGGCGCTTGTCTTCGCGTCGGCGGAAGCCGCCGCGGCATAGGATGCCGCGTCCAGGTATGCGAGAGCGGCGCGGTCGTAGGCGTCCACGCCCACCAGTCCGTAGTATTCGCCCTTGAGGAAGGCGGCTTCCGCGGCGGAAACCGTATCTTCGGCGCGGGCGGCGATCAGCTCGTCCAGCAGGGAAAGCCCCGCTTCGCGCTGGGCGCTTTCCCGGATGTAGAAGCGGGCCAGCTCGAGCGCCGCAGCGCGGCCCTTCGCGGTCGCGGCGCCGCCCTCCTTGGTCAGCACGACATGGAGCCGAGCGGCCTTTTCTGAGATGCCGGTCATCAGGTAGCGGAGCACGTCCGCCTCGTCGGCCGCGCCCGCTTGGCGGGCCTGGTCACCGAATTCGGCGATGGCGGAGGTGTAGGCGCGGAACGCGGCTTCCCAGTCCTTCTTTTCCCGGTACGCGCGGGCGACCGCGAAGGAGGCGGCGAAACGGTAGCGGCTGGCCTTGAGGTCGGCAAGAAGGCGTTCCCACAGGAGAATGCCCGCATCGGTCTTGCCTGAGGAAACCAGGGACAGACCTCCGAAGTACAGGGCGCCGTCCATACGGTCGCCGGAGCGGTAGATGTCCCGATATGAGGCGAAACGCTCCGCGGCGGCCGTCCAGCGCTTGGCGCGGAACATCAGCTCGCCGCGCCGGTACGCGGCTTCGGCCGCCAGCGGATCGTCGGGGAAGGAGCGGGAAAGGGAAGCGAAGGCCTGGTCGGCGTCGTCGATCCGGTCGGCGAGCTCGAGCGTGGTCGCCCGCTCGAAGAGAGCCTTCACCGTATACGGCGTGAAGCCGGACGGGTGCGCCGAAGAGCGGGCGGCCGCCGCCCGGTCGAAGGCGGCGACGGCGCCGTTCCAATCCTTGAGCGGGACGCGGAAGGTGCCTTCGAGGAAAGCCGCACGGGCCGTGAAAACGGCGGGATCGGAACCGGAGGGGAGGACCGGAGGCTTGGCCGCCGCGAGTTCGGCGGCGGCGCGGGCGGAAGCGACGGCGGCGGAGTAGTCTCCCGTATTGGCGGCACACCAGGCGGCCAGGTACGCGGCGGAATAGGCGCGCGGATGCTTCGGCTCGTCCTTCAGGAAGGCGTCGAAGGCGGCCTTCGCGTCGGCGAAGCGGGAGAGCCGGTAGAGGGCCCAGGCGCGGTAGTACGCACCCCAGGAAGCCGCCTCGCCGAGCCGTGAGAATCCCGCCGCGCGGGCGTCCTGCAGCCGGGAAAGGGCCAGCGAGAAATCGCCGAGCGCCGCGGCGGAGACGCCGGACAGGTAACCCGCTGCGGCGCGCAGGCCGCCGTCCATCTTCGCCGTATCGGGGAAATCCGCGTAGAGTTCCTTCGACGCGGAAACGACCCGGTCGAAGCGGCCGTTCTCGAAGAGGAGCGACAGCAGCGCGACGCGAGGCTCCAAGGCGGAGGCGGCGTCGGGCGCGGCGGCGACGACGGCCTCGAACTCGGCGAGGGACTCGGAGGCGCGTCCCGCCTTGCGCAGCAGTTCGGCCCGCAGCCGCGCCATTCCCGGCAGACCGGCCGCGTCGGCCCCGTCGAGGGCCGTCAACGCGTTTTCGGCGTCGTCGAGCCGGTACAGGGCGTACGCGAGGTAGGCGCGCGTAGCGCTCTCCACCGAGGACGCTCCTTCAGCCTTCGCGGCGTCCCCCTTGGGGGCGGCTTTCAGGGCTTCGGTAAGGGCGGCCCGCGCATCCTGCCACTTCTGCAGGCGGAGCGCG
>QKCO01000131.1 GCA_003245635.1 Treponema sp.
GCCGCCGCCGTCGGAACTACACTTTCACTCGGAGGGACAGAGCATGGCAAGCGGCGACGTACCGAAGAAGGAATACCTGAAGCAGCTGGAGAAACTCAACGTGGAGCTCGTGAAATTCCAGGAATGGATCAAGCATAAGCAGCTGAAGCTCCTGATCATCTTCGAAGGCAGGGACGCCGCGGGCAAGGGAGGCATGATCAAAGCGATCACGGCGCCCCTCAATCCCCGCAACGCGCGCGTCGTCGCCCTGCCGGCGCCGACCGAACGCGAGAAGACGCAGTGGTACTTCCAGCGCTACGCGGCGCACCTGCCCGCCGGCGGGGAGATCGTCGTCTTCGACCGGTCCTGGTACAACCGGGCCGGCGTCGAGCGGGTCATGGGCTTCTGCACCGACGACGAGTACAAGGAATTCACCCATTCCGCCCCGGAGTTCGAGCGCATGCTCGTCCGCTCGGGCATCATCATACTCAAGTACTGGCTGTCGGTCGCCGACGAGGAGCAGGAGCAGCGGTTCAAGGACCGTCTCAAGGATCCGGCCAAGCGATGGAAACTGAGCCCGATGGACCTGACCGCGCGTTCGAAATGGGTCGAATACTCCAAGGCGAAGGACGACATGTTCGACTTCTCGGACATCCCCGAAGCGCGCTGGCACGTGGTCAACAGCGACCACAAGCGGGCGGCGCACCTCAACTGCATCGAGCATCTCCTGACGACGATCAAGTACAAGGACCTCACCCCCGAGCCGCTCGAACTGCCTCCGCGGCAGAAGGCCGGAAACTATACCCGGCCGCCCATCGAATCGCAGTACTTCATCCCGGTCCGCTGGCCGAAGCCCGAACCGGAAGCGGAGCCGGGACCCGAAACGGAGGCCGCTCCCCCCAAGGAACCGAAACGGAAAAAGAAGAAAGAAGACAAGCCGGACGCGGTCAGCGGCGCGAGCGAGCATAAGAAAAGGGGCCGCAGGAAGCGGCATTGAAACGCTCGGCGGGAGGCGGCATGCGCGAAATCGACCTGATCGAGATCCGACGGGGAGACATCACCAAAATCGAGGCGGACGCCATCGTCAACGCCGCGAACGAAGGCCTGCTCGGGGGCGGCGGCGTGGACGGAGCCATCCACCGCGCGGCGGGCCCCGAATTGGACAAGGAATGCCGCACGGTACGCACGGAGCGGGGCGGCTGCCCGACCGGCGGCGCGGTCATGACCGGCGCGGGGCGGCTCCCCTGCCGGAAGGTCATCCACGCCGTCGGCCCCGTCTGGCGCGGCGGCGCCGCCGGCGAAGCGGCGCTCCTGGCTTCCTGCTACGACAAGAGCCTCGCCCTGGCCGAAGCGGCCGGGCTCGAAAGCATCGCTTTCCCGAACATCTCCACCGGCATCTACGGATACCCGAAAACGGAGGCGGCTTCGGTCGCGATCGAGGCGACGATCGGGGCCCTTCGGACGCGGCGGTCGATCGGGAAGGTCATATTCGTCTGCTGGGACGAGGAGAATTTCGAACTGTACCGCAAAGAGCTGGAAAGACGCCGGCAGCGGACCTGAGGAGCCCTCTGACGCCACGCTGAATGTTCGGTTTTAATGAAGACAAAGCCGCGAGATAGCAGGTATACTGCATACCACTAATATGATCGTAGCCAAATTCATGCGAATCCCGTCCGATGCGGCCGATCGGGATCTGTTCAAGCTCTGCATCTTCGTTGCGTTCACCTTCTTCTCCCTAACCATGGCCGGTCCCCTCGTGCCGCTGGTGCTCATTTCGCTGAAGGCTTCCCCGACGGTCCTCGGCGCCGTCGTCAGCGTGAGCGCGATCGGCTCGCTGCTGCTCGCCGTCCCCGGCGGCATCCTGGTCGGGAAATGGGGCAGCGCGCGGGTCATGGCGTTATCGCTGGCCATCTGCGCGGCGACAACCCTCTTCCTGACCTTCTTCCCGTCGATCGCGGGCCTTTTCGTCGGCCTCGTGTTCTTCGAAATCGGCAAGATCCTGTTCATCGTCGGCGCGCAGGCCCATATCGGCAACCTCGGAGAAGGCAGGGACCTGAGCCTCGATTTCGGCTGGTACGGCATGTCCAACGCAGTCGGCCAGCTGCTCGGCCCCTTCACCGCGGGACTGATCATCGACCGGGCGGGATACGCCGCCACCTGGGCGGCGATGACGATCATCGCCGCCGTACTCGCCTTCCTGCTGCCGCGCTTCGTCTCCAACATCGCGGTCGCTCCCGCAAAGGAAGCCCCGAAGGACGGCGAGCGCCCCGCGAAAAAAAGCCTCCGCCGATACATCAACGGCACCGCCCTCATAGCGATCATCGCCAGCTTCGCGGTGCTCTTCGCCGACGGCGCCCGCACGACCTTCTTCCCCGTCCTGATGGACGGCTACGGCTATTCGGCCACCGCCATCGGCTTCTTCCTGTCGCTGCGCGCGCTCGTGTCGATGTCGGTCCGCGGCTTCATGGGGCCGTTCATAAAGTTCGTCGGAGGACGCTTCCCGGCGCTCATACTTTCGATAGTCGTCATGGGGGTCGGCATCGGCATCACGCCGTTCTGCCAGGGGTACTTCCTGCTCACGGTCAACGCGATCATGGTGGGCATCGGGCTCGGCCTCGCGCTGCCCCTGTCGATGGCCACCGTCTCCGAGGGCGTGCCGCCGGAGGACCGCGGCGTGGCGATGGGCATCCGCCTGACCGGCAACCGCTTGGCGCAGCTGGTCAACCCGATCTTCTTCGGCCTGATCGCGCAGCGCTTCGGCCTTTCCCCCGCGTTCATCGCCGGAGGCCTCGTCCTGATGCTCTGCGCGGCGCCCATCTTCGCCTGGTGGCGCGATAGGGCGGGCGTTCTCCGATGAGAAAGGCCGCGGAAGGCGACCGCGCGCTGGCGGGCATCGGCGTCGTCGTGGTCCTGGCGTTCACCGCCCTGAACATGGCCACGCCGCTCGTCCCGCTCATGCTGCTGGACCTGAAGGCGACGCCCGGCCTGCTCGGCACGGTTGTCGGCGTCGGATCGATCGGCTCCCTCTTCCTGGCCGTTCCCGGCGGCAAGCTCGTGAACGTCTGGGGCTACCGGCCGGTCATGGCGCGTTCGGCGATCCTCTGCACCGCCAGCGTTTTGGGCATCGCCTTCTTCCCTTCGATCGCCGGCCTCGTCGCGGGCCTCTTCTTCCTCGAGATCGGGCGGCAGCTCTTCGTGCTCGCCGTTCAGTCGCAGACCTCGGATCTCGGGGCGGACCGGGACCTCAACCTGGACTTCGGCTGGCTCAACACCTTCTTCTCGATCGGGCAGCTGCTCGGTCCGATCATCGGCGGCGCAATCGCCGACAACGCCGGCTATTTCCCCGCCTGGATCCTCATCGCGTCCCTCATCGCCGCCGCGGCGCTCGTCCTTCCGCGGGCGCTGCCCCTCCAGCCGCCGCCCGCCGCGAAGGCCGCCGCGGCGAGCGGCCCGGCGCCCTCAAGGGATTGGCGCTACTTCCTCGGCGCCGCGACCATCATCGCCAACCTCGCCAGCTTCGCGGTCATCTTCGTCGATACGGCTCGCGGAACCTTCTTTCCCGTGTTCATGCGCGAAGCGGGCTTCAACGCCACCACGATCGGCTTCTTCATGTCCCTGCGCGCGCTCGTTTCCATGACGACCCGGCTCTACATGAAGCGCTTCGTGGCCCTCTGCGGCGGGAGGCTCCCGGCGCTGGTGACCTCGATCGGCATCATGGCGGCCGGCATCGCGCTGACGCCCTTCTGCGCTAACGCCCCGCTACTAACTGCGAACGCTGTTCTCGTCGGACTCGGCATCGGCATAGCCCTGCCCCTTTCGCTGGCGACCGTATCCGAAGGCGTCCGGCCTGAAGACCGGGGCACGGCGATGGGCATACGCATGCTCGGCAAGAACCTCGCGCTGGTCACCAACCCCTTCTTCTTCGGCTTCGTCGCCCAGCGCTTCAGCCTGTCGGCGGCCTTCTTCTCGGGGAGCCTGCTCCTCGCGCTCTGCGCGATACCCATCCACCTGTGGAGCAAGAACCGCAGCCGGGTCCGGGCGACCGTCGGAGCCGCCGAATGAAAAATCCGGGCGACCGCGCCCTTTTCGGCTTGTGCGCGCTGACCGCGCTCGGCTTCGCGGCGTGGAACATGGCCCTGCCGCTGGTGCCGATCATCCTGGTCGGCCTCGGCGCGTCCCCGAGCCTGCTGGGCATGGTTGTCGGGGCGGGCGCGCTCGGTTCGGTGTTCCTCGCGATCCCCGGAGGCTCCCTCGCGCGGCGCTGGGGGAATCCCGCCCTCATGGCCCGCGCGGCCGCGCTCTGCGCCGCGAGCGCCGCGTTCCTAGCCTTCTTCCCTTCGATCGCGGGCCTCGCCGCGGGTCTCTTCTTCATGGAGATCGGCCGGCTGCTCTTCACCTTGGGCGCGCAGGCGCAGACGGCGAACCTGGGCGAAGGGAGGGACCTCAACCTCGACTTCGGCTGGTTCAACGCGGCGACGGCGATCGGGCAGCTGGCCGGGCCTGTCGCCGCCGGAATCGTCTGGGACGCGGCCGGACACCGGCCCACCTGGCTTTCCATCTGCGCCCTCCTGGGCACCGCGTCGGCATCGACCGCAGTCCTCCTGCCCGAGCGCCTGCTGCCCCCGCGGTCGGCGCGGAGCGGCGGAAAGCGGCCGCGCCGCCACTGGAGCTACTACCTGACCGCGACGGCGCTCGCCGCCGTCATCGCGAGCTTCACCGTCATCTTCGCCGACGGCGCGCGGACCACCTTCTTTCCGGTGCTCCTGAAGGGCCGCGGCGAGAGTGCGACCGTCATCGGCGTGTTCATGTCCCTGCGCGCGCTTGTCTCCATGGCGGCGCGGCTTTACATGAAGCCCTTCATCGCGGCCTCAGGCGGCAGCTTCCCCGCGCTCGCCGCCTCCATCGCCATCCTGGCCGTCGGCATCGGCATCACGCCTTGGTGCGCCACCTGGCCGCTCCTCGCGCTCAACGCGCTGCTGGTCGGCGTCGGCATCGGCATCGCGCTGCCGCTTTCCATGGCCGCCGTCTCCGAAGGCGTGGCCCCGGAGGAACGGGCGACCGCGATGGGCATTCGGCTGACCGGCAACCAGGCGGCCCTCGTCGTCAACCCGCTGTTCTTCGGCTCCCTCGCGGAAAAGGGCGGCCTCGAAACGGCCTTCGCGGCCGGGGGCGCGCTGCTCCTCCTCTGCGCCGCGCCCATCTACGTCTTCCATCTCAAGCAAAGGAAAAAAGCATAATGATCTTCTTCAACGCGGTGCGCGGCGTACTCAGCATCCTCCTGATGATCTCGGTCGGCTTCTACCTCGCCAAACGGGGAGTCGTGGATTCCCGGGCATCCAAAGCATTCTCGGCGACGGTGATCGGCGTGGCCCTTCCCGCCTACATGGTCACCAACCTCACCGGCACCTACGACAAACAGAAGCTTTTCGAACTTGCGGGCGGTCTCTACATCCCCTTCGCCGTCAACGTGGTCTGCATCGCCCTCGGCTACCTCATCGCGCGGCTGATCAAGGTGCCCGCGAACCGCCGGGGGACCTTCTGCACGATGTTCGCGCTCTCCAATACGATCTTCGTCGGCCTTCCCGTGAACCTCGCCCTCTTCGGTCCGGCCAGCCTCCCCTACGCGCTCCTGTACTACATCGCCACGACCGTCTTCTTCTGGACCTTCGGCTCCTATTCGGTCAGCCGGGACGGCGGCAGGGCCGACGCCAAGCTCTTCTCGATCGCCACGCTCAGGAACATCTTCTCGCCGCCCCTGGTCGGCTTCATGTTCGCCGTCGCGCTCATCCTCCTGGAAGCGAAGCTTCCCGCATTCCTCTCCGATACGCTGCGCTACCTGGGAAGCATGACCACGCCGCTCTCGATGATCTTCATCGGCACCGTGATGGCCTCGGTGCGCTGGAAGGAGCTCCGCTTCGACCGGTCGATGGCCTTCGTGCTGCTCGGCCGCTTCGCCATCGCGCCCGCGCTCGTGCTGACCGTCTCCACCCTGCTCGGTCTGCCGCCCCTGATGAAGAACGTGTTCGTCGTGCAGGCCGCCATGCCCGCAATGACGACGACTTCGATCCTCGCGGAGGCCTACGGCGCCGACGCTCCCTACGCGGCGACGGTCACCACCCTCACGACCGTCGTGAGCCTGGCGAGCATCCCCTTCTACATGCTGATGCTGGGCGCGTAGGCCCTAGTTTGTTCTCCGAAGCTTGTGTAAACCCAACCGCCGCATATCGAGGGATATATTCATGACCTTCCTTCAGCGGCGTCGTGTGCCTCTTCAGCCAAATGTTGCTCTGTTCTTGAGTTACCTTCAGCCTTGATGGAAAAGGACGTTCGACAAACAGCCGTTCCATCCCCGCGGCGATCCGCTCTCCATCGATTCCCGCTCGCTCTCCGTGCGTGATTCCTTTCCATTCAGCTCCTTTGATCCGGTAATCCTTCTGGTAGTTGTGCCGCGCTTGATGGCAGCAGAATCGCAAAAGACCGCTAGCCGTATTGCGCGTATAGCAGGTCGACTCCCTTCTATATGCGGCGATATCCTTCCTCAGCTCCCGATCGTAGTAATTCACCGAGAAAAGCGGATTGAATACAGTCCTCTCTAGTTTCGACGAGTAGGTACTGTGGATGAATCGGCCCTCTTTGATTGCCTCCGCCAGCGCGGGGACTCCCGCGATAGCCGCCGGATACGCGCGATGATCATCCGTCCTCAGCACAAGCTTCGCGCCTTTTCTAGTATCCCACATTGAAGGGATCTGTGAGACCAGGCGTTCGAAGGAGTGTCTGACGCCGCTCGGTGACGGGCGAAAGAGGGTGTCGTAGACGTTTCTTCGGCGGCGCTGGCTATCGGTCATCGATCCTTTTCTCCTGAGTGATGTAAATGTTGTTCCATACAGAAATTGAGACTCAGCACCAACGAGGATGTTGATATTGTTCGGAAAGAACTGCGAGCGATCGAAGCTTTCAAAACCATCGGCGCAGAGGTCTTAGGACAGGGAGAGTCCGGATGTTAACGAAGCGTGAAGCGCTATAGAAGCTCGTCCGAGCCGGTCGAGTCTGTTGCGGATGCTATTGAGAGAGCACTGCAAGTGGCGAGAAATGGAGCTGACGCTTTCGCCCTCGCCGATTGAGCGGAATATTTCTCGGTTATCGAGATTCTTCTTCGTGTAGTAATCGATCGAGAAGGTCCGTTCGGAAAAGGAGCGGCCGCAGGATTTGCATTTGAAGCGTTCTACCAGACCGACGACAGCTGTCAGGTAGAAACCGATTCGGGTGTAGAAGCGGAAGATCGGAAAGGAAGCCGAATCGGCTTTATGGTGAGGACAGACCGGGTTCGGGCAGAACGGTGGAATCATGGAGCCTCCGACCCCGGTAGAGGAACGGAAGCTCTTTTGCATGCGTTTTCTACACAAGCTTCGGAGAACTATCCAATATTTTCTTCTCTTTTTGTCGCCTGAGCGACACTGCCCCGTGAAAAACGCCCGTATAGTTTCTCCGACACCCAAGGAGGAAACCGAATGGCAAGGAACGGCGTTCCGCTGTTGTCCGCGCTCAACTTATTCGTCTCGAAAGCCTGCGTTTTCGCGGTAGCGCTCAATCTGGCGATCATATGCGCGATCATGTTCTGCGCAGTCGTCGCTCGATACGTCTTCAACGCTCCCTTGAGCTGGGGAGAAGACGCTACCGGATTCCTGCTGGTCTGGATGGTGCTTCTGGGCGCGCCGGTCGGACTGCGGAACAAGGAACATGTCGCTATTGATCTGATGCTCGACAAATGGCCCGAGAAGCCGCGTCTGGCGGTTCAGCTGCTCTCAAACCTCATCGTCGCGTTCGTGGCCGTCGTCACCATCCGCTACGGATTCCCGTTCGCGGGGAAAAGCATGAATCGCGTACTCAGCAGCATCGAGTGGCTGAAGTACGGCTACATGTACGTCGCGCTGCCGGTCGGCTATCTGCTTCTGATGCTGGTCTGCATCGAGCAGATCATCGAAAGCGCCGCGCTGCTTTTCGGCTTTTCGAAGAA
>QKCO01000069.1 GCA_003245635.1 Treponema sp.
TGCTAACGTCGGCAGAAAACCATAAAAGTATTGCGCGCCCAAATCCACCGAGCCAACAGTTGATGTAAAGCGAATGCCCCCCTGCGCGTATTCCAACGTATCTGTTGTCGGGAAATTTGAACTAGTAATTTCATCGACACCAGCAAGCGCTAATTGGTCCTTATACGTCTCGATCTGCGCGGGCATCCAGCGGCCTTCCCAGGCGATCGAAGCGGACGTGAAGTACGGGATGAACACCGCCTCGAGCTTGGAGGAGAAGCCGATCGAGGTCGAGGCGCGGAGCATCGGCTGAGCGATCTTCCGCTCGAGCGGATCGGTGATCGACAGATCGGAAAGGTCGAGGGGATTGAGCACGTCCAGCACGCTCTGGCTGTCCGCCTTGCCCCAGACCGCCTTGAGGAGGCCCCCCTCGACGACGGCCGGGCCGATGAAAAGGCGCACGTAGGCTTCGTCGATGAGCTTGGACGGATCGGATGAAAGGATCGGCTCGGAAATCTTGAGCTTGAAGGCGGCTTCTGCCTTGCTGCCCTTCGCCTCGAAATTAAGCCGCCCGGTCGAGCCGTTCGAAAGCGACGCGTCCGCGGGATCTCCGAAATCGTCGAAATAGGCGGACGCGGCGAACTCGATCTTGCCGCTGACGATCGCGCCGCCCCGGGCGTCCGCCGCGGGAGCCGAGGCGAGACCGAACGCGCCCGCATCGCCGGAGGCGGCGGAGGGCGCATCCGCGGAAGCGTCGCCCGCGGCGTCTCCAAAACCGAATTCCTGGGCGCCGGCCGAGGCGGCCGCGAGGAGCCCTGCGGCCGCCGCGGCGAAAAGCTTCCGCGCGCGCATCAGGGCCTCCCCGTCTCGAGGAAGCGCGTGGTGAACACGCTCGGCGGAATCTTGTCGTCGTATTTCATGATCTCGACGGACACTGCGGTGGCCGTCTTCTCCTGCAGGTTGCTCATCTTCATCGACATCGGGGTGAGCTTGCCCTGTACGCTCTTGATATCGCCCATCTCAAGGCGCTTGAAGGCTTCGCCGCGCTTGTCGAACAGATCGATGCGGCGCGCGACGTAGTCGCCCTTCCCGATCCAGGAGACCGTCTTGGAATACTGGAAGCCCGAGTCCTTCGGGGTCGACTCGATCACCCAGCAGGGGACGCCGTCCAAGGCTTCCTCACGCAGAAGGACATGCGTATCCTCTTTGTAATCGCGGTCGGAGATGGAGACGTCCTCGTAGGAGAAGTCGGTACCCATGAAACTTCCCGAGCTTTCGGCCGAGGAGATGCGACGCACCTTGCCCAGGGACGGAAGGAAGATCCAGCGGTCGTCCGTGGAGCCCTTCTTCTCGACGGTGAGGAAGCGGGTTCCCGCGACGCTCGCGGGCTTCTGGAAGATGATCATCGTCCGGTTGCCCGTGTCGGAGTCGGCGGAATACTGGTCGAGCAGGCGCTCGGTCGTGGACCCGTCCTTCGCGTAGATGGTCATGCGGGAACGGGAGGAGATGGTCTTCGCGTCGATGCGGTCGCGCGAGGACTTGACGATGTCGTCGGCGCTCTGCGCAGAGAGTGAGAAAGCGGATAGCGCGGCGAGCGCGCAGATGACTATGCTCTTCTTCATTTCGAAGCCTCCGTGGCGTTTTCGGTATCGTCGAACGGCATGCGCCGCCGTATGAAAGCGGGATTGAGGACGGACAGCAGGACCGGCAGGAGCGTCAGGCTCACCAGGGAGCTCGTGGCCATCGTCAGCGCGACGAGCATGCCGAAATAGGCGAGCATGGTGAATCGGGAGAAGGCCAGCACGGCGAAGCCGGCGCCGACAGAAAGCGCGTTGAAGAGGATCGCCTTGCCCGAGGTGAGGAAGGTCCGGCGCATGAAGTCGCCCGTCCCGCCCGAAGCGAGGTGCTCGTGGTGGTAGGCCGACAGGTAGTGGATGATGTAGTCGATGCCGATGCCGACCGAGATGCTCGCGATCATGGCGGTTCCGATGTTGAGCTTGATGCCGAGCGCGCCCATCACGCCGAAATTGACCAGAATGGAGACCGTCAGCGGAGCCAGGCCGATGAGGCCGGCGACCGCGGAGCGGTAGTAGACGCTCAGGATGAGGAAGACCATGAAGAGCGAGAACGCGACCGATTGGAGCTGCGACTGCACGACCAGCCGGTTGAGCGCTTCCTCCACCATGGCGACGCCGCCGATCACGACCTTCACGTCTTTCGGGAAGCGCTCCGCGGCGTAGGAACGGATCAGGCCGATGGCGTGGTCGGTGTCCTGCTGGCCGACCGTCCGCAGCAGCACGCTCGTGCGGATCGAACGGGGCTCGAGCGGGTCGTCGGCGTAGGAAGCGATGTCGC
Organism: Treponema sp.; assembly: GCA_003245635.1. Lineage (GTDB taxonomy): Bacteria > Spirochaetota > Spirochaetia > Treponematales > Breznakiellaceae > SZUA-426. The sequence continues at coordinate 2,335 of QKCO01000069.1, forward strand.
CCGACAGGAGCACGAGGTAGCCCGAGACGAGCGCGCGGAGCCCCTCGGCGTCCTTCTTGCCGTAGCGGGCCGGATCGGTCGGGATCTCGTAGTAGGCGGCGCCCTGGTAGTTGACCGCCTTCTTCAGGGCCGCGACGAGCTCGTCGGCGCTCATCGAAGCGCCCGAGCGGGAGGCGACGGCCTTGGACAGGAGCGCGATGAGCTTCAGGTCGTCTAGGGGCTCGGAAGGCTTCTTGACGCGCGACGGTTCTTCAGCCGCGTCCGCCTTTGCCGGGGCGGACGGCGCGGCGTCACCGAAACCGAAGGCCGGTTCCGCCGCGGCGGCGGTATCGCCGCCGAAGCCGAACGCGGGCTCCGCGGCTGCCGAATCGGCGCCGAAACCGAAAGCGGGCTCGCCCGCGGGAGTTGCCGCGGACGCCCCGCGGACGGCTAGGCCCTCGGGGCTCTCGTCGGCGTTGAGCACCTGGTTCATGCGCTTCACCAGGTCGGAGAAGCCGCTGGTCTTGCCGACCTCGGGCACCCGTTCGGTCAGGTAGGCGTTGAGCCCGTCCATCGAAGCGAGCACGTCCGGGCGCAGCACGTCGCCGCGGTTCTCGCCGGAGACGACGACGCTCACCGACTTCGATCCGCCGAACTGGCGCCTGATGAACTCGTCGGCCTTAACCACGTCGGTGTCCGCGCGGAAGTATTCGACCATCACGTTGTCGATTACCAGGCGCGAGACACCTATGAGCGAAAGGACGACGACGGCTCCGGCCAGGAACAGCGTCGTGCGTCGCTTGCGCGCGGCGCCGGTCAGCCCGTCGGCCATGGCCTTGCTGAGCGCGTCGGCATCGATGCCCGCCGTCTTCCGCGGCGCGGAGCGGGCCGGGCCCCGCAGGAGCAGCAGCGCGGGAATGAGCGTTACGGACAGAATGAAGGCGACCAGGACGCCGAAGCTGGCGAAGGCGCCGAACTCGGCGATGGGCACGACCGGCGTGAAGCAGAGGGAAACGAAGCCGGAAAGCGTCGTGAGCGCCGCGAGCAGGACCGGCCGGCTTATCTTTCTCATCACCGCCCGGACGGTGCGCTCGTGCTCCTCCCGCGAAAGATCGCCGTCGCCGGCGGTCTCGTCGTAGTAGTGGCTGACCACGTGTATGCCGTACGCGGAGCCGACCGCGACCAGGATGACCGGCAGCACCGTGGACATGATCGACAGCTTGACGTCCAGAAGCGCCATCGCTCCGATCGACCAGAGGCTCGAGACGAGCACCGACAGCATCGGCAGGACGATGCCGCCTATGCGCCTGAACGAAAGGAACAGGACGCCGAGCACGGCGATCGCAACCAGGGGGATCAGCACCCAAAGGTCGGCCGTCATGGATTCGTTGATCGCGGCGCTGAAGACCGGCATGCCGGCAACGTAGACGCGCGTCGACTTGAAGCCGGCCGCGTTCGCCAGGCGCTTCACTTCGCGGTACGCGTCCACGGAAGCCTCGGAACCGGCGGATTCGGCGTCGGTCTCGAGGGGAACCAGAACCTGGGTCGCGCTGAAGTCGTCCGAATAAAGCGCCCGCTTGTAGAGGTCCCAGCTTTCCAGCCGTTCCCGCAGCGCGGCGATTTCGGCCGGCGTCCCGGAGAACGATTCCGGCACGAGGGGTTCTACGACGATCGCGTCCGCCGACCCGGTGATGTAGTCGGTCGACACGATGGAGGTCACGTCCCCGACGAGCGGTATCGCCTTGAGGCTTTCCACGTACTTGCGGAGCGTCTTCAGGAATTCGGCGTCGAGCACGGTGCCCGCGCTGCGCTCGAGGCCTACCATGATGAAGATCTGACTGCCGAAGGTATCGTCGATGCGCTTCGACTCGAGCCGCGCGGGATCGCGTTCGGGCACGAAGCGGAAGTTGTTGTTGTCAAGCCGCGCCTTAGGCAGCTGCAGGGCGAAAAAGATGGTCAGGACGCCGACCGCGGCGACGACGAGCTTCGGGTACTTGTAGATGCGGTTCATCGCTTATCCTTTTTAGCGGCGGGCAGATAGAGGTCGCTCCGATCTACCGTCGGCGAAGCGACGCCGCGGAGCAGCAGGTTGAACATCAGGCGCATTTCCTCGCGGATGCCATTGGAATCGCGCAGTTCCCGCGGCAGGCGGGCCACCGAATCGATGAGAGAGGTCGCGAGGAACAGGCAGGTACGGGCGACGCCGCGGGGATCGATTGCGGGATCGAGGGTGCCGTCGGCGATGCCGCGCTCGAGCACTTTGGCGATCAGATCAAGCATCGGAACGGCCGCGTTCTGACCGCCCCCGCCTTCCCCGCCCGGCGCGACGACGAAGGTCGGGTTTACCGCCCTCCAGATGCCCGTAAGCACGAAATCGTCGCCCGACTCGGCGTACAGGCTCAGGTAGCTGCCCCAGACGACCATCACCGCCTCGAGACCGGTCAGCTCCGGGGAAAGGCGCTCCTCCACGTACTCGACGAAGTAGTCGGTCGCATCGTGGAATATTTCCTCGAGGATCGCTTCCTTGCTCTGGAAGTACAGGTACAGGGTCGCCTTGCTCAGCTCGGTCGCGTCGGCGATGTCCTGCATGCTGAAGGCGGAGGCCCCCTTTTCGAGGATCAGCGTCTTCGCGGCGTCGAGTATGTATTTCCGACGCTCCTCTTTTTCCCGGATTCTCCGTTCGACAATTCCCATAGTAACAAAATAACCACCGGTCAGTGGATTGTCAATGAGTCACCAGGATTGTGAAAAACGGCGCAGGCGGCCGCCGTCAGTCCTCCGGCAGGCCCCGGTCTCCGGCGAGCACGCGGTCGAGGACCGCTTGGTACCCCCGGGCGTCGCTGACCGCCGGCGGGATCGCAGACGGCGCGGCTTTCCCCGCGGGGTTGAACCATACCGCATCCAGCCCGAAGCCGACCGCGCCCAGGATATCCGCGCTCCAGGAGTCGCCGACGACGACGGCCCCGGCTTTTTCCGACTCGCTGCGGCCGAGACGGCGGAAGGCTTCCGCGAAGAAGGCGGGCGCGGGCTTCTCGGCGCCGAGTTCCTCGGAAATGAAGAGGTCGGAGATGAGGCCGCCGAAGGGCGAGCGCGCGAAGCGCCCGCGCTGGACGGCGGAGATGCCGTTGGTGACGATCGACAGATGCTTTCCGGCCGCGTGGAGGGCCCGCACGAAATCCAGGGCCCCCGGCAGGACCTGCGCGCCTTCGGACAACAGGACGAGGAAGCGGGCGGAGAACGCGGCCGGATCGGCGCCTATGCCGAACTCCGCGAACAGCCGCCTGAAGCGCTCGGCCTTGAGGCTTTCCTTGTCGATCTCGCCGCGCTCGAGCTCGGCCCAGATGCCGTGGTTGATGACCCGGTAGCGGGCGAACAGTTCATCGACCGAAGCGGCCCCGCCGCCCGCCGCGTGCGGCGCCAGAGAAAACTCGGCGGCCGTTCCGCGGAAAGCCGCCTCGGCCGCGGCGTCGAAATCGAAAAGGGTCCCGTCGGCGTCCAAAAGAATCAAATCGTAGGGCTTCATGCCTGAATAGTACGACATGCCGCGGATATGGAAAAGCCGGAAGCGCAGCTGCGCTTTTTCCGGATAAAGCGGTTCCGGCGAAGCTGCCTGATACTGTAAGCTATGCCATCAGCATAAATTCAATCGAAAGGAACAAAAGAGATGGGATGGATCTTCAGCAACGCGAATGCAGCCCCGATCCTCGGAATGGTCGCGAGCAAAACGGCGCTCATCGCCGCGGTTCTAGTAGTCGAGTCTTCGGTATTTCGAGCCGCTGCAGCCATAGTTTTGGCGGTGATGGATTCGATGATTCTCTTCTTCGTGCTCAGGCGGCAGTCCAAGCCGTTGACCGAACTCGGCAGCGTCATCTACTCCCGGCTCGCCGATCCCAGGAAACGGGGAAACGCACAATGGGAGGACACGCTCAAGGCGCTGGACGCCCACATGAACAGCTGCCGGAGGTCCCGCGGATCCACTCAGGCGCTCATAGAGGAAAGCAAGACGCATTCGATGAAATTCGTATTGCGCATGAAGGATTCGGTCTACACGACGACGCGCATCAACGGCAGCGTGGTCTCGATACGGGAAAAGCTCGAGGAGCTGCGGAACGACATACACGGCAGCATGGCGGCTATCGAAGAGATCGCGAGCACCGTCGAATCGTTCTCCCGGCAGACCGAATCGCAGTCCTCGGCGGTCGTCCAGACCTCCGCCTCCGTCGAGGAGATGAGCGCGTCCATAGAAAACGTCCGGAAAGTCACCGCGAAGAAGACGGAGTCCATCGAAGCGCTGGTCCGCCGCACCGCGGAAGGCAGGAGCGGCATGGAGAACATGAGCCGGGCGCTGAAGGACGTCGACGGGAATATCGCCGAGATCAACCAGATCAACGCGGTCATCGACGATATCGCGTCCCAAACGAGCCTGCTCTCCATGAATGCGGCGATCGAAGCGGCCCATGCCGGCGATGCGGGCCGCGGCTTCGCCGTCGTCGCCGGCGAGATACGGAAACTTTCCGAGTCGACGACGACGAACGCCAAGCTCATCTCGGGAACCCTCGCCAAAATCGTCGATGCCGTCTCGGACCTCACGAAGCAGGGCGCGCGGAACCTCAGCGACTACAACGATATCCACGAGGAGGTCCGGCAGCTTTCGGGAGCCCTGCAGGAAATCAACCATGCCACGCGGGAACTCGACATCGGCAGCAGAGAGATCGTCGGTGCGACGAAGACGCTCGTCGACATCACCGAGACGATCAGAAGCGGCTCCGGCGAGATAGCGCTCAGTTCGGTCGAACTGCGGGACTCAATACTGCGCATCGTGGAGAAAAGCGACCACAACAGCGAGGAGACGAGCCGCATCTCGGAGGTCGCCCAGGATCTGAACACGGTCTTCCTCGACTTGGCCAATGTATTCCTAAGCTACGAGGCGCTGGTCGCGCAGATCGATACCTTCCAGCGCAGCGAATTCCACGATTCTACCGGCGCCGGTTCCTCGGATCTGGTTCCCATCATGATGCAGCACCTGCTCTGGGTCATCCGTTCCCGCGGCGTGCTGGACGGACGGATGGACGTCGATCCGGCGAAGGTCGTCGACCACACCGGCTGCCGTTTGGGCAAATGGATACGGGAGGAGGCGCCGGCCGCGCTCAAGGCGACGGACCGGTTCAGGTCGATGGAGACGGCCCACGAAAGGATGCACGCCATCGTGAAGGAAATCGTCGCTTCCGGAAAGAAGGCGGACAGGGAAACGCAGGAGGCGGATTTCGACAAGCTGCTCGAATATTCCGCAGACATCATCGAAGCGCTCCGGAGTTTCGGACAAAAAGCGAAAGCGTGACCCGATTCCGCGGGCGATGAAAAAAGGGAGGCGCCTCGCGCCTCCCCGTTCAGCTCATTCCCACTCTATCGTAGCCGGCGGCTTCGACGAAATGTCGTAGCTGACCCGGCCGATGTCCTTCACGGTGTTGGTGATGAGGGTCGATATTTCGAGCAGATCCTTCATGGGGAAGGGATACACGTCGGCGGTCATGCCGTCCTCGCTGACGATCGCGCGGAGGGCGAGCACCCAGCCGTACTTGCGCACGTCGCCGGCGACGCCGACCGAACGTATCGGCAGCAGCACCGCGAAGGCCTGCCATATCTCGTCGTAGAGGCC
>QKCO01000065.1 GCA_003245635.1 Treponema sp.
CCGGACGGGCATCGCGCAGCCGTACCGGCTGGGCGAGCACTCCTGGGACCACGTCTTCCACCTGCAGCTCTACGGAGAGAAGACCTGCCGCGCCTTCTGGTCTCCCGGCACGACGCTCGACTCCTTCGTCAGGACCGTGCCGATAGACTACGCGCTCCTCAAGAAGCGCTGCGCGGCGATCAAGGCGATCCTCGACCAGGCCGTATCCGTGCGGGTCAGCGCTCCGGGCGGCACGGACATCGAGATCGGTCTGAAGGGCCGGACGGCGAAAAGCGACGACGGAGACTTCTCCCGCCCCGGCACGGGCGGCAACCTGCCCGCGGGCGAAACCTTCGTCAGCCCCGAGAACGGCACCGCGAACGGCACGATCGCCTTCGACGGCTCGATCAGCCTCCACGACGGGGACATCCTCATCGGGACGCCGATACGCTGCGTTGTGAAGGACGGCTACATCGTCGACATTTCCGGGGGTTCCGAAGCCGACGCCCTCCGGCAGACCGTGACGCTCGCGGAACGCAACGCCGCGGACTACGAAGCCACCGGGCGTCTCCCGAAAGGATCGGGAGCGACCTACGCGAAGAACGCGCGCAACATCGGAGAGCTCGGCATCGGACTCAATCCGGAAGCGACGGTCTCAGGCAACATGCTCGAGGACGAGAAGGCTTTCCGCACCTGCCACTTCGCGGTGGGGCACAACTACGACGAGGACGCGCCCGCGCTCATCCACCTGGACGGACTGGTGCGGGAGCCGACCATAACCGCGCGCATGGCGGACGGAAGAGAAATCGCCATCGAGCGGAACGGAGAGCTCGCTCCGGAGATTGCCGGCTATTAAGCCGGGCCGCTCCGCAGGGACTTGTTTCGCTTGGGGACGAGCCCCGGCGGGAACATTCCGGGAAGCGGCGGCCGCCGCGGGGCGGACCGTCAGGCGAACAGAGCCGCCGTCTCCTTCGCGTAGATCTCGACCACTTTGTGCCGCATCACTTCCTGCTTGTGCGACAGCTCCACGCCGACCTCGAAGGGCTTGGCCAGCAGCCTGAACTTGAACACGCGCTCGAAGGGCTTGAAGCCGTTCTGCGGGCTTACGAGCGCCATCACCTGGTCGGCGATCAGTTCGTTGATCTCCGGCTGCTGGAGCAGGCTCTCGTAGTCCAGGATCGGGATTTCGCTATCTTTGGCGAAAGACATCACCGCGTCTTGGCTCGGGACGATGAGAGCTGCCAGGTACTTCTGGTCCTGACCGACCACCATGCATTGGGAAACGTATTCGCTTTCCCGCATCTTCTCCTCGATAGGCGCGGGCTCGACGTTCTCGCCGCCGCGGAGCACGATCGTGTCCTTGGCCCGGCCGGTGATCTTGATCTCGCCGTCGCGGGTGAGCATCCCGAGGTCGCCCGTATTGAGCCAGCCGTCGGCGGACAGCACCTTGGCGGTCGCCTCGGGCTTCTTGTAGTAGCCCTGCATGACCTGGCCGCCCCTAACCATGATGACGCCCTTCTGTCCGACCGGCAACGCGCTCCCGGCGTCGTCGACTACCTTGACCTCGGTGTTCTCGATGATGTGGCCGACGCACCCGGGGCGGGGCTCGCTCTGCCGGCGCACGGCGATGACCGGAGCGGTTTCCGTCAGGCCGTAGCCTTCGAGCAGCAGGATGCCCACCGCGCCGAAGAACCCGTCCACCTGCGAGGGCAGCGCGCCGCCGCCGGAGATGCCCGCCTGGAAGCGCCCGCCGAGCTTCTCGCGGATCTTGCCGAACACCAGCAGGTCGCCGAGCGCCTTGAACGGCGAAAGGAACAGCCAGGGGACCGCGCCGAGGACGGCGTCCAGGAGCCGGTTGCGGCCGTGGAAGTCGGGCACGAGGCCGAACACGAGGTTGCGCATCGAAGTATGGGCGATGCCGATCCCCACGAAGAAATCGAACAGGCGCTTCTTGACGCCTCCCTGCTGCTTGATGTTGCGGTAGATGCCGTCCCGCACCGATTCCCAGATGCGCGGCACGCTGGCCATCCACTGGGGCCGGATCGCCGCGAAGTCGGGAAGCATCACCGAACCGATCGGCTTGGAGTACGCGATGCCGCTGCAGCGCTCGGGCGCGACGTACTGCATGATGCGCTCGAAGCTGTGCCACACCGGCAGCACGGACAGCCAGACGTCGCCTTTCTTGATGTCCGCGATGAGCGGAAGGCTCGGCAGCTGGTGCAGGAAATTGCCGTGGGAGAGCATGACGCCCTTCGGCTCTCCGGTGGTTCCCGAGGTGAAGATGATGGTCGCGAGGTCCTCTCTTTGGCCCTTGTCCATCTCCGCATCGATCTCGTCGGGGGCGCCGGCGCGCCGCTTCTTGCCCATCTCGACCACTTCCGGAAAATCGAGGAGGCGGACGCCCTTGGCCTTCGCCTCCGCTCGGATCGCGTCGTCCGAGGGATCATAGAGCACCAGCGTCTCGAGCAGAGGCATCTCGGCTTTCTTTCCGAGAATCTTCTCCGCCTGCCTGCGGTTTTCAGCGATGGAAACGCGGCAATCGGAGAAGCCGAGGATGTAGGCGATCTCGCGGTCGGTGGAGTCGCAACCGCGCGGCACATCGGCGGCGCCGATGGATAGAAGCGCGATATCGCTGACCAGCCATTCCTTTCGGTTGTCGGAAATGATGCCGACGTGATCGCCCCGCTTTACGCCGAGCTCGAGGAAGCCGGCCGCCGAATCGCGGATCTCGTCGTAGAACGCGGAAAAGGTCGTCGGTCGGAATACGCCGCTCTTATCCTTGGAATATTGCGCGATAACGTCCGGGACCGCCTGCGCGCGGGCGCGGATCATGAGGGGAAGCGTGCGCTCCATGGAGATTCTCCTTACGGCGCCCGCTCGAGAGCGACGGTACCGCCGGGAAGCTCAAGCCGCCAGAAAGAGGCGGCCGATCGTGAAAATTCAGTATAACAGAATACTGAAAATTGTCAAAATCGAGGTTTGTGAAGGCGGGGATCTACGTGTCAGGGCATAAAAAACCCCTCGGGAAAAGGAGGTGAAAAACCCGAGGGGCGACCTGAACATGCGGCGGAAGCTCGTATCTTGATGAAAAGCTTTAACAAGTCCGCCTGGGAACGGAACTGATGCAAAACGATGAAGTAACGCCGCAAGAACAGGAACTAATTGCAAGATATCTATTTTCTCTATGCGTGTCAAGCAAGAATCATTCCTTTTTTATCCTTCAACGAAAAGAACTAATGAAGAATGTTAAACATAATATGCACCATTCGTAATCGATGACAGGGCCTCAAAACAAATGGTAAAATGAGACATATTCGAGAAACGTGTAGGCAACCAATGATGAACGTGGGATTCTTCCTTTCAAGCGAGCCGGCCCCCGTAGCCCCAGATACGCCGATCTCGGCCATCAGGCAAAGGATCGCCGGCGAAAAATACCTCGTCGTGAAGGACTCCGGCGGCTACGTCGGTCTTCTCACGCAGGCCGACGTGCTCCGTTCGGACGGCGAGACCGTTACCGAATGCCTCACCGAAAAGCCGTTCGTTCCCATGCGCCGGGAGGTCGGAGAAGTGCTCAACCTCCTGATCGAACGCGGCATAGCCGCCGTTCCGGTCGCGGACGACGAGGGGAAATACGTCGGCACCATCTCCTTCGACGATATCGTGAATATCCTCTGCGGCATCGTCAACGCGCGGATCGACATCAGTTTCACCAATATCGTCGGCAGCGCGGATGTCGAACAAGCCAAGCAGTCCTTCATCGCTCAGATGCAGCACAACATCAAGAATCCGCTGCAGGTCATCTACAGCGCGCTGCGCCTGTTGGAGAACGACGCGAAGACGCAAGAGCACACCCTGCTCATCCATGCGATAGAGAACAACCTCCGCCGCATCGATCTGCTCATGAACGACCTGACCAAGCAATACCTGTGCATGGGGCGGGCCGCCGAGGCAACGGCGCGTCAGTAGTTTTCGGGCATCTCGGTCTTGAACTGCGCGTGCAGGGCGCGGAATTTATCGAGGTTCGCGAGGAAGACGCCGATCACGGCCGGATCGAAATGCTTTCCGGCTTCCTCGAGGATCATGGAGAACGAACGTTCCAGCTCGAAGGGTTCCTTGTACGGACGGCGGGTAGTGAGCGCGTCGAGCACGTCGGCGACCGCAACGATGCGGGCTTCCAGGGGGATCTTCGTTCCCGCGAGCCCGCGCGGATACCCCGCCCCGTCCCAACGTTCATGATGGTACGCAGCGATGCTGATCCCCGCCTTGAACAGGGTCCGCCCGCTCCGGGCTATGTTCTGCTCGGCCTCCCTGAGGACGTTAGCGCCATAGACGGTGTGGGTGCGCATATGCGTCATCTCGTCGGCGTCGAGCCGGCCGGGCTTGAGCAGCACATTGTCCCGGATGCCCACCTTGCCGATGTCGTGCATGGGGCTGAAGCGCTCGAGGCTGTGTAGGAATTCCGGCGTAAGTAAATCCGCGTAGACGCCGTCTTCCCGCATACATTTGGCCAGGAGCATCGTATACCGGCGCATCCGGTCCAGGTGGTCGGCGGTGTCCTCGTCGCGCGCCTCCGCCATCTTCGCCAGCGCCAGCGTGCTCGAGTACACCAGGTCATCCACGAAAATATCTTTCTCGAATGAGAGGGCGATCGCGTTGCGGATGTTCCGCAGGAAATCGACGTGCATCTCTGTGTACGCATTCTTCTCGCGACTCGAGAAGAACAGGAAGCCGAGCGGCTTGCCGTTCACGACCAGCGGCAGGGTGATGGAGGAGCGCACGCCTTCCTCCAGGATGATCCGCGTGTAATCCTTGACCGTATGTGCGGCCGCGTAGGCTTCCAGATCGTTTATGATGCGCGGCTGGTTGGAATCGAGGATGGCCTTGAGACTGGTCGAGTCGATGTCGGTCGCCTGGTCCTGCAGCCGCCGGGGAAGACCCGCGAAGCTGCCGTCGGACTCTCCGTAGGCCGCCACCAGGCTGTTCCCCTCGTAGCCGATGAACGTGGCGACGCCTATATAGTTGTACGGGATATGGGTCTTGAACGTCGTGAAGATCAGGCGGAGCGTATCGCCGAACGAGGTTCCCTGATTGATGATGCCGATAAGATTCACGATGTCGCGCAGCACCACGAAGGAACGATTCACTTCCTGCATGAGCGGAGATTTCGATCCGGCGGGGACGCGGAGCGCCTCGCCGGAGCCCAGGCTCCGCAGACCGGTATAAAACACGTTGTAGGGTTGGACCACGAAGCGGTAGGTGCCGAACAGGATCCAGATGCCGAGCAGGATCAGACAGGCGATCAGCACCGTCATGACGGCCTGGGCGTTCCTGGCCTCCGCGGCGAAATTGGCGATCGCGAGCTTGCTGAGCGTTTCCGAAAGCTCGAGCAGCCGTTCGTTGTTCTCGTTCACGTAGATGAGCGCTTTGCGGAATTCGACGCCGTTGTCCTCGCTCGCGGCTACCACCGCCGCGTTCCGCTTGAAGCGGGACCACTCATCCCGGATCGCGGTGATGTTCGTCTGGAAACGCGAGTCATCCAGATCGAAAAGCGATATGTACGATGATTCGTATTCAATCTTTCCCGAACTCACCTGCAGCAGAACTCGCTCGAAATGGTCCGCCGCCTGAGACAGCGACGCGCGCGTGGAGACGAGCTTCTCGCGGAGGACTTCCTCGGGCTGGACACGCTCCGGAGAATCGAGCGCCTCGTAAAGGGCGGCGATCCGGCTGGCGTTCTTGGCCATCTGCTGGGTCAGCATCCGTTGCCGCCCGAGTACGTTGACGATGTAGTTGTGCTCGTCCTCGTGGTGCCCCGCCAGGAAGACGATGCCGAGGACGATGCCGAACAGCGCCAGCAGGACGAGCGCGACGATCGTGAAGCGGAGGCGGAAAAAATCAGAGATGTAGGATCTGCGGAGGTGCCCGGTCCCGTCCTTGCTACGCGGCATGCGTGAACCCCATGAAACCATTGTGGCGAAGCGGCCCTTCTTGTCAAGGACAAAAAGATGCAGCCCTCGATTTGCTCAAAACGTCGATTAGACCTATTCTATCAAAGTGATCAGAAACAGCAAACGCAGCATGCTTTTATTGGTGCTTGCCATCACCGGCTTTTCCATTATCGGCTTATGGGGCTTCAGCGCGTCTTTTCTGAGCCGATCGAAGGCGGCAGCGCTCGCCGAGCATCGGCTCATGCTGGAGAATTTCGCTGCCATCGTCGCCGAGCAGTCCGAAAGCATTTTCGCGGGCTCGATCACCTTCCTCAAGGTGGTCGAGGCATGGATACAAAGCAATCCCGATAAGGACCCCCGCACCGATCCCGATTTCAAGAAAATAGTCGATATTTTCCGGGCCGAGAACGGCGAGTATATCTACATCCGCTTCGTCTCGACCGACGGGAAGCTCTACTACATCGGAGGCGGCCCGTCGTCGCCGAGAGCCGACGTATCCGACCGGGACTATTATCTTGCGCAGAAATCGCCCCTCACGCGCGGGCTGTACTTCGCACAGGCGGTCAAGAGCCGAGTGACGAAGGTCTGGGGGCTCCCGCTATCGTATCCACTTCCGCCGAACCGCTTCGAGCTCGAGCTCGTATTCGCGGCTATCGAACTGCCGCTCATCGTGAAGAGCTGGGAGAACGCGTTGCCCTCCTCTTCCAGTTCCATCAACCTGATCCGCTCGGACGGCAGCATCCTTGCGACAAGCCCTTTCATGGAGGCCTTTCAGGGAGTTTCGGTGGCGGCCGGTGAGCTGTGGAAAAACCTTCCCGGAAAAGCGCGCGGAAGCATCGTCATAAAGAAACCGCTTCTTTCCAGGAGCGATATCCTCATCGCCTGGAAATCTTTGACGAAATACCCGGCGTCCGCCACCGTCTCCATGCCCTTGAGCGAGGTGTACGAGGAATGGGAAGAACAGCTCGGCCGATCGTTGGTCACATTGACGGCGGTAAGCCTCATCCTGATCGCTATGGCCCTGCTCATCGCGCGACTGCTCGCCAAGCAAAGGGAGAACGAACAGCGGCTTGAGGTTCTCGCGACCAGAGACGCGCTGACCGGGCTCTACAACCGGCGGTATACGATCGCCCGCCTCGCGGATGAAATCGAACGGACCAAACGCCATAAACGGCCGCTTTCCTGCTTGATGATGGACCTGGACCATTTCAAGGCGTGCAACGACACCTTCGGGCATCTGTTCGGCGATGAGATCCTGAAAGCCTTCGCCGCGGTATTGACCGCGAATACCCGCAGGCAGGATGTGGCCGGGCGTTTGGGTGGAGAAGAATTCCTGCTGGTTTTGGCCGAAACCGACAAGGCCGAGGCCTTCATCGTCGCGGAGAAGCTTCGCGCCAAAACCACCGAAATATCATTGAAGGACGGAAAGAGCTTGACCGTCAGCATAGGAGTTGCAGGGATGAACGATGGACACGCCACCGTCGAAGCGCTCCTCCATGCAGCCGATCAAGCCATGTATCGAGCCAAAGCCGCCGGCCGAAACCGGACGATGTAGGGCTCTGCAAGCGATCAGGCCTTCAGGAATCCGGCGGCGGCCATCTCCTTGCGCATGTTCTCGAGCACCGCGCCGGTCGAGCTCTTGTTCGGCCGGAAGGGGTCCCCGACCTCCAGCCCCATGAGGTTGGCGTAGTCCTTGGTCGCCACCGGGAAGCTCGCCTTGTCCATCGCCAGGCGCATCGGATTGAGCTTGTACTGGGCTTCGAGCGAGCCCGTGATGTCTCCGGCGACGTACTTGGCGTAGATGGAGCACACCAGCTCGGGGAAGATGTTCGCCATGGTGGCGACGCAGCCGGCCGCGCC
>QKCO01000140.1 GCA_003245635.1 Treponema sp.
CGTCACCGTGCTCAATTCGCCCGGCACGATAGACGCGGACTACCGCGGCGAGGTGAAGATCGTTCTGTACAACGCCGGGACGGAAGACTTCGTCGTCTCCGACGGGGATCGGATCGCGCAGCTAATCGTCGCGCCGGTCAGCTCGGCTCTATTCGAAGAGGCGGATTCGCTTTCCGAATCGGAACGCGCCGAAGGCGGATTCGGTTCGACGGGACGGAAATGAAAGCCGAAGCGATAGGACGGGGAACGCATTTCCGCATCTACCGCTATATCGCCGCCGAAGGCGCATTCTCGTTCTTCGTTTCATTTCTGTTTTTTTTCTTCATCTTTTTCGTGAACCAGATGCTGCTCATGGCGGAGGAGATCCTTTCGAAAAGGGCGCCGCCCGATCAAGTAGCCCTCTTGATCCTGTTTTCCCTGCCCGCCATCATCGCGATGGCAGCGCCGTTCGCGTCGCTGGTGGGCTTGCTCATGGCCATCGGCCGCATGACCTCCGACAACGAAATCCTCATCATGCGCGCTTCGGGCTTTTCCTACCGGGTTCTCTTCATGCCGATATTGGTCCTCGGGCTCGGCATTTCGCTTCTCTCGTTCTTCGCCAACGATGTGCTGCTGCCGGCGGGAACGCTGCAGTTCGGAAAGCTCTACAAGCGGCTGCTGCTGTCGACGCCGGCCATGGAGCTCGAATCCAATACCGTGAAGCGCTTCAAGGATACGGTCATCGTCACCGGCAACGTGGCCGGCCGCGGCATCGACGAGCTGCTTATTTTCGATCGCACCGCCGAAGGGGAACGCCGCATCATCCTTTCCGAACACGCGGAGCTGGACGAAGGCACAGGCGCGGCGCTTTCCCTCGACCTCCGGAACGCGTTCATCCAGACGGTCAAGGAGAACGCCAGAAGCGATTACGACTACGCGCTGTCCAAAGAGGTGAAGTACTCGATTCTCCAGAAGGATCTCGTGCAGGCCATCAGCGCTCCCGGACCGCGCGAAATGTCGTCAGCCGATGTCGCCAAAGAAATAGGAAGGAAGAAAGCCGCTCTAGCCGATCGAATGGAGGAGCGGAAAGCGCGCATCGCCCAGACGGCGAACGATCTACAATCGGCGCTTGCGGGAGGACCGTCCGATCCGCGCTGGAACGCGCGCGCGACGCTGGCGTCGCGGCTGCGCCGCGACAGGGACGAGATCTACAACGCGGAACAGGATCGGAGCCTGCGCATCTACAAGCTCGAATACTACAAGAAGTTCTCGATTCCCTTCGGCGCCTTGTCCTTCGTTTTCCTGGCGACGCCCCTCGGCTTGATGGCGCGGAAAAGCGGCCAATCGCTCGGCTTCGCCGCGGGCCTGATCATCGCGGTGCTGTACTGGGCGCTGCTCATCGGGGGACAGACCCTCGGCGTCAGGCTCGGGTACTCTCCGTTCTGGGCCATGTGGCTTCCGAACCTGGCGACCGTGCTCATCGGCTCGCTCCTCTCCCTCGTGCGGCTCAGGCGATGAGAACGATCGACCGCTATATCCTGAAGCAGTTCGCGCCGCTGTTCCTGATCGGACTTACCCTGTTCGTGCTGCTGCTCCAGCTGATCGACCTCTTCGCAAACCTCTGGCGGTACCTCGCTTATGACGCGTCCGTCCTCGATATCGCGCGGGTCGCCTTCTACTATCTGCCCAAATGCGTTTCGTATTCGCTGCCCATTTCCCTTTTGTTCGCCGCGGCCTATACCTTCGGCGACTTGTACGCGCGCAACGAATTGATCATCATTTTTGCGACCGGAATGCCGCTCAAGCGCCTCGGCCTGAGCCTCTTCGTCCTCGGCGCCGCGCTTTCCGTCGCTTCCTTCCAGTTCGAGGACCGTGTTGTCGTACGCGCCCAGAAAGCGAAGAAGGAAATCTCGAAAGCCCTGCTGAAGCAGCAGCGTTCGTCGAACGAGGCGGACGTCGTCGTGAAGTCGGATGCGGGCAGGCTGGTGTATTCGGTCGACTACTACAACGATACCGACAAGACGCTCAACGGACTTTCCATCGTGGAAAGAACCGAGCTCGGCGGCTTCGAGCGCTACATACAGGCGCGGAAAGCGCGATGGACAGGGGACAGCTGGACGCTCGAGAATGCGGTCGAATACCGCTACTCGGACGGAAAGCTCGTGAACGCGCCGTACGCACAGACCGGCGAGTTCACCGAGCGGCCTGAAACCTTCAGGCGCAATTCGCTCGAGGTCGAGGACCTTCCCGCGCGCGACGCCGCCGGCTTCATCGGCGATCTTAGAGCGGCGGGGCTCCCGACCGCGGGGGCTTTGGCCGATTATTACCGCCGTTTCGCCTTCTCCGCGACGCCCCTGGTCGTGCTGGTCCTTTCGGTCGCCGTCGGCGGCCGCTTCAGAAAGAACGTGCTGCTGATGAGTCTTTTGGCGAGCCTCGTGGCCTCCGTTATCTATTATGTTTTCCAGATGTTGAGCATGATGTCGGCGAAACTAGGCTACATATCTCCCGCAGCGGGTGCCTGGGCGCCTGCTGCCGTCTTCATATTGTGCGGGGCCGTTCTCGTGACGACCGCCAGAACGTAAACAGGGGAACGAACCTATGCGAAGCGAAAAGATATTCGAAAAAATCCACGATGACCGCGGCACGCGAGCCAGGACGGGCATAGTGTCCCTGCCGCACGGAACGGTGAAGACTCCCGTCTTCATGCCCGTCGGCACCAGCGCGACCGTGAAGGCGATGAGCAAGGACGACCTCGAGGAGATCGGTTTCGAGATCATCCTTTCGAACACCTACCACCTGTACCTCAGGCCGGGTACGCAGGTCATAGGGAAGGCCGGCGGCCTGCACGAATGGTCGAATTGGCGGCGCAACATCCTGACCGATTCGGGCGGTTTCCAGGTTTTTTCCCTTTCGCCGTTCAGGAAGATCAGCGATGCGGGCGTCAAGTTCCGTTCCCATATCGACGGCTCCTACCATATGCTCACGCCCGAAAAGATCGTCGAAGTTCAGACCATCCTTAGAAGCGACGTGCAGATGCAGCTCGACGTCTGCACGAGCTGGGGCACCGAATACCGGGAGGCCGACAAGGCGCTGAAGATCACGGTCGATTGGCTCGAGCGGGCCAAAAAAGCGTGGATGGAAGGCCCCGAGAATTATCGCGGCAAGCTTTTCGGCATCGTCCAGGGCAACTTCTACAAGGACCTGCGCGAACGGAGCGTCGATGAGCTCGTGCGGATCGACACCCCAGGCATCGCCATCGGAGGCCTCTCGGTCGGCGAACCCTTCGAGGTGTTCTCCGAATTCCTCGACCATACTTCGGCCCTGCTGCCCGCCGAAAAGCCGCGCTACGTGATGGGCATCGGCACGCCCGAATACATCCTGCGCGCCATCGAGTGCGGAATCGATATGTTCGACTGCGTTTTTCCGACCAGGATCGCCCGCAACGGCATGGTGTTCACGCATCGGGGCAATCTATCGCTCAAGAGGGAAGCGAATACGTACGACCTGGGTCCCCTCGACCCCGAGTGTTCCTGCAAAGTTTGCCGCGAATACAGCCGATCCTATATCAGGCATCTGTACAAATCATCGGAGATCCTGTCGGCCATGCTCGCGACGTACCACAACCTGTATTTTCTCCATCGACTGGTCCTCGATGCGCGCGAAGCAATCGAGCAGGACCGTTTCGCCGAATTCAAATCGGCGTTTCTCGGGAAATACCAAGAAGGCTCGGCATGAGGCCGTTTTCCGTTTTCGTCCTGTTCTTCGTCGCGGCGGCCTTTCTTCCGATTTCCGCCGAGGAAGCCGACGTCGTCGCGAAGGCGAACGAACGGCGACTGGAAACGATCAGATACGGTACGGACGCGGAACTCGGCGCGCTGATCGAAGACCTGAGCAAGGCCAAGATCGACGATCTCGATCCGGAGCTCGTCAAGCTGCTCGACAAGACCAAGAGCGTGAAGATCGCGGACGCCATTCTGGGGTACCTCGCGGATGGCAAAAAAAAAGGCGGAGAGAAGAAAACCCTGGATCTCATGGAGAATCGAGCCCAGGAAGCGAATTCCAATGTCGATTCGGCTATCCGATACGCCTCCGCTATCGGTTTGAAGAAGGCGGCCGCTCAGCTTCGGGATATCCTCGATGCCGAAGAGAGCCGCTTCAACGTAGCCGCGGCGCGCGCGCTCGGTTCCTGCGGTTCCGCGTCCGACGCGGCGTACTTGGTCGATTACCTTGAGAAATCGGATCCCCCGGACCCGGTCATCGCCGAAATCATATACGCCCTCGGGGAAATCCGCTCGGACAAGGCGACGAAGTACCTCATCGGTTTGACTGAATCGGACGCCAAGTCGGTCAGGAAAATTGCGGCCCTCGAAGCGCTCGGCAAGATCGCGGATGACGCTGCATTAACCGATATTCTCGACGCGCTGGGTGACGACGACGCGAACGTTCGTGCATCAGCGCTTTCAGCGCTCGCAGCCTACAAAGGCAAGAAAGTCGAGACCGCGGTCGTTTCCAGCTTCAGGGATTCATACTACAAAGTCCGCCTGGCGGCAGCGAAAGCAGCCGCCGCCAGGAAAATCGAGGATGCTGTCCCCTTCCTCAAGTATCGGGCCGAACGGGACGAGGTCGTCGCGGTCCGGGAAGAGAGCATTAAGGCTCTCGGCGAAATCGGAAACCCGCAAGCCCTCGAGACGTTGAAAAGCCTGTTCACGGAAAAGAACACGGCCGACCGGCTGCGGAGTGCCGCGGCGCGGGCGCTCCTTGCCGCTTCGGCTGATACCTACGGCGGCGACGTGCTGGCCGCCATGGAAAAGGCGAAGACCGAAAAAAAGATGCCGCTTTACCACAGCTTGGCGAAAGCCGTCAGCGAAACGAAGTCGCCCGCATTAGAAGACGCGGCGAAAGCCTTCCTCGCTTCCGGAGACATCATCGACAAGAACTACGGTCTCGACCTCGTCATCCTGAACGGGTATTCCTCCCTTAAGGACACGATAGAAACGCTCGCGGACGACAAGAACGAATCTCTCGCGCGGAAGGCGCGCAAGGCGCTGGGACGCTAGATCCTAACGCCCCGGCAGGCCTTCGGCGTCGATGGTGTGCAGGAATTTGTTGAGCTTCGCCAGCGGATCCTCGAATTTGTCGATGCGGAAGAAGAGTTCGTAGCCCTTGTCCGATACGAGACGCACCGTTTTCCCGATGCAGTTTTCGATCGGCGCGGCGCCGTTGTCGGGGAAATAGGCCGGCCTCCGCGGAACGACGACGCAGTTTTCGCCGTCGAAACGGATATCCGCGATGCGGTGCGGCAGCGGGACGAGAAAAATCGTAAAATCCGAACGTCCGCCGCCGAGAGACAGCGTCGCGCCGGCTTTCATGATATGCACGTTGCGCCTGCCGATCGCGCGGTTCTGATCTCTCACCCAGAGCGAAAGCTGGATGCGGGCGTTCTCCTTCTTGACCGAGTAGGCGCGCTCCACGGGAATGAGCTCGTCCCGCGCCGCCTTGGCCTTCTTCAAGCGCAGCACCGAAGGATGCAGCCCTGCGCGGGCCTGGGTTCCCGCTTCCCGCGTCGCGGCGGAGGCAACTCCCGGAAACGTGAGCTGAAAATCGGACGGAGCTTTCGATGAACGCGCGTGCGTAGTTTGCTGTACCGACGGCGTTGACCGCGCAGCTTCTTCAGACGCGGCGGTTTTCGCCGGAGCGGAAGGCTGCGGGAGAATCGCGTCGGGAGCTTTCGTCTCGGATCGGGATTCGGCCTTTTTCAGCAAACCCGGTCGACTCGAAATTTCGGACTTACGCTCGTCCGCCGGTCTAACAGGCTCCTGCCGAACGGCAGGCTGGCGAGCGGCGGAGGCAGCTCCTCCAGCAGGCGAAGCAGAAGCGCCGATGGAGGCTCTGCCGGCGGAAGCGGCGCCGGAGGCGACCCGCGACGGAGCGCCGAATGATTTTCTCGAAAAATGGATCAGCGCGATCAGCGCCAGGACGGCCAGCAGCAGTCCGGCGCCGAACAATAGATACGGCAGGGCGGAAGCCAGGAAACGGGTGAGCGGCGCATCGACTAAGGTGAGTGCGATCGATGCCCGATCGGGGGCCGGTCGAAGCTTTCCGGCGAAAACTGGCGCGATTTCCAGCACCGCTTCGCCCAAGGGCATGTCTTCGGCGAGACCGATTTTCAGGGGAAGCGTCGCTTCGGATCGCGGCTTCAGGGTGAGGAAACTCGGCTTGACCATACGATCGATGCCGTCGACCAAGACGGAAACCGTCTCGAGATACATCGCCGCCGTGGACGGGTTGCGCACCTTCACCGGTACGGTGAACTTTCTTGTCTTCTTCCCCAGCTGCGGCGGATATTCGACGAACACGACTCCGACCGCGGCGCTGATATCCTTGGCGCCGTCTGCCGCAGACCATTCCACCACAGGGGACGCGAGCGCTTCGGATACCGCATCCGTCACGTCGAGCGCGCCGGATGTCTTCTCGGACGCCTGTCCGGGCGTTTCGGTTTCCTGTGCCGGCGCCTGTCCCGGCCCGGTATCAGCGGCGGCAACCTCCGCGGCGCCGGTTGTCGCTATCGCGCTGCCGCCGGCCGCCGGAACGGCCGTGCCGCTCGAGCGGCTACCAGCGCCGCTCGAAGGCGCAGGTTCCGTGCGCGGCGCCTTCCCGGTTCCGCTATCGTAAGCACTTGAAGCTTTTGCCGCTGCGGTGTCGCCCGACGAGAGTTTGGGGAGCGGCGCGGCGCCTGAGAACGGGACCTTCACGAAGTAGAAGTTCCAGCCGTTGCCCTTCAGCTTCGCCGACGCCGCTTCGATACGCTTGGCCGTCTCGGAAGTATCGATTCCGGCGTTCGGACTTCCCGGCGGCGGGGCGTGCTCGCCGTCTGAAACGACGACGACCGTCTTTTCGCGGTTGTCCGGCAAGTCGCGCACGTATTCGTAGACGGAGGACAACGCGCCGATGAAGTCGGTGTGCGGATCGAGCGGATACATGAGCAGCAGCCGGGCGATGATCGTCTGCACGTCTTCGGCGCCTTCGATCTTCCGCGAGAGTTCCATCTTCGTGCTTCCCGCGAATTGAAGCAGATGGAAGGTATCCCCGATCTTCAGGAATTCGGTTAGCAGGGGACCTATCAGATAATCGGAAATGTCCTGGCGAGCGGGAAACATGCTGCTAGAAGTGTCGAGCAGGACTACGAGGTCGATGGCGTCGCGGTCGGCGGCTTGGACGGCGAAAGACAATGAAAGGCAAGCGAGGAGAACGGCGACTATTTTCTTCATCGGCGGTTGCACCTTTTGAAAAAGGGACGGCGAACTGACGGCCGGGAGCCCGGCCGTCCGCACTATCCTACAGCGTAGCCAGTTTGATGTCCTTCACCGTGTAGCGAAGCTTCTCGTCGTTGATGACGAAGTCGAAGCTTTCGCCCACGCGCTTGTTGATCACCGAACCGCCGAACGGAGAAAGGTACGAAATGACGTTGTTGTCCGGATCGGACTCCCACGGACCGAGGATCGTGTAGGACTCCGCCTTCGATTCGGTATCGTTGTACAGGTCGACGATGGTCCCGAAGCCGACGCGCGTCGCGTTGACCGTGGAAACGTCGAAAATCTGGGCCCGCTCGATCTCGTCCTTGAGCTTCGCGACCTGCGCGTTGAGGATTTCCTGCTTTTCCTTGGCGGCCTTGTACTCGGCGTTCTCGCGCAAGTCGCCCAGGGACAGGGCGAAGCCGATTTCCTTGGAGTTCGCCGGAACCTCGACTTCCATGATCTGCTGGAGGGTCTTCTGCTTTTCCTCGTACTTCTTCGCGGTGACCATGAGGCCCCGCGAAACGACCGACTTCTCCTCGACGCCGAAGAACTTGAAGGTCGGGTGCTTGTCGAGGATGCGGTTGCGCAGGCGCATCTTGATAGCCGGATCGAGGTCCTTCACGTCGTCCACCAGAGTGTAGATGCGGGTGATCGTATCGACGTCCGCCTCCCCGATGTACGCGTCGAGCACGCCTTCCTTGAAGAGCACGGTCTGAACCTGCTTGTTGATCTTCCGGTTCTCGGTCGTATCCCGATGGTTCTCGATTTCGCGGAAGGTGATGTCCAGCACATGGACCAGCGTGATCAGCTGCTTCTCGTAGGCGATGCCGGTCCGCTCGAACCAGGACGCCTCGCGCAGGTTGCGGAAAATCCAGACGATAGCCTCGCGGAATTCGCGGGGATTTTCGAAGCAGGAAACGACCATGGCGACGAGCTTGTCTTCGTAGCCTTCGCGCTCGAGGCTCTCGATGATGCCGGGAACGAGCGCGTAGGGGAAAAGGTGCAGATAGATGTCGGCCCAGCCGGGGATGAACATCTTGATATGGAGAAGGAAGTCCTTCTTGAGCTCCGCGTCCTTGAGCGCCGAGAACACCGCGACGATGTCCTCGACCTCGTCGAAGAGCTCGGAGAAGTTGAACGTGAGCCCCGTGTTGAGGTAGGGGTACTTGCCGACGAAATCCTTCACCAGCAGATAGGCCGCCACGACGTTCTCGTTCGCCGAAGAGTAGGATTTGAGATAGCCGATGAAGTAGTTGAACATCTCGGCGAAGTACTCGGAATCCGGCTCGGCAATCTTCGCGAACGAGCGCAGCGTCTGCACGCGGTCGAAGAAGTTCTTTTCGGCCTTGAACTCGTTGAAGAGCTTCTCCTCGACGGAAATGGGCCGGTCGCGCACCATGAACAGGTCGATGTTCTCGGGGTTGACGCCGAAGGACGGATCGGTCTTGAGGATGTCGCGGGCTTTCGAACTCCAGGTGGTCCATTCGCTCGGGGTCAGGGTGCCGGGAACCAGCTCCGCCTTGACGCGCTTGATGTCGCAGGAATTGTCGAAGCTGCGGATGATCGTCTTCAGGGCCCAGGTGGGATCGCCCTTTACCTTCTCGCGCAGCTTCTCCTTCTTCCAGGTCGCTTTGAGCACCCAGATATGGGCTTTCGTGAGGGTCTGCAGCGCGTTGACGGCCATCTTCAGGGACATCTGGTGGCCGCGCTTCTTGGCGAAGTCGATGGTGATGTCGTCGCCCTTCACCGAGGAGATGCGGCCGACGCCCCAGGTCCGGTGGAACACGAAATTGCCGTCGTCGAAGGCGATGTGCTTCTCGAAGTCGGAAATGGCTTCCTGGATATTGCGCCAGCCCTGGGTGAGGTTGGACAAGCGGATGTATTCTTCGAGCTGGCTGTGGCCCGCGTACTTGGCGCGGAAGCATTCGACGATTTCCTTGCGCGCCCAGCTGTCCCGTTCGTCGTACTGGAGGATGATCTTAAGGATCGAGATCGAGACGTCGACTTCGTCGCGCTTGCGGTAGACGCCGTAGAGTTCCTGCAGGAGCAGGGCGACCTTGTCGTCGCTGATGTTCTTTGCGACCTTCTTCTGCACGTGCAGGAAGAAATCGATCTCGTCGGGGCAGAAGCCGAGCAGCTTGGTCCAGATCTCGCGTACGTTGGAGAACAGCCGCTTGTTCACGTAGCGGTGCAGAGCCTTCTTATAATAATCGACCGCGTTCTCGGTGTCGCCGAGCTTTTCGTAGTGCTCGGCGAGCGCCTTGGCGACGTCGGCCTCTTCGTAGTCGACCTTGACCAGGCGTTCCCAAATGCCGAACACGGATTCCTCGTCGTTCGCATTCTGGTAGCACTCGGCGAGCATGCGCAGCGCGTACTTGGATTCGCCGTAATCGAGGATGCGTTCGCACAGGTACTGTACGATATTCCATTTGTGGTTGTCGACGAAGATGGTGATCAGGTTCACCAGCGCAGAATCGTCGATCAGCTGCCGTGAGAGCGCCACCATACCGGAAAGGTAGAGGCCGATGATGCTGTTCTTGGTGTGCTGCAGATGCTCGTCGCACACCTTCTTGAGCTCATCGAGCGCACGCAGTTCCCGCGCGTTCTTGAGGATCGCGTCGAGGTCCTTGAACTGGTTGATGGAATAGTTGCTGAGGGTGGCGCGCGTCCACTTCTCTTCGTTCAGCATGTCCTGCACGTTCTTCACGAGCGTTTCCGGCATCGTAATGACTCCTCACCGATGAATCGGGCCCAGGGCCCTAATTGATATACCGTTCGTACACGGTCGGATCGAGCACCTTGATTTTCAGCAAGGTCTCGTCGATTCTCGTTTTCTCGTCTCCGGCGTTGACGTAATGGTCGATCAGCCAGAAATATCTATTTATCAGACGCGGGATGAGCATCGGCGCCTCGGCCGGCCTGTCCCGAATCTCGTTCTCCAGCGAAAAGATCGACTGCTTGAGCTTCCCGAGCTCTATAGCGCGCAGCTCGCGCTTGACGGTGAAAATCCCGAACAGCACTCCGTAGACGGGAATCCATTCCTCCAGTTCGGGGCTCTTGAGCCCGAGCTCGCCGAGCCGGGCGTACAGGAGCCGGATCATGTCCGAATCGAGCATCCGTACGTCGATCCGCTGCGGATTGGCGAAGAAGGCTTCCCGGAACAGAGCCTTCGCCGCGCGCGGCTCGTTCACGAGCGCGTAGACGTCGGCGAGCTCGGCGAGCGTCTCGGCGTCGTCCTTCTTCACGCGGGCGGCCTCCTCGAGGTACGCGAGCGCCCGCTCGTAGTTTCCGATCCCCTTGTAGCAGCGCCCGACGCGCAGGAGCAGCTCCACGTCCCGGTGGTCCGCGCCGTCGGCGAGCATCCCCTGGAAGCAGAGAAGCGCGGCCGAAAATACGTACAGACGGACGGCGTAGACACTGCGGTCGAAATCGCGCCCGATACGGTCGAGAAACGCGAAGAACGCCTTCCAATTGGTCAGCAGAAACTCGCCGCGGTCATAGCAGTCGCGCAAGGACTCCAGCCGCTTAGAACGTTCGGCCCACCAGTTGACGCATTTGAGCGAGTACACGACTTCCGGATGCTCGTAGTCTATGCGCAGGGCTTCCTCCAACGCGACGGTCGCGGATGGAAGGTCCGCGGCCTTCAAGCTGTCGTAGGCTTTCTGCAGGAGCCCTTGTACGGTCGTTTCGGCATCCATATCGGCAGTTCTCGTCGAAGGGTCCTTGATTAGTTCTACGCCTTTCTGATACAAAGTTCGCTTTTATTATTATACCATTAGGGTGAGCTTAGTCAATTGATAGGCGCCGCCATCGTTCTTCTAATTTATAGGCGCTTCTTTACAAAGCCTTTCGACGACGATATCATCCGCGTATGTCCAACCTAATCATCGCACCTTCCGTTCTTTCGGCCGATTTTTCCGCCCTCGGTGCCGCCGCCGCGGAAATCGACGCATCGGGAGCCGAATGGGTGCATCTCGACGTCATGGACGGTGCCTTCGTCCCGGTCATCACCTTTGGTCCGAAAGCCGTCGCCGATCTCCGGCCTCACTCGCGCGGCGTCTTCGACGTCCACCTCATGACGGAGCGGCCGGAGAATCTGGTGCAGGCTTTCGCCGAAGCGGGCGCCGACTATATCACTTTCCATATCGAATCTTGCGTTCACGCGCATCGTATCGTACAATCCATCAGAAGCTTCGGAAAGAAGCCGGGGCTGAGCATCGTTCCCTCGACCCCTTTGAGCGCGCTCGAGGAACTGCTGCCCGACGTCGACCTGGTGCTCGTCATGACGGTCAATCCGGGCTTCGGCGGTCAGGCCATGATTCCGTCGGCGCTGGAAAAGGCCAAGCGCCTGGTCGAGCTTCGCGACGAGCGGGGGTTCGATTTCTTGGTCTCCATCGATGGAGGCGTCAACGCCGCCACGATAGGAGCGGTGCGCGAAGCGAAGGTCGACGTCATCGTCGCCGGATCGGCCTTCTTCGGGGCCAAGGACAAGAAAGCCTTCGTCAAGGAGCTTCGGGGCGAATAGGATACGCCGTTCAGATATCCGGCAGCATCGCCGACAATGTGGTAAAGGGGTCGCATCGATGAAAAAACGAAGAGCGCTGATGCTGCTCGCCGCGGTCGGTTTATTGGCCGCCGCCGCGTCCGCCCAGACGGGCGCGACGCTCAAGGACGGTCTCGAATTGTACCGGGGCGGCCGCTGGCGCGACGCGATCATTTCGCTGCGGCAGACTGCGGCTTCCGCCGGCGCCGATGTAGCGGCCGAAGCGCAATACTGGATAGCGCTCGCCGAATTGGCCTCAGGCGATTACGAGGCGTCGCTCCGGGACCTCGAGGACCTGTCGGCAAAAAAAAACGCCGCCTCATTCACGGCCGAGATCCCCTATCAGAAGGGCCGCGTGCTGTATCACCTGGGCCGATACGACGAAGCCATCCAAATGCTCAAAACCTACGGCGACGCGTCGGTAGATGCCGCGCGCAAGTCCGCATCCGCCTACTGGATCGGCGAATGCCTGTATGCGCTCGGCCGCTTCACCGAAGCGCGCGCCGCGTTCTCGCTCGTCGTCGACAGATACCCCGACAGCGTTAAATACGAAGCTTCCTATTATCGCGTTTCGCTCATCGATCAGAAGGGCCGCGAAACCGAACTGCTCAAGCTGCTCAAATGGAGCCACGAGGAATCGCTCAAGACGGTCGAAGAGTACCAGAAGCGCGAGCGGTCCTACGAGCAGGCCATCGTTGCCTACCAGAAGCGTATCGCGGACATGCTCAAGGATACGCGCCTGGCGGACCTCGAGGCGCTCGCGAAAAAGCAGAACGAGCGGATCGCCGCGCTCGAGAGCCGGCTCTCCGACGCGTCCGCGAAGCTCGAAGCGGCCGAAAAGAATAGCCGGGATCTCGCGGCGCAGCTAGAGGCCGCGAAGCTTGAAGCAGCCCAAGCCGCCGCCGCGAAACCGGCAGCGACCGTAAGCGCCCCTGCGCCGACGACCGATGCCGGACGGGTGGGGCGGCTCCTCGCCATAAAGGCCGACGCGCTCGACCTCAGGGATTCCATAATGAAGCGAATTGCGGGAGATAAGAAATGAAGCGTGCCTGCCGTCTGCTCCTGCTGTCGCTGCTGCCAGTCTTCGCTTTTTCCCTCGAGGTCCGCGAGGGCCGGCTCAAGCTGACGATCCAGGAATCGAGCGGCCGTTTTTCCCTCTACTACCTGACGGATATCCAGAAGGACAAGTACGAACCGCTGTTCGTCGATAAGGACCCGCGCACCTCTTTCGCGGCCGTGCTTCTGGACGACCGCGCTTACCGGCTCGGCGAAACGACCGCGTTCCGGGTGCAGGCGGACCGAACCGAGACGGGGGCGCGCATCGTATTCGATTCGTCATCGCTCTCGATCACCGAAACGTTCTCCTTCGCGCGCCTGTCTGGCTCGTCCCTCGCGGATGCGCTCAAGCTCGAGTTTTCGGCGCTGAACAAGAGCGACAGAGAACTCGAGGTCGGCGTCCGTTTCGTCGTCGACACCAACCTGGGAGAGAAGAAAAGCGCCCACTTCAGGACCGATCGTCGAGAGATCCTGTCCGAAACCGTTCTTTCGAAATCCGACAAGGACGCCTGGTGGGTCAGCGAGAATGATACGGCCGCCCTGATGGGCAGCATCTCCGTCGAGGGGTACGCCGCGCCGGACATGGTTCATTTCGCGAACTGGAAGCGACTCAACGACGCGCCCTGGAAAACCCAGGCGAACGAAGGACGCAATTTCAACCTGCTGCCGTATTCGATAGGCGATTCGGCGGTGGGCTATTATTTCGATCCCGCGCCGCTGGCGCGCGGCGCCGAAAGGAAGATGACCGTCTTCCTCGGCGCGGCCAATCCTTCCGGCTTCGCCGGCATAGGCGCGACCGAATCGGACGGCCTTTCGAACATCCTGAAGACCAGCGTCGACGCCGCGGCAGCGCCGGATCTGCTCCTGCAGACGGACCTGATCACGGTCCGCGACGTGCTCAACCGCGTCGACCTGCTGCTCAAGAACCCTTCATCCGTCACGAACGAGGAGATCGCGGCTCTCGAGGCGGTGATCGTCCGGCTGAAGGAACGGAATCCGACCAAGTAGCCGAGCCGATGAAAGACGATCGTATCCTATCGAAAGCGACGCGGTTCATCGGAGGTCGGCGCTACGGCGACGCTATCCGGCTTCTCGAACCGGAAGTCGTCCGCTACCACGAATCCTTCCGGTTCCACTTCCTCCTCGCGCAGGCCTGCCTGCGTTCCGGCGACTTCGGCGGAGCGCTCACGTATTTCCGCCGCGCGCGGGAAATCAAGATGCGCGAACCGGCCGCGCTTCTCGGCTTGGCGGTGCTCTACCTGCGCCGGGGCGAGACCGACCGAGCGGTCGAGCTGTACCTCGAAGTCCTGGAGAAGGAGCCGAAGAACGGCACCGCGCGCAGGGCCCTGCAGGTGATCAGGAAGATGGCCGACCATGAAGCCCTCTCGGCCTATATCGAAGCGGGGAAACTCGAGCGTCTCTACCCCCGCATCCCGCGTTACGGCGCTACGGGGCTCGGTGCCGTGCTGATCCCGGCGGCTCTGGTCATTGCTGCGGGGCTCGGAGCGCTTTCGTACTTCGGCTACGTGGTCCCGAAACGCGCTGCAGCGCAAGAACGCTTCGCGGACGCGGAAATGCGCCTGGAAAACGAAGACAAGGAAGCCGCCGTCGAAACGGGCGGCGCCTACCGATATATCCTGACGAAGAAGCAGGTCATCGCCGAATACGACGAGGCCCGCCGCCTGTTCGTGGACTATCGGGACGAGGCCGCCAAGCTGCATATCAACCGGCTCCTCGATTCGAACGCGTCGGTAGCCATTAAGCGAAAGGCGCGCCTTCTCGCCGATTACGCGGCGGTTCCCGGCTTCGACACGATCAAAGACCGGTTCCCGTATGCCGAAATCCTGAAGGACCCGGCCCTGTTCCGCGACGTCCACGTCGTGTGGAGGGGCATGGCGACGAACCTGCGCGAGGGCAAGGCGACCACCGACTTCGAGCTTCTGGTCGGCTACGACACCCGAAGCAAGCTCGAGGGCATCGTGCCGGTCCGCTTTGAATTTTCCGTTCCGGTCGACGTCGAGCGTCCTCTCGAAGTTCTCGGCAAAATCGCGGTAGCGGGCGAAAAGATTCGGCTTGAAGGCGTATCGCTCCATCAGGCCTCTACGGGCGAAGGAAAATGAGGGCGGTCTAGAGGGGCGCTACAGCAGCTTGTTGTCGCGCAGGTAGCGGCCCGCGTCGAACGGCGCGAACAGTTCGGAGAGGGATCCTTCCAGCACGATCTTGGCCAGTATCCTCGCGGACAGCTCCGCGGACGGGACTACTTCCAGATGGGGAATGGCCGTCGGCATGCACTCCGGACAGGCGACGGTATCGGTCACCAGCACCCGCTTGAGCAGGCCTTCGGAAACGAGGGCTCCGAGGCGCTCCGAGGCGGGGCCCGAGAATACCGAGTGGACCGCCGCGACGTTGACTTCCGCCGGCTTATGCTTCGCGAGCGCCCGGATCAGGCTTTCTACCGATCCGCCGGTATCGATCATGTCGTCGACGATCCACAGCTTCTTTCCTTCAAGCGGGACCGCCGAAAGGATATTTATGGACTCGATCGTGTTCGCGCGGGAATAGTCGCGCTGCTTGTGCGCGATGACCAGCGCCGTGCCGAACGCGTTGGCGAAACGCCGCGCGAGCTTTTCGCCGCCCGCGTCGACCGAGCAGAACGCCCAGTTCCGCCGTACCTCGTTCTCGAGGGTCTCCAGGTCGCGGATGTAGACGTCGCATAAACGTTTCTTCAGCAGATGGAGCCCCGGCACGTCGTCGATCACGCAGGCGGTGGGGTCGAGCATCGTCTTGGATTTGTCCGAATGCAGCTGATAGGTGACGATATGGGAAACGCCGAGCGATACGAGCGTCTTGAAATGAATCCAAAGCCCGACCGAATTCCGCCTCGTCGTCCGATCGGATCGCGAGCTCGACACGAAGGGCTCGAACACTACCACCCGATCAGCCTGCGATCGCTTGAGGGCGTCCACGGCATGATAGAGCTCGATCTTCGCTTCCTCGACGCCGATTCCGGCCTCGTTGCGCGCGGCGCTGGCGAACAGGACCACCGTCCTGCCGCGCAGCGGCGTGCGTACGGACACTTCCATCTCGCCGTCCGCGAAGCGGTCGGTCCGTAGACTGCCCACCTGGTTCAGTTCTTCGGCCCTATCGGAAAAGCTCGGATACTTTCCGACTATCTCCGCGACGCGGGCGGCATAGTCCCGCATCGACCGGGTGGCGACGATAACGAACTCGTTTACCATGTCTAACTTTAAACCGAAGTCCGCCTCCGCGTCGAGCGCTTTCTCTCTACTCGTCTTAATCGCCTTTTTCGTCTATAATCGCAAGCGCGGCGCCGATTCCGACGGTATTCTGCGATGGAGGCACAAGTGGCGAAAATGAACGAAACGGACAAGGGAAAAACGGACGGAGCGGCGACGCTGGAAGAGAAGAACAAGGCCCTCGAAGCGGCCCGGCTCCAGATAGAGAAGCAGTTCGGCGCGGGTTCCCTTATGAAGCTCGGCGCGCACGATATAGCCGCGGGCATCGAGACCATCCCCTCCGGTTCGATCCTCCTCGACGAGGCGCTCGGCATCGGCGGCTACCCCCGCGGCCGCATCATCGAGATCTACGGCCCCGAATCCTCCGGAAAGACGACGCTCGCGCTGCACGTTATCTCCGAAGCGCAGAAGAAGGGCGGCATCGCGGCGTTCATCGACGCGGAGCACGCGCTCGATCCGATCTACGCCAAAAATCTCGGGGTAAACATCGACGATCTGTGGGTCTCGCAGCCGGATACCGGCGAACAGGCCCTCGAAATAGCGGAGAGCCTCGTGCGCTCCGGCGCCGTCGACGTCATCGTCGTCGACTCGGTAGCCGCGCTGACTCCGCAGGCGGAAATTGAAGGCGAAATGGGCGACGCGCATGTCGGACTCCAGGCGCGCCTGATGAGCCAGGCGCTCCGCAAGCTCACCGGCACCATCGGCAAGTCGAAAACCATACTCATCTTCATCAACCAGATCCGCATGAAGATCGGCGTCATGTTCGGAAATCCCGAAACGACCACGGGCGGCAACGCTCTCAAATTCTATTCGTCGGTGCGGCTCGAAGTCCGAAAAATGGAGACTATCGAGAAGGGCGATTCCGATGCCGTCGGCAACCGCGTCAGGGTGAAGGTCGTCAAGAACAAGGTCGCGCCGCCGTTCCGGAAGGTCGAGCTCGAGATCATTTTCGGCAAGGGGCTTTCCGCGTCCGGCAGCCTCGTCGACGCCGCAGTCAAATACGACATAATCGACAAGAAAGGCGCCTGGTACGCCTACGGCGAAGAGAAGATCGGCCAGGGCCGCGACAACGCGAAAACGTTCCTCGAGAACAATCCCGAGCTCGCTTCCGACATCGAGAAGAAGCTGCGCTCGATCATGTTCCCCGGCCGCACGCCCGACGGCAAGGCAATCATCGAAAAGAGCGCGCCGGCCGCTGTCGCGCTGTCCGCAGCCGAGACGAAGCCGCTCCCGCAGCGCGCCAAGGCGTCCAGCGCGGCGGCCATAGCGCTCGGAAACGAAGAGTCCTCCGAGCCGGATGGACTCTTCTGATCCTTTGACGCGCGTATTCCTCGGCCTCGGCTCCAACCGCGGCGACGGCAGGGCTATCCTGGCCGGCGCCGCGGAGGCGCTTTCGGCGCGCTTGACGGATTGCCGCGTGTCGTCGTTCTATTCGAGCGCGCCGATGTACGTGGTCGATCAGCCGGAGTTCCTCAATGCCGCCGTCAGCGGAGAATTCGCGGGCAGCCCGTACGAGCTGCTTTCCCTGGTCAACGGCATCGAGCGGGATTTCGGCCGGAACCGGGCGAAGGAACGGCGGATGGGCGAACGCACGCTGGATATCGACATTCTCCTGTTCGGCAGCCTCGTCGTCGCCGATCCGCCCGCGCTGGTCATTCCCCACGCGGGACTGCTCGAGCGGAAGTTCGCGCTGCTGCCCCTGCTCGAGCTCGATCCGGAAGCTGTCGATCCGCGGACGGGGAGGGCGCTCGCCCGATCCTTCGCGGAGCTCGAAACGCAGGGTATTTACTACGCCGACCTTAGCCCCCTATAATGAGCGCCGGAGGGACCGATGGACGCAGTCGCCGAGACTGAACACGAAGCTAAGGAAGACCTCTCGCGCAATTTCCGCCTGAAGGAATTCGAAGGTCCCTTGGACCTCCTCCTTTTCCTCATCAAGAAGAACGAAGTCAATATCTACGATATTCCGGTCGCGCAGATCACAGAACAATACCTGCAGTACCTGACGTACGCGGAAGAGATCGACCTGGACGACCTGACCGAATTCCACGCGATGGCGGCGACGCTCCTGTATATCAAGTCCCGGATGCTCCTGCCGGTCGAGATCGAGATCGACGACGACATCGACGATCCGCGCCAGGAGCTCGTCGATAAGCTCATCGAATACCAGAAATTCAAGAAGCTCTCCGAGCTTATGGAAGAGAAGGAGCTCGAATCCGAGTGGGTCATCGAGCGCAAGAAGATACAGCGCGCGCTTCCCTTCGCCGACGAGGGGCTCTGGGAGAAGGTCGACGTCTGGGATCTCCTGAAGACCTTCTCGAGCCTGATGACCAACATCACCAGCGAGCGCATCATCGACCTGTACGAAGAGGTCTCGATCAACGAGAAGGTCGCGCTGATGTCTGAGCTGATCGAGACAAAAGGCGAATGCACCTTCGCCGAGCTCGTTGTCCGCAACGGTTCGGTGATGGATATAGTCTGCGCCTTCCTGGCAGTGCTCGAATCCGTGAAGCTCAGAATGATTTCGATATACCAGAATAGAATGTTCGGCGATATCATGATTCGCCCGTACGAAAAGGCGTCAAACGATGGAGTTGCGATTGGAGAAGGAAACGGCGCTGATTGAGGCGATACTGTACTTGGAGAACGATCCCGTCGACGAGGCGGCCCTGGTGCGGATTTCCGGATTGGCGAAGGAAGTGGTGGACGCGGCGCTCGAGGCGCTGCGCGAGCGCTATGCGCAGGCGGATTCGGGCGTCGACCTGTCCAAGATCGGCGGCGGCTTCCTGATCGCCCCGAAAAAAGAATATTGGGACAATCTCAAGGAACGCTACGGCAAGAAGAACGACGCCAAGCTTTCGAAAGCGGCGCTCGAGACCTTGTCGATCATCGCCTATTCGCAGCCGATCACGCGCGGCGAAATAGAAGCGATCAGGGGCGTGTCGGCGGACAACATGATGCGCCTGCTTCTCGACCGGGAGCTGATAAAGGAAGTCGGCAAGAAGGATGTTCCCGGCAAGCCCATTCAGTACGGCACCACCAGGGAATTCCTTAAATTCTTCAGGCTCGAAAGCATCGCGGACCTCCCGAAGCTCGACGAAAGCGAAAGCGAGCGCTTCGAACTCAATGGCTGATACGGACAATCAATCAGGAGCGATCAGGCTCCAGGCCTACCTCGCGCGCTGCGGCGTCGCCTCCCGGCGCGCCAGCGAGGCGGTCATCCTGGCCGGCAGGGTCAAGGTCAACGGCAGGACGGTCGTCGAGCTCGGCACCAAGACGCGCGATGGCGACGTGGTGGAGGTCGACGGCAGACGCGTCGAGCCCGAAGAGCGCAAGCTCTACCTCGCGCTCCACAAACCCGAAGGGTATATCTGCACCTCGTCGGACCCTCAGGGCCGCCCTCTGGCCAAGGATCTCCTGCCCGAGTCCGTGACCGAACGCGTCTACAACGTCGGCCGCCTCGACCTGCGCTCCTCCGGCCTCATCATCTTCACGAACGACGGCGATTTCGCCGCGAGGGTCGGCCATCCGTCCGCCGACATCGAAAAGGAATACCTGGTCGATTCCACCGTGCCGATTCCCGATCGGCTCTTCGAAGACTTCCGCAACGGCGTGACGATCGAAGGCGTATTCTACCGCTGTTCCGCCATCGAGCGGCTGGGGCGCAAATCGCTGCGCGTCGTGCTAGTGGAAGGCAAGAACCGGGAAATAAGGCGGGTGTTTTCTGCTTTCCATCTACACCCCCAGCGGCTGCACCGCGTCAGGATCGGTCCGGTCTTGTTGGGCGACCTAAAGGAAGCCGCGAGCAGGCCACTGACCCGGGAAGAAATCGATGCGCTGCTCTCGAGCGCGCAAGGAGAACGCTGATGGTGATTGCCATAGACGGACCGGCGGGGTCCGGCAAAAGCACGATAGCCCGAATGCTGGCCGAACGGCTCGGCTATACCTACATCAATTCCGGCAACCTCTACCGCGCGCTGACGCTCGCCTGCCTCAGGGCCGGCGTTGATCCCACCGATCCGGAAGCGGCCCTTGCGCAGGCGCAAAAGTCCGTCATCGACTACCGTTCCGGACGTCTGACGCTCGGGGGCGAGGACGTCGAGGATCTCCTTCACAGCGATGAGGTCGACGCCTTCGTCGCGCAGCTTTCGGCGATCGTGCCCATCAGGCATCTGGTGAACGACATCGTCAGGCGCATCGCCGAAGGCAAAAACGCGGTGGTGGAAGGCCGCGACATGACGACCGTCGTCTTTCCGAACGCCGAATACAAGTTTTTTCTCGACGCTTCGGTCGATTCCCGCGCGTCGAGGCGCCACGGGCAGGGCGTTTCCGGCCTTGATCTATCTAAAATCAAGGAAGGAATCGAAAAACGGGACGCCATAGACCGCAATAAGCAGGAAGGAAGCCTCATCGTCGCGCCCGATGCGGTCTATTTGGACACCTCGGACTTGACCATCGAACGAGTTTATGCGAAATTGGTTGAGAAAATTCAGACACAAGGATCAATCATGGGTCAGATGGAAGTGGGAATGGATGCGTCGAAGAAGTCCGCGGACAGCATCCAAACACAATTACAGGAAGAATACCTCAAGTCTCTCGAGCAGCTCGAAGAGGGCCAGCTCGTAGACGGCATCGTCATCCAGGTCACTCCGGACCAGGTATTCATCGATGTGGGGTACAAATCCGAGGGGAAGATTCCTCTCGCGGAGTTTACCGAAATCCCGAAGATCGGCGACACCGTATCCGTCGTTCTCATCGCCAAAGAAAACAAACACGGCGAGGTCATCGTTTCCAAGCAGAAAGCCGACGTCAAGGTTTTCTGGAAGAACCTCCGCCAGGCGTTCCAGGACCACGCGGTCGTGGAAGGCACGATCGACAAGGTAGTGAAGGGCGGCTACGAGGTCAACCTCGGCTCCGGCGTCCGCGCATTCCTCCCGATCAGCCAGTCCGATTCGCAGAAAGTTGACAAGCCCGAGAAGCTTCTCGAAATGAAGACCAGCTTCTACGTCGAGCGCCTCTACTCCGACGGCAAAGTCAATATCGTCGTCAACCGCCGCAAGTGGCTCGAAGAGGAAATCGAGAAGCGCCGCGAGGCCTTCTACGCCAACACCCAGATCGGCGACGAAGTCGTCGGCGCGGTCAAGAGCTTCACGTCCTTCGGCGCCTTCATCGACCTGGGCGGCTTCGACGGTCTCCTGCACATCAACGACATGAGCTGGGGCCACGTCACCCGTCCCAAGGACTTCGTCAAGAAGGGCCAGGAGATCAAGCTCAAGGTCATCCGCATCGACCCGGTCGAGAAGCGGATCAACCTTTCGCTCAAGCACTTCACCGACGATCCGTGGGTCCATTTCGAGGACAAGTACCACGTGAACGACGTCGTGAAGGGCCATGTCACCAAGCTCACCGACTTCGGCGCGTTCATCGAGCTCGAGGAAGGCATAGAGGGCCTGGCGCACATCTCCGAGTTCTCCTGGGTCAAGAAGATCCACAAGCCCGACGAGATCCTCAACATCGGCGACGAGGTCGAGTGCATGATCCTCGGCTACGACCTGCAGGCCGGCCGCGTTTCCCTCGGCCTCAAGCAGGTTACCGCCAACCCGTGGACCGACGTCGCGGGCCGGTATCCGGTCGGCACCCGCCTCACCCGCAAGGTCGTGAAGCTCACCAACGCCGGCGCCTTCGTCGAGCTCGAAGAAGGCATCGACGGCTTCCTGCACGCCGACGATCTGTCCTGGACTAAGAAGGTCAAGCACCCGGGCAGCGAGCTTCAGGTGGGCCAGGAAGTCGAGGTCATGGTCATCGCCTGCGAAGCGGAGAACCGGTCCATCCGGCTCGGCGTCAAGCAGCTGTCCGATGATCCGTGGCAGACCTTCGCCGAGGCCTACAAGCCCGGCAGCTCCATCGAGGGCGAGATTTCCTCGATCACCGACTTCGGCCTCTTCGTGCGCGTCCCCGGCGGCATCGAAGGGCTCATCCACAAGTCCAACCTCGTGGAGAGCAGGGACGAGGACGCCGACGAGGCGATGAAGAAGTACAACGTGGGCGATAAGATCAAGGCCGTCATCATCGAGATGCAGCCGGACAAGCAGAAGATCGCCTTCTCCATCAAGGGCTACAACCAGAAGGTCCAGAGGGAAGAAATGTCGCGCTATATCGCTTCGGAAGAAGCGGAAGAGTCGACCTACACCCTCGGAGATTTCCTGAAGGACAAGCGCGGCAACACCGGCTCCTGAGCCCCAGATGCTGTCAACGATCGACGTCCGTAAGTTCAACACGCTTATTGAGATCAACACTCTCATAAACTCGAACTATACGGACGTCAGATCGCTTCTGACGCAGATTTTGGAGTCCGCCACCCGATTGACCGAGGGAGAGGCTTCCAGCCTCCTCTTGGTCGACAAGGCGGCGGGCAAACTCTATTTCGAAATCGCTCTCGGATCGAAAAGCAAAGACGTAAAAAAGTTTTCTCTCAATATCGGCGAAGGTATCGCCGGTTGGGTCGCGCAGCACAACACCTCCCTCAAGATCAACGACGTCGAAAGCGATAAACGGCACTTATCCGATATCTCTAAGAGCATAGGCTTCCCGACCAGCACCATGCTCGCGGTGCCCATGCGGATAAAGGACGAATGCGTCGGCGTCATCGAGCTCATCAACAAGAAGGACGGCCGTCACTTCTCCGACGACGACCTGCAATGGCTCGAGATCTTCGCGAACCAAGCCGCGCTCGCCGTGCAGAACGCGCGCAGCTTCGAGAAGGCGCGCGAGGAAATCCACTTCCTGCAGGATCAGATCCAGACAGATCGCGGCTACCATACGCTTATAGCGAAAAGTCCCATCATCCTGGAGAAGCTCGAGATCATCGACCGGGTCGCGAAAACGGATTCGTCGGTGCTCATCCTCGGCGAAAGCGGCGTCGGGAAGGAGCTGTTCGCCGAACAGCTGCACCTCAGGAGCGCGCGCAACGCGGGGCCCTTCGTCCGCGTCAACTGCGCCGCGCTCCCCGAGGGGTTGCTCGAAAGCGAGCTCTTCGGCCACGTCAAGGGCGCCTTCACCGACGCAGTGCAGAACCGGCGCGGGCGCTTCGAGATCGCAGACGGCGGCACCATATTCCTCGACGAAATCGGGGACCTTCCGCTGAAGCTGCAGGCGAAGCTGCTGCGCGTGATTCAGCAGCGGAGCTTCGAAAAGGTCGGCTCGAGCGATTCGATAACCGTAGACGTACGGATCTTGGCCGCCACCAACCGGGACATCGAGAAACTCGTCGAGACCGGAGAGTTCCGCAGCGATCTGTATTATCGGCTCAACGTGCTTCCGATCTACATTCCGCCGCTGCGTCAGCGGCCGGAGGATATTCCGGAGCTCGCTTCCTTCTTCCTGCGGAAGTTCGGCAGGGAAACGAAAAAGCAATTCGACGGATTCTCCGACGAGGCGCTCGAGGCGATCATCTCCTACTCCTGGCCGGGGAACATCCGCGAACTCGAGAACGCTGTGGAGCGGGCCTGCGTCATCGGCAAGGACCGGTACATACAGGCTCAGGATCTGCTGCTGAAGCACAGCGCTTACGGGGGGACTTCATCCCCGGATGGAAAGAATCTGAAAACGGCGCTAACCGTCTTCAAGAAGCACTTCATCCGAAAGGCGCTAGAAGAGAATAGTTGGAACCAAACCGAGACTGCGAAGGCGCTGGATATTCAACGCACGTACCTGTCCCGGCTCATCAAAGAATTGGAAATCGTCAGCCCCAAGGAGTGAGCGCACCATGTCGACCGCAAATGAAACGATCCAGGCCGTAACCTGGTCGGATCGTCTTGTTCAGTTCATCCAGAAAAACAGAATCATCCTGCTTGCCGTCATCGTGGCAGGCGTCGCCGGCGTCGCTCTGACCGGGGCCGTATTCGCCTTCCTCGAATCTTCGCAGAAGAAATCGATTGCCGCCGCCGAAGGACTCATCGCCCGATACGACGAACTGCGGGCCCAGACCGACGATGACGCCAAGACGAAGAAGATCGATGCGCTGATCGCCGATGCGCTCGAGGCGGGGAAGGGCAAGGGCTTCGCCGCCTCCCGTTCCCTGGCGCTGGCGGGGGCGCTCTACGCCGACAAAAAAGAATGGAGCGAAGCCCAGAAGAATTGGCTCGCCGCGGCCGATAACGCCCCGACGTCGTACCTGGCTCCTATAGCGCTCTACAACGCGGCATCTGCCGCCGAAGAGTTCGGCGACGGCAAGAAAGCCCTCGAACTGTACAGCCGCTGCGCCGACCAGTACAAGGATTCCTTCCCGCTCGCGGCGCGCGCCCTATTCGCCGTCGGCCGGATCGACGAGGATATGAAGGACTTCGCTGCCGCGAATGCCGCCTATAAGAAGATTATCGAACAGTGGCCGGACGATAGTTGGACAAAGCTCGCCCATAGCCGTATACTGAGCATCGCGGCGAAGGAAGGCGCGAAATAACGCGAAACGGCTGAAGGAAAAGCTGAACCGGTAGGGGAGGGCTCCATGGCGAAGAAACGGGCGAAGATTTTCGAATCTCGATATTTCGGACTCGTCATAGGCGCTCTCATCATCGGTTCTTTCCTTCTGCTGGACGCGGGCACGAATATCTTTTCAAGGCTCAATACGAAGGTTGCGGACCTTCATTTCGTGCTCAAAAGCCTGGCGACTTCGACTTCCATACAGGAAGGCGTCAGCATCAAAGCCAAGAATCCGAAGATATCCGATGATCTCATCATCGTCGGCATCGATTCGCGCAGCCTCGCGCGCTTCGGCAAATGGCCGTTTCCGCGCTCGATCCACGCCAATCTTATCGATTCCTTCAGCCGCATAAAGAACCAGAACGACCGCGAAAACGCGTTGTTCCTCGACGTCTTCATCATCGAGCCGGATCGCAAGCCCGCCGACGACGCCCGCTTCGTGAAGAGC
Organism: Treponema sp.; assembly: GCA_003245635.1. Lineage (GTDB taxonomy): Bacteria > Spirochaetota > Spirochaetia > Treponematales > Breznakiellaceae > SZUA-426. Next base: position 25,057 of record QKCO01000140.1, read on the forward strand.
ATTGAGGATTCCAAGCGCGTTTTTATGGAGACGGTGCTTGAAGTCGGCATTTCCGACTATGAATCCTATCCGAAGATGCTCGACCGTCAGGAAACGCTGTTCGGACGGACAGCTCCCTTCACGAAGGTCAGCGGAGCCTGGGAGGACGTTCCCGAGTTCCTCGGCGTTCAGGCCCCGCTGAAGCCGTACGCGAAAGCCGTCTCCGGCTACGGACACGCAAACTACACCCAGGATTCGGACGAGGTATACCGGCGCCAGGCTCTTGTCGCAAAATTCAGCGAGGAGCTCGAGCAGATCAAGCTCGACGACCTGAAGCCCGATTACCGCGTCGACGGCGCGCATTACGAGCGGCTTGCCTGGACGGATCAATTCGGAATCATCCATCAGATACGAACGCCGCTGACCGCCGAATCGATCGCCAAGCTCAAGTCGGAAATGGAGAAGTCCGCGCCTCCGGTCGTCATCGACGCGAATGCCGACGGAGTTCCTGAAGAACAGTATTACATCGTACGGAAATACCGTGACTATTTCGTCCCATCGATCACGCTGACGCTCGCGCTCAATTATTTTGGCGTAGCTCCTAACGACGTCGAAATTAAGCTCGGCAAGGCCATCGTGATTCCTCATCCCACGAAGCTGAACACGGCGACCGGGCAGCGGGAACCGTATACGCTGGTGCAGGGGAAGGACGGATTCGACGCCGAGGGCAAGCTCGTCAAAGAAGCTCCCCGCAAAACGCTCGATAATATCGAGATTCCCATCAACGAAAACGGGGAGATGCTCATCAACTTCATGGGCTACCGTTCATCGGCGTCCCTCGACGGCTATCAGACCTTCCCGGTCCGTTCCTACGCGGGCTACGCCGACCGCGTTCCCGGTCCGGACCCGGAGACATGGCCGCGCACGAAGGCGGTCGGCGGCAAGATTTTGATGGTCGGCCCCTTCGCCGACGGCATCGCCCAGGACGAGAAGCCGACTCCGTTCGGCTTGATGTACGGCATCGAGATCCATACGAACGCGCTCAATACGATCCTGATGAACAATTTCCTGCATGCAGCGCCGTATTGGCTCGATGCGCTTATTCTCGCAGCTCTGGTGCTTGCGCTGTCTTTCCTGACTTCGCGTTTTTCGACGCTTTGGTCGTTCCTGGCTCTATTCGTTACCCTGATCGCACTTTTCTTTTCGATTACTTTCCTTTTCGAATACAAATCGATCATCATCGATTACGTCAAACCGGCGATCGGCATGATAGTCGCTTTCATCACCATTGTTTCGTATAGGGCGATGACCGAAGAGCGCGACAAAAAAATGATCAGGGCCACGTTCGGGAAATACGTCAGCCCGAAGGTCGTCGACCAGATCCTCGAGCATCCGCCGGAGCTCGGCGGCGTCGACAAGGAACTGACCGTACTGTTCTCCGACATCCGCGGATTCACGACGCTGTCGGAGAATATGACGCCCCAGGAGCTCGTAAACCACTTGAACGTGTATCTTTCCGCGATGACGGATTTGATACTGGAATACGGCGGTACGCTCGACAAGTACGTCGGCGACGAAATAATGTGCTTCTGGGGAGCCCCGATCCCTCAGCAGGAACACGCTATCCTTGCCTGCAAGTGCGCCATACGTCAGATGCAGAAGCTGAAGGAACTGAACGAGGGCTGGCCGGAATCCAAACGCATCAATATCGGGATCGGGCTCAATTCCGGCATCATGACCGTCGGCAATATGGGGTCTCCCGGACGCATGAACTATACGCTCATGGGCGACAATGTCAATCTCGGCGCCCGGCTCGAAGGAACGAACAAGCAGTACGGCACGAACATCATCATCAGCGAATTCACCTACGGCCTCGTCAAGGATCATTTCGTCGTCCGCGAACTCGATAATATCCGCGTCAAGGGCAAGAACAAGCCGGTCCTCATCTACGAACTGGTCGATTGCCTGGATTCGCTCGATCCGCCGCCGCTCGAAAAGGGCGATAAACGCTGATGCGATGAAGCAGCGACCCACTCATCTAACTCGGCTTTTGGCGCCGGCCGTACTGGCCGGCGCGCTTCTTTTTTCTTGCGGCATTGACGAATACGCATATTTGGAGCCGGTTTCCAGCGTTACTATTTCAGCCTCCGACTCGCAAAGCGTAACTGTAAAATTACCGTCCGATCAGACCGACTACTTCGAC
>QKCO01000155.1 GCA_003245635.1 Treponema sp.
TCTTCCAGCGTGTAGGCGTCGAGCGCCCCTTTCTGCACGAGCTCGACGTCGGCGCCGAAGGCTTCGAGGAATTCGGGGGTCACGTCGGTCCGGGGGGATTGTCCGATGGTCAGGGCTCCGATTTTCATGGGCGCTTGCTCCGGTAGACGCAGGCGAGGTGCCTGGCGCAGTTGGGATTCGGGCCTTCGCACTCGGCGACGCTGGTCGCTTCGGCGCTTTCGGCGCTGCCTTTGAGCGAGAGGACAAGCTCGAAGATCCGGTCGGTTTCGGGTTTCTCTCCCTCCACCGCGACGACGGTCGAGCCTTCTCCGCCGAATACGCCGCCCTTGCCGACGACGGTCGCCTTCACGGCGGCGAGCGCGGCCAGCGCGTCGAGTTCGGTGAATACGCGGCCGAAGACCGGCATGAGGCCGATCGCCATGCCGACCGACGCGTCGAAGGACTTCCGTCCGCAGGCGGCGACCGCATCGGCGATCGTGCCGGGGATGAGCTTCTCGAGGCCGGCGGCGACGATCACCGCGGCGCCTTCGGTCTGCAGCGAGGTCCAGGCCTCCCCCGGGGACCCGCCGCCGTTCGAGCCGGCCATCATGGCGGCGCCTCCGGCGGCGTCGATCGCGTTCGCTCCGACCACCGCGACGTCCCCGGCGCCGAGGCCGCGGACGGCGGCGGTGAGCTCGGCGTCGACGTTGCGCGCCTTTCCCTTTTCCAGAAGCAGGGTGTGCGGCCGTGCCGGGTCGGCCGCGACCGAGGCGAGGGTTCCGCGCGCGGAGACGCGGCCGGAAATGCGCAGGGGCTCGCCGCCGAGTTCCTCGGAGAGGGCCGAGACCGTGGTGCCTCCCTTGAGGAGCACCTTCCCGTGCTTCAGCGCCGCCGCGACTTCCGGCAGCGCGGCTATGCCCTTGGCGATCAGCCGCTTGGACTCGGCGGGCGTGAGGGAGACCAGGACGCGCGCCATCACGCGTTTCCCGGCGTCTTCAGGGCGGCCATGGAGCCGTAGCGCTTCTGGATGCGCGCGTACTCCGCTTCGTCGTAGAAGGAGCATTTACCTTCGCCGAAGGCTTTCGCGACCTCCAGGCAGAAGCGGGAGGTCTCCTCGATATCGGTCTCGCGGCTCGCGCCGGTTCCGCAGCCGGGCACGGGACGCTCGGCGGTGATCGCCACGCCGACCACCGGCGCGCCGGTCGCGGTGCAGGGCTGCATGATCGAGTTGATGTGGTACAGCTCGTTGCCGTAGGGGGTGATGTCCTGCATCGTGATGGGCAGCACGTTCGGCATGAGGCCCGTGCTCCATTCGTAGATGTCCAGGAGATCGTCGGCGATGCGAAGGATCCAGCCGTCCTTGACCGTCGGAGAGATGGCAAAGCCGCGGTGGTTGATGACGCGGTTTCCCTTTGTCGTATCGATGGACAGGATGGCGTCCATCTCGGCTTCGACCTCCGCATCGTTGGCGTCCTGCATTTCGATGGGGGAGCCCATGAACGCGACCGGCTCGTGAGGCTGGGTCGGCGCGTCCGGGCAGATGTGGGTAGAGACGATGACGTCGCCGGGGAGGACGTCGCCGCGCGCTGCCATGTCGGCCAGCTTCAGGGCGCAGGCGATCGCCGCGACCGCGCCGTCAGCGTCGGATACGATGCCGATGCGCTCGGGCCGCGCGCCGATTCCGCCGAGCCTGCCGAGGATGCCGAGGGTCGGCGCGGAGCCGCCCGCGGATTTGCCCCTCGATCCGGGGATGAGGACCTTCACGAAATCGGTGGAGCCCTTCGCTCCCTTGAAGGTGCGGACCGAGACCCCCTTGAGGCCGCGTCCCCCGAGCAGTTTTCTGACCGCCTCCCCGTCTACGTTCGCGTCGTCCATCAGTTCGTATATTTCCATGACCTGCTTGAGCATTCGTGTGTTCTCCTTGATTCGGTACGCCGGTCTTAGCGTCCGGCTCCGATGCGATATCGTAGAAAAATACATGCCGGAGTTCAATCTGCCGCAGCGGCACTTACCGAAAACTTGAAGCGATTTTCAGGAAGACTCCGGCGCCGCCTGTTTCCCTATCCGGATGCCGTAGATGCGCACCTGCTCGGACTTCCCCTTCACCAGGACGCCGCCGAGCGCCTCGAAGCGTTCGGCGGTCGATTCGTCCAGGCGCGAGAAGACCGCCTCGCTGATGATGCAGGGGCGGCCCGCCTCCTTGCAGAAGGATTCCATGCGCGATGCGGTGTTCACGTGGTCGCCGAGGACGGTGTAGTTCTTGCGCCGCCGGCTGCCGAGGTCCCCCATGATCACCGGCCCGAAATCGATTCCGACCCCGATGGCTTCCGGCGCCGGCAAGCCCGATTCGGCCAGGCGGGCGCGGAGGCCGGGGAGTCCGTTCAGCATTTCGAGCGCGCACTCCGCGGCCCGCTCGCAGGGAGCCGCACCCCCGTCCGGAGCGAAGATGGCCATGACCGCGTCCCCGATGTACTTGTCCACGATGCCGCCATGGCGGGTGATCGATTCCTCCCATTCGGTGAAATAGCCGTTGAGCATGCCGCTTATCCGTTCGGGAGCCTCCCGTTCGCTCAGCGCGGTGAAGGACCGTATGTCGGAGAAAAGCACGCAGAGCTCGCGCATCCGCGGGACGCCGCCGTTCTCGCCGACGATCCGGTCCCGGAACGAGGGATCGACATACTGGCCGAACAGCTCGTGCAGCCGTTCTTTGAGGTCGAGTATTCTGATGCGTCCGACGGCTATCGTGACGGCCAGGAAGGCGCCCCCGACGAGTGTGTACACGTGCGATTTGTCCGCGATGAAGTCCGCGAAGCCGTCGGCGGCCCTGAATATGGACAGCGCTTCGCCGATGGCCGCCGCGTCGGCTCCGGACGCTTCGAGGGTCAGCCGGTAGTCGAAATAGACGTACACGGCGAAGAAGGCCGCGACGTTGAGGATCGTGACCAGGAACTCGACGGCCATGCGGAAGCGGCGCGGCTTTCCGGTCCGCGCGGCGGCCTGCAGGGCCGCGACGGCGATGGAGAACGTCCAAAAGAAGGCGTGGCTCATGTCCTGGAAGAAGTCGGCGCCCTCGTACGATTCCTTGAGGACGTAGATCGCCGGCGCGATGAGCGACAAGACGAACCGGGGGATCGGCGCATCGCCCCAAAGCGCGAGCGCGGCGGTCTGCGCCGCCAGGGCCGCGAGCAGCGCCGCGTGGCCGGCATCGGAGAAGAAGCCGACGCCGTCCCGGGTGAAATTCATCAGTACGTAGAAGAGCGCGTACTGTCCCGAATACAGCAGAAGTTCGTCGAAAAACGAAACGAGGAAGGGCTTTCTCCGCCCTGCCTCCACCGTAGTCGCCATAGCATTTATATTAACGAATTCCGAATCGCTTGCAAGGCAAGTCCTCAGCGCGGGCGTCTTGACGTCTCCGTCGCTTGGGAGAAAGACTAGCGTATGGAAAGCAAACGCGTTCAGACCTGGTTCTTCGCCGCCCTGTTCCTGCTGCTCTTCGTCGCCGTGGCGCGGCTGTTCGCTCCCTTCTTCTCGGCGCTCCTATGGGCCGCACTCCTGTTCGTGCTGCTCAACCCGCTCTACCGGAAAGCGTCCGCTCGCCTGCGCGTCGGGGGGCGGGCGGGTACGGCGCTGCGGCACGCGCTCGCGGGTGTCTTCTCGGTGTTTTCGGTGGTCCTGGTCGTCGTTCCCCTCGTATTCGTCGCCGTTCTGCTGACCAAGCAACTCTACGGGCTCATCCACGCGGGCCTCAAGCTGCTGGAGGATCCGGCGGCGCAGCGCTTCCTGAGCCTCGAGGGCGTCGCCGCTTTCGCCCGCGACCTCAGCGGCGGCGCCGTCGATCTGACTCAGGCAGAACTCTATTCCCGACTCGCTTCGGTCCTTTCCTCTTTCGCCGACGGGCTGATCGGCTTCTCGACGCGGCTGGTCAGGAATATCGGCGGCTTCGTCGCGAATCTGGCCTTCATCGTGTTCTCCCTGTACTTTTTCTATATCGACGGGGAGTACCTGCTGAAGCTGCTCCTGCGCGCGGTTCCCATCCGCGACGAGTACGCGCAGGATCTGGTCCTGAAATTCCGGGACATCACGCGCAACCTGCTGCTCGGCTATTTCGTCGTGGCTCTCTTCCAGGGGGCTATGGCGTTCGTCCTGTTCATCGTTTTCGGGGTGAAGGGATCGCTGGCCCTGGCGGTGCTGCTTATGCTCTGCTCGTTCATTCCGATGCTCGGCGCCGGGATCGTATGGCTGCCGGTCGGCGTTGCGCGCGTCCTGTCGGGCGATGTCGCGGGAGGCGTCCTGCTGCTCGTCCTCTGCGCGGTGTTCGTTTCGTCTCTGGACAACATCCTCAGGCCGCTGTTCCTCAAGGACCGCATCCGGCTGCATCCGCTGGTGATCTTCTTTTCGATACTCGGGGGAGTTTCGGCCTTCGGCTTCAACGGCCTCGTGCTCGGGCCGCTGATCGTCATCTTCTTCCTCACCGTGCTCGACCTGTTTCTAGCCGAGCACGGCATCGCGAACGGCCGCTAGGAGACGGCCGCTTCCAGGGCGATCTCCATCATTTTGGTGAAGGTCTTCTGCCGCTCTTCGGAGCTCGTCGCTTCGTGCGTCACCAGGCTGTCGGAAATGGTGAGGATCGCGAGCGCTTCCCGGCGGTACTTGGCCGCCAGCGTCAGGAGCTCCGCGGCTTCCATCTCGACGGCGAGCACGCCGAAGCGGGCCCAGAGCTTCCATTCCTCGGGGTCCTCGGTATAGAACGAGTCGGACGAGAGCACTGAGCCCACATGCGGCGTCCAGCCGCGCTCGAGCGCCGCGTCGTAGGCTTTCTTCAGGAGGCCGAAGCTGGAGGTCGGCGCGTAGTCCATGCCCCGGAAGCGGACCTGGTTCACCGCCGAGTCGGTCGCGGCGCTCATCGCGATCACCAGATCGCGGATCTTCACGTGCTCCTGGAGGGAGCCGGCGGTCCCGACGCGGATCGCCTTCTTGACCCCATAGTCCTTGAAGAGCTCGTTCACGTAGATGGAGAGCGAAGGCATGCCCATGCCGGTGCCCTGCACCGAGACGCGCTTGCCCTTGTAGGTGCCCGTATAGCCGAACATGTTCCGCACGTCGGTGTAGCGGACGGGATTCTCGAAGAAGGTTTCGGCGATGAACTGTGCGCGCAGGGGATCGCCGGGCAACAGCACCGCCTCGGCGATTTCGCCGGGTTTCGCCGCGATATGGATGGACATCGTCTGCCCCCTACACCTTGAAGCGGCCCATGCTTTCGCTGACCGCGTTGATGCCGTCCTTGTTCTTGACCGTCAGGTCCGCCGCCGCGGTGGACGCCTGGGACACTTCGGAGGCGCCGAGCGATATTTCGGACATGCTCTTCTCGATCTCCACGCTGGCGTCCAGGAGCCGGCGCATCTCGCCGAGTATCGCGTCCGAGCCCTCTCCCATCTCCGTCGCGCCCCGCAGGACTTCCGAGGTGATCTCGTTGATCTGGTTGAGCGATTCGAGCACCTGGGCGGAGCCGGCGGACTGCTCGGACATCGACAGCTTGATCTCTTCTTCCAGATTGTGGAGCAGTTCGATCTGGGACACCACGTTCGCGAAGCTCGAGGCGGCCTCTCCGGAGGAGTCGACCACGTCGTTGATCGCGCCCGCGATTTCCCTGACGTCGGCGGCGATCGCCTTGGACTGCTTGGCCGCGTTCTCGGCGAGCTTGCGGATCTCGTCGGCGACGACCGCGAAGCCGAGTCCCGCGTCGCCGGCGTGCGCGGCTTCGATGGCGGCGTTCATGGCCAGGAGGTTCGTCTGCGCCGCGATGGAGGCGATGAGGGAGTTCGCGTCGCGCAGGCGGTCCGAGCGCTCGGCGATGCGCTTCACTTCCGTGACGGTCCGGTCGACCAGCGTGCGTCCGGTGCCGGCGGAGTCGACCAGCTTCGTGTACTCATCCCCCATGTGCTCGACGTTGCGCGTCACCGAGCGGACGTTCGCGACCATTTCCTCGATGGAGGCCGAGGAGTTCGCGACACTTTCCGCCTGCCGGGAGATGATATTGCTGAGCGACTTGAGGTTCTCCGAAATGCGTTCGACGGTCGCCGACGACTCGGTCGCTCCGGCGCTCTGGTCTATGGTCCGCTTCTTGATGCTCTCGACGTTCGCGCTGATCTGCACCGCCGCGGACGCGGTCTGCTCCATCGTCGCGGACAGTTCCGTCCCCGTTTCCTTGAGCGACTCGGTCGTTTCCTTCACGTCGCGCACGAGCGCGGCGAGTTCGTTCTGGAAGCCGTTGAAGTGTTCGGCCAATTCGCCGAGCTCGTCCTTCGCTGCGATCTCGATCCGTTTGGTGAGGTCTCCGCCGCCCTCCGCGATTTCCTTGAGGGAGCCGGATACCGACCGCGCGGCGCGCACGACGCTCAGCACCAGTATGAGCGAGAAGATGGTGATGGCCGCGTAGCCGATCACGATGAGGACCGCGGATACGATGAAGAGCAGGCGCATGGCGCTTTCCCGCTTGGTCGCCAGGCTCAGCTGCGCGTCGGCTTCGTCGAGGATGGTCTTCGCGGCGCTTTCGACGAATTCGGTCATCGTCCCGAAGAACTGCACGCCGTCTATGTCGTAGGAGCCCTCAGAGTATCGGGCGAAGATGTTGCGGGCGGCGCCTTCGGCGAGACGTCGGGCCGAGCTGTCCCGCAGCGCGAGGACCGCTTCGGGGCCGGCCGTAAGGCTTACCGCCGGCGAATCGAGGTTGGCGGTCAGCCGCGCGGCGAACTCGAGCAGCGCGGACGCTTCCCCTAGGCTGACCGGCATGTCGGCGATCGCGATGTTGCTTACGCGAGCGCGGAGCATTCCGGCGGCTTCCTTCGCCTGCTCGAGGATGATCATGGTCGATATGGGAGAGCCGAAGCCCGATTCGCGCTCCATGGCGGCGACCTCGGGGCCTATGTTCAGGAACGTGGCTATGTCTATGGTGTACAGATCGCGCACCAGGGTCGCCGCGGTGGTCTCCGTGATGCGCGCGCGGAGATCGGTGTAGGACTCGATGGCCGCCTCGATGCGCGATCGCTGATCCGCGTCGATCATCGAAGCGGCGAGGATCGGTCCGAACGCCTCGGCCGCCTTGTCCGTCTGCGCGCGCTGCGCGTCGACTTCGGACTTCTTCAGCGCTCCGGTCAGGTACAGGACGCTCTTCCCCCGCTCGAGCTGGAGGCTGTTGATCAGGGTCGACGTGGCCTTGATCAATCTCATGTGCCTGACGCTGCGCGAGAGCTTGTTCGATTCCGTCATATTCACGACGACGAAAATGCCGGCGAAAAACAGCCCTATCAAGATGGAGAAGAGAAGCGGGGCTATCAGTTTGACCCGAAGGGAGGTAGCGGATAAGGGATTAGACATATTGGAAATTATAGCGGCTCTCCGGCGATTCGCCAAGAAGATTTCACTGGATTTCGTTGCATCCCGATGCACCGTCACATAGACTTAGAAAGAATACCCCTCTAAAGACGTGGAGGTTCTTGTATGCCCTCACGAAACGTTCGCGCCGCGCTGCTCGGCATAGCGGTAGGCGACGCGCTCGGCGTACCCCATGAGCTGCGTCCCCGGTATGAGCTCGAGCGTCATCCGGTCTCGGGAATGGACGGCTGGGGGACCTGGAATCGTCCGCCGGGAACCTGGAGCGACGACGCATCCCTCTCTTTCTGCCTGGCTGAAACGCTCTGCCGCGGATACGACTTGCGGGACTTGGCCGACCGTATCGTGCGTTGGCGGGTTGAGGGCTACTGGACGGCCGACGGCGCCGCGTTCTCCGTGGGGCGGGCCGTCGAGGAGTCGGTCGCCCGCCTGCGCTCCGGCGCGGGGCATCCCGCTTCCGCGGGGCTGCGGCGCGAACGGGACAACGGCAACGGCAGCCTCATGCGCGTGCTTCCCGCCGCCTTCTACGTGCGCGGCCGGCCGGCCGAGGAGCGGGCCTGGATCGTCGCCGAGATCTCGTCGCTGACGCACGGGCATCGGCGCGCCCAGCTGGCCTGCATCTTCTACGTCGAGTTCGCCCTCGGTCTTCTCACCGGGCGGTCGCCGGCGGAGGCCTACCGCGTCGCCGTGGTGGAATTCTCGTCGCGCTTCGCCGGAGAGGCCGAATCGCGCCATTTCGAGCGCATCCTCTCGGGCAAGCTGCAGAAGCTCCAGCGCAAGGACGTCGTCTCCTCGGGCTACGTTATCGAATCGCTCGAGGCCGCCCTCTGGTGCCTGCTCGCGTCCGGGGACTTCAGGTCCGCCGCGCTTGCCGCCGTGAACCTCGGCGGAGACACCGACACGGTCGGCGCCCTGACCGGCGGCCTGGCCGCGCTCGCGTTCGGCCTGGAATCGATTCCCGCCGAATGGCTGTCGGCGCTCGCCCGCCGCGACGACATCGTCGACCTCGCCGATCGCCTCTCCGCCGCCCTCGGCATCGAGTAGAGCGCCCGCGGAAGCGGCCGGCGCGGCTGGAGAAAATCGCGGATGCGATTGTTCAACGGGCTTCCCTTTCGTCCGCTACCACCACTTCCGTTTCTTGAAGAACGCGATCATTCCCCCCGCGATGAGGCCCATGGCGCCCCATACCGCCGGGTAGCCCCAGCGGCTTTCGAGTTCCGGCATGAAGCGGAAGTTCATGCCGTATACGCCGGCGATGAAGGTCAGCGGAATGAAGATGGTGGAAATGATCGTCAGCACCTTCATGATCTCGTTCATGCGGTTTGATATCGCCGAAAGATTGACTTCCAGCACCCCTGCGATGAGTTCCCGGTAGTTCTCCACCGTTTCCGCGGCCTGCACCGTATTGTCGTGCAGGTCCTTGAGGAAGGGCGCCATCTCCGCGGACACGAGCTCGGACTCGAGCCGGAGCAGCGCCGAAACGCTTTCCCTGAGCGGCCAGATGGACCGCCGCATCCGAACGATTTCCTGCTTGACGCACTGGATGTCGCGCATGAAGCGGGTGCCGCTTTCCTCGAGCGCGCGCGTCTCGTAGGTTTCCAGCTGGGTGCCGAGCCGGTCGAGCACGATGAAGTAGGAATCGATGATGGAGTCCGCCAGCCCGTAGGCGAGGTAGTCGGGCCCCATCTTGCGGATCCGTCCCGCGCCCGATTCGATGCGCTTGCGGATCGGATCGAAGCTGTCTCCCGGAACCTCCTGGAAGGTGATGACCGTGTCCCGCGTCAGGATGATGCTGATCTGTTCGTAATCGGCTCCGCCGGCTTCTTCCGCGCCCGCCTCCCGCCACGTGATCGCTTTGAGCGTGATGAACAGGTAGTCGTCGAATTCTTCGATTTTCGGCCGGTGCTCGGTGTTGAGGATATCCTCGACCGTCAGCGGGTGGATGCCGTACGCTTCGGCCAGCCGGGATATCGCTTCTCCGTCCTTGAGTCCGTTGACGTTGATCCAATTGACCCCGCCGGGATTCCTGTATCTGAGCAGTTCCTCGACATCCGGCGCGGTTCTCGTCCAGGATCCTATCGGGTCGTAGCCTATCACCGACAAGCGCATCTTCGTCGGTTCCCGGTCCCCGACGTAGACGGGAGTTCCCGGCGGGAGTCCGAGATCGTTCCTCCGCACCGCATCGCGACGTTTCCTCATGGCTGAAACCATAGACCGCGCGGCCGTTCGGCGCAAGCGGCGCCGACAGCGGCGCTGCGCTTCGCTTGACCGCTCGGGGGGAAGCCCCGTACACTCCGCGTATGGAGTTCGAGCTGAGCGATGCGCTCGTGGACCAGATTCTCTTTTCCATGGAAGACCAGAACGGGAAGTTCGTGCTTGACGCCGGGAGCGGCACGGTCGTGCCGAGCGCGGAAGCCGACGCGGAAGCCGAATCGTACGAGCTGCCGTCCTGGGGATCGGCGGACGGCTTCCGCCTCATGGAAGGGTTCGCGGCGTCCCTGCACAATCCGGTCGTCCGCTTGGAGCTCACGGCGGCCCTCGACCGGGGCCGCGGCGTGTTCCGCGCCTTCAAGGATTCGCTCGGCGAGCACCCGGAGGTGGAGCGCCTCTGGTTTTCCTATAAGCAGAAGCAGATGCGCCGGAAAGTGGCCGATTGGTACAACGCGCTCCGCGAATCGTGGGGACTCGATCGGATCGGCGAGGAGCCGGAGGAAACCGAGGATCTTCTGTTCGAGGATTTCAGGTTCCGTCCTTCCGATCCGGACGATGCGGCCGCCGTCGCGGAACTGCGGGGCGCGTGCCGGTCGGCGCCGCTTGACGAATACGGTCCCCATTCCGCGACCGAGCGCTTCCGCGCTTCGATCGTCGCCGAAACCGTACGGGGGGATCTCGCGGGCTTCGCCGCTTCGATCCGGCGGGGGGATGCCGAGATCGTCACGGCGCTGGACGTCAGTCCCGAATACCGCGGGCTGGGCGTCGGCGAGGAGCTGCTGCGGAGGCTGGTCGACGCGGCGCGCGCGGACGGGGCGGCCTGCGTCAAGGTGGACCTTCCCCGGGAATTCGAATCCTTTTCCCGCGTGCTCTACCGCGACGGCTTCGCTCCGTACGAGACTCGTTTCCGGCTCGATCTGCGGGATCGCCCGCTCGATCGCCCCTGAGTTTCGTTTCCCGCCTGCTTGAGAAAAGAACGCAACTGTGCGACACTCTAGGGGTATTTTGTCATAAACTTGGAGGACCATTCCCCGTGTCTGCCGACCGCACCGATTCGATGAAAAAAAAGGATGAGATGGCCGCGCTCTGCGCAGAGATCGTGCAGCGCATCAAGACGGAAGAGGACCCGACCGTGCTGAACGAATACCGGTCGTATGTCAAAAAGAACGTGCCGTTTTTCCTGCGCTCCTATTTCGCCGCGTTCCTGCTCAAGCAGCTGATCGGCGAGGCTCCCCGCGATGCGCGCAAAGGCCAAGGCGAACGCCGCCGCCGCTCCGAGCGCGCCGCGGCTCCCGCTCCCGCGCCGACTCCCTCTTCCTCGCCGGCTTCCGCTCCGCTTCGGGAAGAAGCGCCCCCCCGCCGCGAAGACCCGGCGCCCCGGCGCGCGCTCCCCGAATCCGAGGCCGCGACCCTGTTCGTCGGCGTCGGCCGGAATCGCCGCGCGTACGCGCGCGAGCTCCTTTCCCTCATCGTCGCCAACGCGGGCATCGACGCGGATGCCATCGGCGAGCTGCGCGTGCTCGATAATTTCTCCTTCGTGCAGATCAAGCGCGAAGTCGCCGACGCCGTCATCGAGCGGCTCAACGGCTTCGAGTTCCGCGGCCGCGCCATTTCCGTGAGCTACGCCAAGCCGCGCAAGGAAGAGGCGGCACCCGCCGAAGCCGAATCTGCCGTCGAAGCGGTCGCCGAGTCCGCGCCCGAAGAAGCTCCGGCCGACGAGTCGGAAACGCCCGCCGAAGAATAGCGAACGGTTTCGCCCGGTCCGTCGCCGGTATCCGGGCAGGCCCTTCTCCGCTACATCAGCGACTGCAGGAGCCTGAAGGCGAGCATTGCGTTGAGCAGCGTCCCTCCGAGCATCGCGGCGCCCGCCGCCGTTTCCATGAGCTTCGCCCTGCCGCTGTATCCGGCGGCGAGCCGTTCCGGCGGCGCCGGCAGCGCAGCGTAGACGGCGCTCGGGTCCTTGGTTGCGTCGAACGGCATCTCCCCTCCCACGGCTCCGTAGCAGTACCAGCGCCCCCCAGCGGCCGCGCGCGTCGCCTCCGGCGGCAGGCGCGGCGCATCCTCCGGGATCCGCTCGAATTCTTTCTCGTTCAAGACGACGACGCCGTAGCGGCTGCCGTCGGGAAGCGTCGTCTCCGTCTCGCCCGGAGCCAGATGCAGGAGCGGCAGGCGGACCAAGTCCCGCAGGGCGCGATAGTTCCTGCCCCTGCGCCAGGCGGCTCGGGAAGCCGCCGTCAGGAGAAGACCAGGGGGAAGATAGGGGAGGATCGGCGCGAACGCCAAGGTGAGCGCAGCGGAGAAGGCCGCCGATAGAGCCGGCCTGTTCACGAAGGAGAGGGCCATGAGGAGCTGGCAGAAGGCGCCGGCGGTCAGGGCGAAAGGGGTCGCCGGGTTCCAGTATTCGTTCTTTTGCCGGCCTGCGCGTACGGCCCTCGTCAACAGGGACCGGTCCTGTCCGTCGAACAGGATGACCAGCAGCGGGCAGCCCTTGTCGGACGCGAAACGCGCCCTTCCCGCGTCGGAGCGCACCCGCCCGCCGACGAAAATCCGGGCCCCTTCGCTGACCGCGGCGACGTGGTTCCATTTGATGCGCCGCGGCGACTGCTCCCGCCGGTCCATGCCTTCCTCGCCCTCCGCCGGCAGCAGGAACACGTGCGCGTTCGAGAGATCGGCCGAGACGGTAAGCGCGTCGCCGCGCATCCAGAGGATCTGCTCCGAGATGGATTCGAAGCCCCCGAAGAAGCGGTATTCGTCCGCCGCGGGCGTTTCGGCGTTGGCGGATCGGTAATCGAGGAGGGGCGCGAGGCGGAGCTCGTCGAAACGCCTGCGGAAGCCGCGCCAGGTCCGCCGAACGGCGAAGGCGCCGGCGATGGGGACGACGGCGTACCAGAACAGCGCGAGGGCGAGCAGCGCTAGAAGATCTCGGAGCCGCAGAGTATTATTCCTCCATGATCGATACCATCGTCGTCGGCGCCATCGCCACGAACTGCTACATCATCCCCTGCGAGCTCGACGGGCGGAAGTCCGCCGTCGTCGTCGATCCCGGCGGAGACGCCGAAGCGATTATAGCACGCCTGGCCCGCCGGGACCTCGTTCCCGCGCTCGTCGTGCTGACACACGGCCACTTCGACCACGTCGCCGCCCTGCCGCGGCTGCTCGCCCGGCTCGCGCAGGACGGCGCGGACGCTCCGGCGGTCGCCATCCACGGGGCCGACCTCCAGTATCTCGGCGCCGGGTCCCTGCAGCCCCACCTGCGGGATTTCAAGATGGCCGGCGCCGCCGCCTACGTGACCGATCAATGGGAAGCCATGCCGGAGGCCGCGCGCGTGCTCTCCGACGGCGATCGGATCGGTCCTTTCCGCGTCCTTCATACTCCCGGCCACACGCCCGGTTCGATCTGCCTGTACGACGAGGCGGAAGGGCTGCTCTTTTCGGGCGACACCCTTTTCGCCGGCGGGATCGGCCGCACCGATCTGGTCGGCGGGGACGGAGAGCTGATGGCCAAGAGCCTCGAGCGCCTGCTCGCCCTGCCGGATCATACGCGCGTGTTTCCCGGCCACGGCGGGGAGACCAGGATCGCGCGCGAACGCTGGTGACCGCCGTGGACGCCGGGCGGACCGCCGATTTCCTGGTGGTTTCGGATTCGCACGGGGATGCCGACGCGCTGGCGCGCGTATTCTCCTGGGCCGGCCGGAAGGGCATCGGCACGGTCGCGTTCCTGGGCGACGGGGTCCGCGACCTGGACCGCGCGGCCGATCGTTCGGGTTTTCGCTTTTTCTATAGGACGGTGCGCGGCAACGGGGACGACGATCCATCGCTCCCGTTCCAGCGGTCCGTCGACTTCGCCGGACGGCGCTTCCTGCTCGCTCACGGGCATGCTCACGGAGTGCTCGACGGGCTCGACTCGCTGGCGTTCGCGGCCCGGGCCGCGAACGCCGAGGCGGCGCTGTTCGGCCATACCCACATCCCCTTCTCCGCCGAATACCGGGGTCTGCTCTTCCTCAATCCGGGGAGCCTTTCCCGACCGCGCGGCGGCAGCGAGCCTTCCTTCGCGGTGGTGACCTGTCCCGTCTCGGGCGAGGGGCCTCTTTCCGTCCGCCATTGGCGCCTGGATGCCGCGGGGGCGGTCAGGGAATACCGAATAGATAAATAAAAAGACGCCTTCCCCCCGACAGACGCAGGGGGAAGGCATTCATACGCGGGTCCTGCGGCGATTATTCGCCGACCTTGATCTCCTGCCAGATCTTGTCGTAGAGCGCGAGCTTTTCGCCCACGTCCTCTTTCAGCTCGGTGGTCTCGAGGGACTCGGCGGTGTAGTAGGGAGTCTCCTTCTTGAGGGCGCGCGCGGGCACGTTCGCGGTTGCCGGGAATCCGAAGGCATCGGTGAACTCGGCGTAGATTTCGGGCCGATGGATGAAGTCGATGAACTTCAGCGCCATGTCGACGTTCTTGGAGCCCTTGAGGATGCACATGCTGTCGATGTAGCTCGGGCCGCCTTCCTTCGGAATGAAGAACGCGGTGGTCGCCTTCTGCTCGTCGGAGATCTCCTCGTACACGCTCTCTGCGTAGCCCTGGACGACCCAAAATTCGCCGGCGGCGAAGCCTTTGGCGAAGGCTTCGGCGTCGAACTTGGTGAGGTTCGGCTTCCACTCTTCGTTGATGAGCTTCTTGGCGGCCTCGAGTTCGGCCGGATCGACGGTGTTCACCGACTTGCCCAGGTACGCCAGCGCGTCGCCGACGACTTCGCGCATGTCGTCGAGCATCGTCATGCGGCCCTTGAGGTCCTTGCGGGCGAAGATGGACCAGCTCTTCTCGAAGTTCGGGACCTTCGCCGTGTTGACCGCGACGCCCGCCGCTCCGAAGTAGTAGGGAACGCTGTATTCCATGTTCGGGTCGTAGGTCGCCTTCTTGAGCACGACAGGGTCGACGTTTCCGAGGTTCTTGAGCTTCGATTTGTCGATCGGCTCAAGCATCTTCTCAGCCTTCATGATGGAGACGTAGTCGCCCGAGGGGAAGACGATGTCGTAGCCGGAGCCGCCGGCCTTGAGCTTGGCGAACATCTCCTCGTTCGAGGCGAAGGAATCGTAGATCACGTCCACGTTGTATTCCTTCTCGAACTTCTCGATGACCGAGTCGGGCGTGTAGTACGTCCAGTTGTAGATGTAGAGCTTTCCGCCCGAAGCGGCGGGGGCCGCGGCCGTCTCGGCCTTCTTCGAGCAACCGGCGACGGCGAGCGTCGCGACGACGGCCGCTAGAGCGGCCGCAACATGGTAGGCCTTCTTCATTGTCCTACCCTCCTCAGTGAATGATCGGCCCCCTGCCGGAGGCCCTTTTTCCGGTTCGGCGTATGCCGCGGAGCGCCTCCCGGCGCGGCTCTCCGCGGCTCCGGCCTACGGTGCAGACCGGATGCACGGCCGCCCATGCCCCTCGCGGGAGGTCGGCCCCTGCCATCGTCCGCGCAGAGGGTAGGTCGTCGCGGACGCGTATCGAAATGGGAAGAGCGCGCTTCCCGTTCGCTTCAGCTTAGCCCCGGCGCGGTTCCGCGGCAATCTGCGGTCGGCTTTTTCGTCATTTCGCCGCTATGTACTTCAAGAAGTTGCGCAGGGAGAAGGTCAGCACGACCGTCCCCAGGATCATCACAACCGACAAAGAATTGATGACCGGCGAGACGCCGAACCGGATCATCGAGTAGACGTACAGGGGCAGGGTGGTCGATCCCGGTCCCGAGACGAAGAAGGTGATCACGAAATCCTCGAGCGAAAGCGTGACGGCGGTCAGGAAGCCGGAGACGATGCCCGGCATGCACGCGGGGAGTATGACCCGCATGAGCGTCTGCCGCTCGCTGGCGCCCAGGTCCTGCGCGGCCTCGATGATGGAGTAGTCGAATTCGTCCAGGCGCGCCATGACCATCAGGTAGACGAAGGGAAGATTGAAGGTCGTGTGCGCGATGAAGATCGTCCCGAGGCCGAGCCTCATCTTGACGCCCGCGAAGAATATCAGGAGCGACACGCCGATGATGATCTCGGGGAGGATCATCGGCAGGAAGGTGATGGCCTGCACGTAGGGCTTGAATTTGAATTTGTACCAATTGACGCCGATCGCGCCGAGCGTGCCGATGACGGTCGCCGAGGCCGCCGACGAGAAGGCGACGATCGCGCTGTTGCGGAAGGCGTGCCACAGGTCCTTCGAGTTGAAGAAGAGCTTTTCGTACCAGACGAAGGAGAAGCGCGTCCACGCCATGCCTTTCGACTCGTTGAAGGAATAAAGGATCAGCACGAAAAGCGGCATGAAAAGGAACGCGGTCGTTGCGACGAACATGAGCTTCGAGAACGAGAACCGTTTGCGGTACGCCATCCGGGCGTGCCGGGCGGCCGCGCTCGCCGGCTTCTTGGGAAGGAACACGCTCTTCACGGCTGTCCTCCGGGCGCGGGCGTCTCGCCGGCCTCGTCCTCGAGCGCGAACGAGCGGCGCTCGATTTCGGCGAGCTTCGCGTCCCGCTTGTTGAGCAGCATCATGACCAGCACTCCGAGCGTCGTCACCGCGGTGATGACCATGGAGATTGCCGAGGCGAGCGGCCAGTTGCGCGTCTTTGTCAGCTGGTCGGCTATCACGTTGCCGAGCATGTACGAATCCTTGCCGCCGACAAGGAGCGGCACCGCGTAGGCGCCGAAGATAGGGATGAAGGTGAACAGCACCGCCGCGAAGAGGCCGGCCTTGATGTTCGGGAACAGGATCTTCCTGATCGCGCCGAATTTGCTGGCGCCCAGGTCGCGCGCCGCCTCGAGCAGCGAGAAGTCGAACTTATCGATGGTGGAGAAGAGCGGCAGGATCGCGTAGGGCAGGTACATGTAGACCAGCACCAGGACGACCGCTTCCTGGTTGTAGAGGAACTGCACGTAGTCCTTGATGAGGCCGATCTTGAGGAGGAACGCGTTGAGGAATCCGTTGTTCCCGAGGATGGCTATCCAGGAGTACACGCGGATGAGGAAGTTCGTCCAGAAAGGGATGATGACCAGCAGGAGCAGGGCCGTCTGATTCTTGCTCCGCGCCATGAAGTAGCCGCAGGGAAGGGCGATCACGATGGTCAGGACGGTCGCTATGAACGAGGTGATCAGGGTCCGGACGGTGATCGCCGCGAAGGTCGGGTTAACCAGCGCCTTGTACGCTTCCATGGAGAACACGAATTCGACGCCGCCGTAGAGCCCCTTCTTCAGGAAACTGTAGAGGACGATGATGCCCAGCGGGGCGGCGAAGAAGAGCGTGAACCAGAGCGCCGTCGGCCCCGCGTACACGGGGCCGTAGTTCCGGCGCGTCTCGGCGCCCTTCACGGCTTCCTCGTCTCGACGATGTAGCCGTCGTCGGCGCTCCAGGAAATGTAGACCGAATCCTTCCAGACGATGTCGGGCCCCTCGTCCGAATAGTTGGCGTGCTGCTTTATGACCTTGAAGGTCGTCGTTTCGGAGGTTCTGACGTAGAACTTGGTCTGGAAGCCGGAATAGATCGGCTCGTCGACGACGCCGGCGAGCGTGTTGATGTCGCTGCGCTTGGTCGAGGGCTTCTCGGCTGAGATGGCGATCTTCTCGGGCCGGATGGTGAAGCTGACCGTCTGGCCGCTCTTCACGTCGTCCACGGTGGTGACCTTGACCTTTCCGATCTCGGGTATGTCCAGCTCCGCCATGAGCACGGCTTCTCCCGCCGGGCCGTCCTTGATCTTCTCGACGCTTTTCACGACGCCCTCGAAGAGGTTCGTTTCGCCGATGAAGCGGGCGACGAAGTCGGTGGCGGGGCTTTCATAGATCTCGTGCGGGGTTCCCACCTGGAGCACGTCGCCCTGGCACATGACCGCGATGCGGTCGGAGACCGAAAGGGCTTCCTGCTGGTCGTGGGTGACGTAGATGAAGGTGATGCCGATCTTGTCGTGGATGCGGTCGAGCTCGATGAGCATGTGCTGGCGCAGCTTCGCGTCGAGGGCGGACAGCGGCTCGTCCAGGAGCAGCACGCTCGGCTCGTTGATGAGCGCCCGCGCGATGGCGACCCGCTGCTTCTGGCCGCCCGAAAGCATCGCCGGCTTCTTGCCGGCGTGGGCTTCGAGCTCCACGAGCTTGAGGTATTCCTTGACCCGTTTCTTTATTTCCGCGTTGGGCAGCTTCTTGAGCCGAAGCGGGAACGCAACGTTCTCGAACACCGAAAGGTGCGGGAAGAGCGCATAGTTCTGAAAAACGGTGTTCGAGTGCCGTTTGTTGGGCGGCAGGGGGAGCACGTTCGTTCCGTCGATCATGACAACGCCGTCGTCGGGCGTTTCGAATCCCGCGATGATGCGGAGCAGTGTCGTTTTGCCGCAGCCTGAAGGTCCGAGGAGAGAGAAAAATTCTCCCTTCCTGATCTCAAGTCCAACATTTTTCAGCGCCTTGAAATCGCCGAACGCTTTGGATACGCGTTCGATGGTGACGTCGCTCCCTTTCAATTAAGGTCTTTCAACCTCCCTTCCGCTGCGATCGGTCGCCGTTGCGAGAGAGCGAATCGCAATTATGAGCGAACAATGGGGTTTTTAACGTTTCTTGTCAATGAGCCGATGGTTTTCCGTCGTCGCTCCGCCTGAACCCTCAATTTCGGGTGTTCGTTTTTTTCCCTGTATTGCGTTTTGCTCGATCTGCCCTTATCATATCTTTTATCGATTTAAGTGGGAGTCGTATGGCATTCGAAGCGTTGCTGGGCAAGAAAGTCGGCGGGGTCCGCGTCGTTCCCTTGACTTTCAAGATACTCGTCGTATTCGTCATTTTCTTGCTCGTATCCAACTTTTCCTCGAACTACATCAACCTGACCCTCAACCGCGGCGAGCTGGTGAAGCTCATGAACGAACTGCTGGTGAAGGAGCTGAAGGAGATCTATACCTTCGCTTCCAACCAGTACGACATCTTCCGCTTCTCGGGGGACTCGGCGGAAGCCGCCGCGGCGATGGAAGCCAACGCCGCGCGCGAGCTTAAGCGTTCGCGGTCGCTGGCTTTGGCCGTGCGTCCCGACGGCACCGTCTTCTTCCAGTCCGGCGGCGCCAAGCGCCTCTCCGCCTTTCCGGACGCCGCCGCCTTCAAGTCGATCGCCGAATCCCGCGCTTCAGGCGGTGCCGGAGAGGGCCCCGTCTTCCCGACAATCGACGGTCGGGAGTACTTCGGCGTCTACAAGTACAACGAAAAGTGGGACGTCTACCTCATGCGCCTCGAGGACCGTGAGGAATTCTACGCGCCGACGTCGCGCATCCTCGTGCAGATCGGCGGCATCATCATCGCGATCACGCTCCTGTTCGTCGTGCTCGGCGCGTTCCTGATCCGCTTCATCCTCCGCTTCGTCCGGCGCATCACCGATTCGCTCATGAGGATGCAGGAATCCCAGCGTCTGGAACTGCTCGACCTTTCGGAGGCGCCGAACGACGACGTGACCTATCTCGGCGCCTCATTCAATACGCTTTCGTCCTCCATCGACAACCTCATGACGATCTTCAGATCCTTCGTCACCCAGGACGTCGTGCAGCGGGCGTACCGGGAACACGAGATCCGGCTCGAGGGAACTCAGAAGGATCTGACCATCCTGTTCTCCGACATCAAGGGCTTCACCTTCATGACGGAGACCCTGGGCAACGACATCATCGCCCTGCTCAACCTGCACTACGACCGCGCGATCCGCCGCATCCATTCGCATTACGGCATCGTCGGCTCGATCATCGGCGACGCGCTGCTCACCGTGTACGGGACCCTGACCGAAGGGACGTCGAAATCGCTCGAGGCGCTCCTGTCCGCTTATGAGATCCAGGCGGTCGCGCGATCGCTCCGCGAGGCCATGACCGAGATCAAGGCGACCGTCGAAGAAGACCGGGGCGGCCTCACGCCCGCCGAGCAGAAAGTGTACCGCGCGGTGCTGCTCGAGGTCGGCGTCGGCATCGACGGCGGCCAGGTGTTCTACGGCAACATCGGGTCGAGCGAACGCATGACGAACACCGTCATCGGCGACAACGTCAATTCCGCTTCGCGTCTCGAAGGTCTCACGCGCATCTACCACGCGCCCATCATCTGCTCCGAATACGTTACGAAGGAAGTCATGGCGGAAACCGACCGCTTCCGCTTCGTCGAGCTCGATACCGTCCAGGTGAAGGGGAAGACGGAAGGCAAGAAGGTTTTCTATCCGTTGGATACAACCACCGCCGATGCCGCCGAGTTCGAGCGTTTCGAGCGCTACAGCGTCGGCCTGCGCGCCTACTACGAAGGGCGCTGGGATGAGGCCCGCGAAGAGTTCTCCCATTCCGGCGTTATGGCGGCGTCCGTCTTCCTGCAGCGCATCGAGGGGCGGGTCCCGCCAGCCGACTGGAACGGCGTGTGGACGATGGAGTCGAAATGAACGATCTCGAAACCCGTGACGACGAGCTGACCCGCCGGCGCGAAGAGATAAAGCTGTTTCTCGGCAAGGCGAGCGAAAAGCTTAGAGCGGGCGGCGGTCCTTCCTACGATCTGGCGACCGAGTTCCGCAAGACGAAAAAGAATTTTTCCCCGCTCGTGCCGCTGTCGGTCGCCGGAGTCATCCTGTTCTTCATCGCGGCTTCCTGGCTCGTGACCGGGGCCATCGACCGGCAGGCTCGGCGGGTCTCGGTGGACATCCAGGCCTTCGAGGACCTGAAGCTCAAGGATCTGCTCGATCAGGCGAAAAACACCCTCGACGAGCTGGATGCCGCTTCGAGCGACCTCGCCGCCACCGACTATGCGATGAACGCCGAGATAGCGCGCATCCGCGAAGGGCTCGCCTCCGACCTCACGCTCGCGGACGCCCTCGCTCCCGATGAGGCTGAGAAGCGGAAGGCGTCGCTGCGCTCGGCCGCCGCCGCGAAGGAGCGGGCGGTGATGGCGGAGTACGGTCCCCGGCTGGACCAGAAGCGGGTGGCGGTGAAGGCCCTGCAGGAACGGGCCGCCGCCTACGACGCGCGTAGCGTCGAGGAAGCGCAGAAGCAGCAGGAAGTGCTCGATAACCAGCAGAAGCTCTTCGAACTTGAAAAAACCAATTTGACGGCAGGCTACGAGGCGCGGCTCGCTTCGGCCGCCGCGGCGCTCAAGACCGAGAAGGCGGATGGAGCCGCGCGGCTCAAGAACGCCATCGCCGAGCTGACCGACCGCTACGAAGGCGAATTGGCCGCCCAGGCCGCAAGCCACAAGACTGAGGTCGAATCTCTTACGGCGCGCTTCAACCCGGTCTGGACCGATGAGCGAGGTGCCGCGCTCGGCGCCGCGGATGCCGAAGCGCCGCGGCCGGCATCCATCGGCGTTCCCTCGAGCGCTCCCGCCGGTTCACCGGTTCAGCTCCCCGAGTTGGTCGCCGCCGCAAAGCGCTACGCCGATCTCCGCTACGCGATCGGACGCTTGCGCGATATTCCTTATATCAATTCGGTGCCCGGCGCTCTGGCGAGCGCCGACGAGGCCGCCGCCGACCTCGCCGCGAAATACCAGAGCCTCGTCGCGGCGGCTTCCTCGGCCAACCGGGGCGCGGCCGACCGGATTGCCAAGGTCGACCGCTCGCTCAGCGCCGCGCTCGATCGGATCGACAGCTATGCTTACGCCTTGTCCGGATTCGCCCGTACGGAAAACGAAGCCGGCTTCGTCATAGACGGGCGGAACCCCAAACGTGTCCTCGTATACGTCGATCCTCTTTTCACCATCGCCGACGGCACGTCGGCTTGGATCTTCAGATCCGAGGTTCAGCCGATCGCCGTCGCCAAGCTGCGGAAGGACGGCGATGCCTTCATAGCCGAAGTCGAGCGCATGGAGGAGGGCTTCGAGCTGCGGCCATTCGACCGCGTCCTCCTGCAGCTCACCGGTACAGCGAATTCGGGAGCTAAAGAATGAAAATCTACCGCTACGCGGCCTTCGCCGCGCTTCTGCTTTCATCCGCGGTCTGCGTCTTCTCGCAAAACGCGGTCGACAAGCTGCTCTCCTCCCGCGGCATAACGCCCGTGTCGAGCGACAGCGCGGCGGGCAAAACCGTGTCCGTCTACGCGTTTCCGTCCGGCCTGCGCTTCTCGGTCGAATCATCGGGGCCGGTCGATGCCGACGCGGTCGACTCGGCTTTGAACTTGATCGACCAGCTCTCATCCTGGAAGAGCGTCGATCCTGCGGTGCTGCGTTTCCGGGTCGAAGGGAAGACCGCGACGCTCCGGGTGATTCCGTCCGCATTCACTGTCGACGGAAAAGACCTGAAGCCTTTCGTTCCTTCCGGCTTGCTGTTCTCCGTCGAGGGCGAAGCGGTCGAATACGATTTCCGGGTCAAGTCCGGGCCGTATTTTCTGCGTTTCAATGGAAGGCTGCAGACCGAAAGCTCGTTCCTCGAGCGCCTCGGTCGTGCCATCGACGATCCGGCGGCATTCGCCTTGGAGAACGATCCGGATTACCTCAGCCGCAGGATCGCGGAGCTGCAGGAGGCGCTCGAGGCTTCCGACGCCAAGATCGCCGGGCTCGAGTCCGCGCTTGCGGAAAGGGACGAGCGGATGAAAGCCGCCGTCGCCGCCTCCGACGCCTCCGACGCAGAAACCGCCGCCGCGGTAGCATCGCTTCGCCGCGCCGCGATGGCCGTCTACTCGAAAGGCTTGTTCGGCGCTCCCAAGCCCATCCCCGATGAAATCGTCGCGGGCATAGCGGCGCTCAGGGCCGAGCGTCCTTCGATTGCGGCCGACGAACTGGCGGCCGCATTGAAGGAGAAGGGCATCGCCGCTTCGAGCAAGCAAATCAACGCGGTGCTCGCGGTTATATACGGCGAATAAAGCCTGCCGGGATTTCTGATTCCTTTCTAATTGGAAGCTTTCCGCCCCGTCCCGTTCGGGGGCTTGCATCGGTCGAACGGGGGGTGTTAAATGTGCCATCGTGAAACACCCGCTTTTTTTGGGAATCGACGCCGGTTCGACCACGGTGAAGTTGGCCCTGGTCGATGAGTCGGGTTCCCTCGTCTTCGGTGCGTACGAACGCCATCGGGCCGATATCCGCAAGACGCTGATAGATATCGCCGAACGCGCCTTCGAGGCTGCCGAGGCCCGCGGCGCCGATGTCCTGCGGGTCGTCGCTACCGGTTCGGGCGGCATGTCCGTCGCCAAATGGCTTGAAATCCCCTTCGTACAGGAAGTCGTCGCATCGTCGCGCGCGGTGCGCGCGCTGATCCCCGCTACCGACGTCGTCGTCGAGCTGGGCGGAGAAGACGCCAAGATAACGTATTTTACCGGCGGCCTCGAACAGCGCATGAACGGTTCCTGCGCCGGCGGCACCGGCGCGTTCATCGACCAGATGGCGAGTCTGCTCGACACCGACGCGAAGGGGCTCGATGAGCTCGCGCGCGGAGCCGCGACCATCTATCCGATCGCGGCGCGCTGCGGCGTCTTCGCCAAGACCGACGTGCAGCCGCTGATCAACGAAGGCGCGCGCCGGGAGGATATCGCCGCCAGCATCTTCCAGGCGGTCGTCAACCAGACTATTTCGGGGCTTGCCTGCGGCAAGCCGATACGCGGAAAGGTGGCCTTCCTGGGCGGTCCGCTGCATTTCCTGCCCGAAAGCCGCCGCCGATTCGTCGAGACGCTCAAGCTGGCGCCCGACGAGGTGATCGTCCCAGACAACGCGCAGCTGTTCGTCGCCATCGGCGCGGCCCTATCCGCCCGCGACGGAGGGCACGAAGGTCCGCTGGCGTTCCCCCTGAGCGTTTCACTGCTCCGGGGGCGGGTGAACGACTTGTGCAAGGCGTCTTCCCCGGAAGTCGAACGCCTCCGTCCCCTGTTCGCCGGCCCCGAAGAGCTTGCGGCTTTCCGCGAACGCCACGCCAAGGCTTCCGCCCCCCGCGCTTCGATCGGGAAAGCTTCCGGTCCGTGTTTTCTCGGCGTAGACGCCGGATCGACGACGACCAAGCTCGTGCTCGTCGACCAGGAGGGGCGAATCCTCGAAAGCTACTACGAAGCGAACGGCGGCAGCCCTCTGCGCACTTCCGTCGAATTCATGAAGCGGCTCTACGCGGCGCTCCCCGAGGGGGCTCGAATCGCGCGCGCCTGTTCCACCGGCTACGGTGAGGCGCTCGTGAAGGAAGCGCTCCGTCTCGATTCCGGCGAGGTCGAGACCATCGCCCACTGCCGCGCCGCCCGCGCGTTCGCCCCTGAGGTCGATTTCCTTCTGGACATCGGAGGGCAGGACATGAAGTGCCTGCGGCTCAAGGACGGCGCTGTCTCTTCCATATTATTGAACGAAGCCTGCTCTTCGGGCTGCGGGTCCTTCCTCGAAACGTTTGCCCGATCGCTCTCCCTCGATGCGCGCGAATTCGCCGCCGCCGCGACGGAATCGGTTTCTCCGGTCGACCTGGGGACCCGCTGCACGGTGTTCATGAACAGCCGAGTCAAGCAGGCGCAGAAGGAAGGCGCTGCGGTCGGCGACATCTCCGCCGGCTTGTCATATTCGGTCGTCAAGAACGCTCTCTTCAAGGTCATCAAGCTGCGGGACCCGGATGCGCTCGGAAAAACGGTGCTCGTCCAGGGCGGCACCTTCCTCAACGACGCTGTGCTCCGCGCCTTCGAGCTCGTTTCCGGGAGGGAGGCCGTGCGGCCGGACGCCGCGGGCATCATGGGCGCCTACGGCGCCGCGCTCCTGGCACTCGACCAGTGGAAAGCCCTTCCGGATGAAGCGCGCGTTCCGTCTTCGATCATCGCCGCATCCCAGCTCGAGGGCTTCGCCGCCGAAACCGAACTGAAACGCTGTTCGGGCTGCGCCAACGCCTGCACCCTCACCGTGAGCCTGTTTCCCGGCGGCCGGCGCTACGTCACCGGCAACCGCTGCGAGCGCGGTCCCGACCTCGTGCTCGGCCGGCAGCCCGTGGAACGCCGCCGCGCCGAGGGTCCCGCCAACCTGTTCGCGTGGAAGCTCGAACGCGTGTTCCGGTACAAGCCCTTGGATGCAGGCTCGGCGCCGCGGGGCGTCATCGGCATTCCGCGCGTGCTCAACCTGTACGAAAATTACCCGCTGTGGCATACCCTGCTCACCGAACTCGGCTTCCGGGTCGAGCTTTCTCCCCGTTCGACCAAAAGCGTCTACGAAGCGGGCATGGAGTCCATCCCATCCGAGTCCGCCTGCTACCCGGCCAAGATCGCCCACGGGCATGCGCAGAAGCTCATCGATCGGGGCGTCAAGCTCGTTTTCTATCCTTGCGCTCCCTACGAGCGCAAGGAGCGCGACGACGCGGACAACCATTTCAATTGCCCGATCGTCACCAGCTACCCCGAAGTGCTCCGCAACAATATCGACGCGTTCCGCGCCGCGCCGGGCAGTCCCGGAGCGGTCCGCTACCTCGATCCGTTCCTGCCGCTCGACGACGAGAAGCGCCTTGCCGAACGGATCGCCGAAGAGTTCGCCGAATTCGGCGTGACGGCCGAAGAAGCGGCGCGCGCGACGGCCCTCGCCTGGAAGGAGCAGGAGTCGTTCAAGGCGGAGGTCCGCTCCAAGGGCGAGCAGACGCTTCGCGAGCTGGAGGAATCCGGCGGGAGCGGCGTCGTCATCGCCGGCCGGCCCTACCATATCGACCCCGAAATCAACCACGGGATTCCCGAGCTGGCCGTCTCGCTCGGGCTCGCCGTCCTCACCGAGGATTCGGTAGCGCACCTGGGGACGGTCGAACGGCCGCTGCGCGTCCGCGATCAGTGGACCTACCATTCGCGGCTCTACGCCGCGGCGAGCTTCGCCGCGACCCGGCCCGACCTCGAGTTCGTGCAGCTGACCTCCTTCGGCTGCGGCCTCGACGCGGTGACGGCGGATCAAACCGAGGAAATCCTCGCCGCGAAGGGACGCCTGTATACCTTAGTGAAGATCGACGAGGGATCGAACCTCGGCGCGGTGCGCATTCGGCTGCGCTCGCTCCTGGCGGCGGTCAGGGAACGTAGGGAAAAGGCCGCCGGGGAGGCGGCCCCGGGAACCGCTCAGCCCCCGCAGCGTCCGGTTTTCACCGCGAAGATGCGCAAGACCCATACGATCCTCGCGCCGCAGATGTCGCCCATCCATTTCCGGCTGCTCAAGGAGGCTTTCGCCTACAGCGGATACGATTTGGAAGTGCTCCCCGAATCCGACGCCAAGGCCGTGAACGCGGGCCTCAAGTACGTGAACAACGACGCCTGCTACCCCTCGATCCTTGTGGTCGGGCAGATGATGGAAGCCCTCGAGTCCGGCCGCTGCGATCCTGACCGCACCGCTCTGCTCATCTCGCAGACCGGCGGCGGCTGCCGCGCGACGAACTACATCGCCTTCATCCGCCGCGCGCTCAAGGACGCGGGCCTCGAGCGGGTGCCGGTCATTTCGCTGTCCGCCCAGGGCTTCGAGAAGAACCCCGGCTTCAAGCTTTCCCTGCCGCTCGCCCACCGCGCTTTCATGTCCCTGGTCTACGGAGACCTCCTGATGCGCATGCTGTACCGCACCAGGCCCTACGAAACCGTTCCCGGCAGCGCGGATGCCCTCTACGAAGAATGGAACGCCGTCGCCTCGGCCCAGCTGCGCTCGCTTTCTCCCTGGGGCTTCGAGCGGACGGTCCGGCGGATGGTCCGCGCCTTCGACGCGCTTCCCCTGCGGGACATCGCGAAGCCGAAGGTCGGCGTCGTCGGCGAGATTTTGGTGAAATTCCACCCGACGGCGAACAACGATATCGTCGGCACGCTCGAACGGGAAGGCGCCGAAGCGGTCGTTCCCGACCTGATGGATTTCCTGTTCTACTCCCTCTACAACGGCGTATTCCGCAGCCGCAAGCTGTCGGCGCCCCGATCGGTCGAGTGGAAGGCGCGGGCTGCGGTGTTCTTCCTCGAGCGGTACCGCTCCGCGATGAAGAATGCCCTGGCAGGGAGCCGCCGCTTCGATCCCCCGAAAGGCATTGAGGAGCTCGCGCGCGGGGTGGACGATATCGTCCAGCTTGGGAACGCGACCGGCGAAGGCTGGTTCCTCACCGCGGAAATGGTCGAGCTGATCGAGTCGGGC
>QKCO01000156.1 GCA_003245635.1 Treponema sp.
AGGGCGTCGTGAAACGCTGGGGCTTCCATGGCGGCCGGTCTACGCACGGCTCTAAATTCCACCGCGAGCCGGGTTCCACCGGCCAGTGCACCTCTCCGGGCCGTTCTTTCAAGAATATCAAGATGCCCGGTCGTATGGGTCGTGAGCGCGTGACTGTTCTTAACCTCAAGGTCGTGAAAGTAGACGTCGATAGCCGACTCATCATGGTTCGCGGTGCCGTCCCCGGTTCTAACAAGGGGTCGGTGGTCGTCAGGGCCGCGGTTAAGAAATAACGAGGAAAATGATGAATCGGACTGTCTATTCCATCGATGGAAAAGAACTGAGGCAAATCGACCTCGATGACTCCGTGTTCGGCCTTCCGGCCAACGAGGATGTCATTTGGTATGCAATCAACAACGAGCTGGCGAACCTTCGTCTCGGCACCGCATCCACCAAGGATCGCGCCGAGGTCCATGGTTCTAACGCCAAGCCGTACAAGCAGAAGGGGACCGGCCGCGCTCGCCGCGGCGATAAGAAGTCTCCGATAATGGTGGGCGGCGGTGTGGTTTTCGGACCCAAGCCGCGCGACTTCAGCTACGCGATGCCGAAGAAGGCCAAGCGCCTGGCGATGAAGAGCATTCTCAGCATGAAGATCCAGGATGATCGGCTTAAGATCGTCGAGGATTTTACTGTGGACTCTTCGAAGACGAAGGATCTCGTGAAGATTCTCCGCAGCCTCGGCGCCGATGAGCGGACCGTCGTCGTGCTCAAGGACAACGATTCCAAGGTCAAGCTGGCCGGTCGCAATGTTCCCTGGCTCAGCTTCCTTTCGTTCGACAAGCTTCGCGCGCACGATCTCTTCTACGGTCGCCGCGTGATCATGCTCGAAACGGCCGCGAAGAACCTGAGCGCTTTTTACGCGAAGAACGCGGAGGCCGCCGAATGACTTACGAGCAGGTATTGATCGAGCCTGTGCTCACGGAAAAGACCAACAGCCTGCGCGAGCAGGGCAAGTATGTTTTCAAGGTCGCGGCGTCGGCCACGAAGCTCCAGGTGAAGGAAGCGGTGCGCCGCTTGTTCAACGTTCACCCGGTGTCCTGTACGGTCGTGAACGTTCACGGCAAGCCGAAGCGGCTTCGCGCGAAAGCCGGATACACCTCTAGCTGGAAGAAAGCGGTCGTTCGTCTGCAGAAAGACGAGAAGATCGCTCTTTTCGAGAGCGTGTAGGTTTAGGGGATAGTTATGGGTATTAAGACTTACAACCCGATCACACCGGGTACCAGACATCGCACCAGTCTTCGGTTCGATGAAATCACCGCCTCGAAGCCCGAAAAATCCCTGACCTCTGGCCGCGCTGAAAAGGCCGGCCACGACAGTCGGGGCCGCATCAGCGTGTGGCACAAAGGCGGCGGACACAAGCGCCGTTACCGCGAGATCGACTTCAAGCGCGATAAGGTCGGAATTCCCGGCAAGGTCGCGACGATCGAATACGATCCGAACCGCAGCGCCAACATCGCATTGATCAGCTACGCCGACGGCGAGAAGCGCTACATCATCGCTTCCAAGGGTCTGGCGGTCGGCAAGACGGTTCTTTCCGGACCCGAAGCTCCGCTTGAGGTCGGCAACGCTTTGCCGCTCGAGGCTATTCCGCTCGGCTTCTCCGTGCACAACATCGAGCTGACGCTCGGTCGCGGCGCTCAGATGGTCAGGTCGGCGGGATCCAGCGCTCTCATCGCGGCGAAGGAAGGCGATTACGTAACCTTGAAGCTTCCCTCCGGCGAGATGCGGATGGTCTTCAAGAAGTGCTTCGCCACTATCGGCGAAGTCGGCAACGAAGACCACATGAACGTGCAGCTCGGCAAGGCCGGCCGCACGCGGTGGCTCGGAAAACGGCCGACCGTGCGCGGTATGGTAATGAACCCGATCGACCATCCTCATGGTGGTGGTGAAGGCCGCAATAAGGGTATCAATCCCGTTACCCCGTGGGGTCAGCCGACTCGAGGCTTCAAGACCCGTAACAAGCATAAGCCGTCGTCCCGGTTTATCGTAACCCGCAGGAAGTAGGTAGGAGCTAACGGTGTCTAGGTCCGTCAAGAAGGGGCCCTTCATCGAGAAGAGCCTTTACAAGAAAGTAATGGAAATGAGCAAAGCCGGAGACCGGAAGATGATCAAAACATATTCCCGGTGTTCGACGATCATTCCCGAGATGGTCGGTACTACGTTGTCCGTGTACAACGGAAAGACGTGGGTTCCCGTTTACGTCACGGAAAACCTTGTCGGGCACAAGCTCGGCGAGTTCTCGCCCACGCGCATCTTTAGGGGCCATGCTGGTTCCGACAAGAAAGCCGGCAAGAAGTAGGTGGAAGAAATGGAAGAGAAAAAGGGCTACGTCGCCCGCTCGAAGTTCATTATCGCTTCCCCCTTCAAGGTCCGCCCCGTAGCTGACCTCGTAAGGAGGAAGGCTTATCCGGATGCGATGGCTATTCTCGAGAATATGCCGCACAAGGGTGCGAGCCTGATCGGCAAGACCGTGAAGTCCGCCGCCTCCAATGCGCTGGATCTCAACAAGAAGCTCGATGAAGATATGCTCTACGTTAAGGATATCCGCATCGACGAAGGTCCTCGCATGAAGCGGGTATGGTTCCGCGCGCGGGGCCGCGCCGACATGCTGCTGAAGCGCATGTGCCATATCACTGTCGTGATCGATGAGATCGCGAAGGCGGGGGAATAACGTGGGACAGAAAGTAAATCCTATTGGACTTCGCATCGGCATCAACCGCACCTGGGCTTCCCGCTGGTACGTCGATCCGCGCGATTACGCCGACACGCTTCACGAGGATCTCAAACTCCGCAAGCTGGTCGCTAATCTGCCTGAGACGAAGGGCGCCGATATCGCCGAGCTCGAGATCATCCGCCATCCGCAGCGGATCACCATCGTGATCCACACCGCGCGTCCCGGCGTCATCATTGGTGTTAAGGGTGCGAATATCGAGAAGATCGGCGGCGAACTCCAGAAGCACGTCACCAAGAAGATCCAGATCAAGATCAAGGAAGTCCGCAACGCCGACAACAATGCGCAGCTGATTTCCCAGAATATCGCCCGCCAGCTCCTCGCCCGCGGTTCTTTCCGCAAGGCGATGAAGCAGGCCATTGCCAACGCGATCAAGAAGGGAAATGCGCAGGGCGTGAAGGTTCGTCTGTCCGGCCGTCTCGGCGGCGCTGAAATGTCGCGGACCGAAGAGTACAAAGATGGCCGCGTGCCTCTGCACACTCTCCGCGCCGACATCGAATACGGCTTCTCCGAAGCCCATACCACGTTCGGTGCGATCGGCGTCAAGGTTTGGGTGTACAACGGCATGAAGTACGGCAAGGAGCAGAAAGAAGACGCGGGCGTGTTGGTACGCAAGCGGCGCGAACGTGCTCCGGCTGCAAGGAGTTAAGGAATGCTGAGTCCTAAGCGTGTACAATGGCGCAAAGTTCAGCGCGGAAATATGCCCGGCAACGCGACGAGGGGAAACACCGTCGCTTTCGGCGAGTTCGGTCTTGTCGCCCTCGACCGCATGTGGATCACCAATCGGCAGCTGGAAGCCGCGCGTATCGCCCTCAACCGTCACGTTAAGCGCGGCGGCAAGCTGTGGATCCGCGTCTTCCCCGATAAGCCCTACACGAAGAAGCCCGCCGAAACCCGCATGGGTAAGGGAAAGGGCGCTCCGGAATACTGGGTCGCCGTGGTAAAGCCGGGAACCGTGCTGTTCGAGCTCGGCGGCGTCGATCGGAAGCTAGCTGAAGAGGCCATGAAGCTGGCCGGTTCGAAGCTTCCGATCAAGACGAAGTTCGCCGTGCGCGAAGAGATGGAAGTGTAAGGAAAGGCTATGAAGAATTCGTTTAAGAACCTTACGTTGCCTGAGCTCGTCGCGAAGCGGGAAGAGCTCAACCGGAAGTTCATGGAATTCCGGTTCCAGATGGTTGTTGGCCACGTAGAGAACCCGCTCCAGAAGCGGAATATGCGCCGTCAGATCGCGCGCCTCAATACGTTGATCTGTCAGCAAGAAAAGGCTGCTAAGGCGTAAAGGAGCAATACGTGGAAGAACAGACCGGCAAGGCCAAAAGCGGCAAGAAGGAGTTCGTCGGCATCGTCGTAAGCGATAAGATGGAGAAAACCATCGTCGTTTCCGTCGACAACAAGACGCTCCACCCGCTCTATAAGAAGTACGTTAACCGTACCAAGAAGCTGAAGGCGCATGACGAAACGAACGATGCCAAGATCGGCGATCGCGTGCGCGTCATCGAGTCTCGGCCGCTCAGCAAGGATAAGTGCTGGAAGCTCGTCGAGATCATCGAGCGTGCGAAATAAGGCAAGGGGAAGACTGAGATGATACAGGTTGAGTCCTACCTTAACGTCGCCGACAACTCGGGAGCGAAGACCGTCCAGTGCATCAAGGTGCTCGGCGGGTCCAAGCGCAAATACGCGGGGATCGGTGACATCATCGTCGTGGCCGTGAAGAATACCATTCCGACTTCGACCATCAAGAAGGGTTCCGTCGAAAAGGCGGTGATTGTGCGGACGCATAAGGAATTCCGTCGTCCCGACGGCACCTATATCCGTTTCGACGATAATGCGTGCGTCATCATCGACGCCAACAAGAACCCCAAGGGCAAGCGCATCTTCGGGCCCGTCGCCCGCGAGCTGCGAGAGAAGGACTACATGAAAATCGTGTCCCTCGCGCCCGAGGTTCTGTAAGGAGCTGCCGGAATGACGGAAGGAAAGATTAAACTACGGAAAGATGATTCCGTTGAGGTCATCGCTGGAAAGGACAAGGGAAAGCGCGGCAAGATCATTAAGGTCATCCGCGAGAAGAACCGCGTCATAGTCGAAGGCGCCAATCTGGTCAAGAAGGCCATGAAGCGCAAGAGCCAGCAGGATCGCGGCGGCATCGTCGAAATCGAGGCTTCGCTTCACGTTTCCAACGTGATGATCGTTTGCAAAAAGTGCGGTCCCACCCGCATCGGTTTCAAGATGGACGGGGACAATAAGCAGAGAATCTGCAAGAAGTGCGGAGAGGCGTTGTGATGAAGAACTACGAACCGCGGCTCAAGAAGATCTACAAGGAGCAGGTCGCCCCTGAGATGTTCAAGGAGTTCGGATATAAATCGACGATGCAGACGCCGAAAGTCGACAAGATCGTCGTCAGCATGGGCGTAGGCGAGGCTCTTCAGAACAAGAAGCTTCTCGACGCTTCTATCGATGATCTTTCGTTGATCACCGGGCAGAAAGCGGTAAAGACGAAAGCTCGCAAGAGCATCGCCAATTTCAAGATCCGCGAGGGTCAGGAAATCGGCGCCCGCGTAACCTTGCGCGGAAAGATCATGTACGAGTTCCTCGATCGCCTCGTGAACGTCGCGTTGCCGCGCGTTAAGGACTTCCGTGGGGTCAACCCCAACGCGTTCGACGGTCATGGGAACTATTCTCTCGGTATCACCGAGCAAATCATCTTCCCGGAAATCGATTTCGATAAGATCGAACGGGTCGCCGGCCTCAATGTCGCCATCGTCACGACGGCGAAGACTGACGCGGAAGCGAAATCGCTTCTGGCGAAGTTCGGCATGCCCTTCCGGAAGTAAGCGAGGAACGAATGGCTAGAAAAGCGATGATAATCAAGGCGCTCCGCGCGCCTAAGTATTCCACCAGGAAAGTTAATCGTTGCAGAATTTGCGGACGTGCCCGCGGATATCTCAGGAAATATGAGATGTGTCGTCTTTGCTTCAGGAAGCTGGCGAGCGAAGGCTTAATCCCCGGCGTGACCAAATCCAGTTGGTAAGGTAGGAGAGGACAATGAGCGTTTCAGATCCCGTCGCGGATATGCTGACCAAGATCCGGAATGCCGGAATGGCAAAGCACGAAAAGGTCGACATCCCTACCTCCAAGCTGAAGCTTGAGATCGTCAAGATCTTGAAGACCGAGGGATATATCAAGAACTTCAAGAAGATCAACCAGGATGGAGTGAACTGCATCCGCGTGTTCTTGAAGTACGACGATACGACCGTGCCCGTCATCCACGGCAT
This sequence comes from Treponema sp., assembly GCA_003245635.1. Taxonomy (GTDB): domain Bacteria; phylum Spirochaetota; class Spirochaetia; order Treponematales; family Breznakiellaceae; genus SZUA-426. Next base: position 6,043 of record QKCO01000156.1, read on the forward strand.
CGAAAAAGTTTCGACGCCCGGACGGCGCGTGTATTCCGGCTATAAGACCATGCCCCGTGTCGTGAACGGATACGGTACCCTGATCGTTTCCACTTCGATCGGCGTTACCACCGGAAAGAAGGCCGTCGAGAAGAAAGTCGGCGGCGAAATCATCTGTACCGTTTGGTAGAAGAGGGAACGTATGTCGCGCATCGGTAAAATTCCGGTCAAGATTCCCCAGGGCGTCAAGGTGGCCTTCGTCGATGAGACGATGGTCGTCGAGGGGCCGAAGGGTAAATTGACCCAGAAGTATCATCCCGTAGTTACTTTCGAGCAGTCCGCCGGCGAGATCCTCGTCGGTCGGGTGAACGAGGAGAAGCAGACCCGCGCTTTCCACGGACTGTACCGCAATCTGCTCAACAATATGGTTATCGGCGTTTCGACCGGCTTCACGCGCGGTCTGCAGATCACCGGCGTCGGCTTCCGTGCCGAAGTCAAGGGCAAGATCCTCGTCATGAACCTCGGCTATTCCACCGAGTTCATGGTCGGGATTCCCGACGATCTGACTGTCGCCGCCGATCCGTCCGGCAAGGTTACGATCACCGGCATCGATAAGCAGCGGGTGGGTGAATTCGCATCGCAGGTCAGGAAGCTGAGGCTCCCCGAGCCCTATAAAGGCAAGGGTATCCGCTACGATGACGAAACCATCAGAAGGAAAGTCGGCAAGTCCGGCGTTAAATAAGGTAGCCAGCTATGATGAAGAAACTGGTCGAGAAAGACAGAAAGCGGCTTAAGAGGAAGATCCACATCCGCAAGCGGATCGCCGGCACCGCCGCGCGGCCGCGCATGAGCGTATTCAAGAGCAATCGCTCCTTGTACATTCAGGTAATCGACGATTCGGTCGGAAACACGATAGCTTCGGCTTCGACCCTCGAGAAGGACCTGAAGGATATCAAGCGCGATATCGAAGGCGCCGGTAAGCTCGGCGAGGTCATGGGCAAGCGTTTGGCTGAGAAGAACATCACCACGGTGGTGTTCGACCGCAACGGTTACCTGTATCACGGCATCGTCAAGGCGATCGCCGATGGAGCCCGCAAAGCCGGGATCCAGTTCTAGGGGGCGTCATGGAGCACGGAAGAGAAGGCAACCGCGACCGCAACAGGGATCGTGATTACGAACAGAAGGAATTCGTCGAGAAGCTGGTTCGCCTCAATCGGACCGCTAAGGTCGTGAAGGGCGGACGCCGTTTCTCCTTCTCGGCGCTGACCATCGTCGGCGACCGTAAGGGCAACGTCGGCTACGGCTTCGGCAAGGCGAACGACGTTTCAGAGGCAATCCGCAAGAGCATGGACAAGGCTCGCCGGAACATGGTGAAGCTTCCCGTGAAGAATGGAACGATTCCTCATGAGATCCAGGCTGAATTCAAGAGTTCCTGCGTTCTGCTGAAGCCGGCTTGTTCCGGTACCGGCATCATCGCCGGCGGCCCCGTCCGCGCCATCATGGAAGCGGGCGGCGTCACCGACGTGCTGAGCAAGTCCATCGGGGCGAGCAATCAGATCAACGTCATCAGGGCGACTTTCGAATGCATCGCCGGTCTGATGGACGCCAAGGCCGTGGCGAAGAACCGCGGCAAGGCCATCAAGGATTTGTGGGGTTAAGCGCATGGCTAAGCGAATACGAATTAAACTCGTTAGAAGCACCATCGGCACGCTTCCCGCGCAGAGAGCCACTGTACGCTCCTTGGGCCTTCGGAAGATCGGATCCACCACGGAGCAAGAGGCTAGTCCGGCGATACTCGGCATGGTGAAGACCGTCGAGCATCTCATAGCCGTCGAGGAGATTCAGTAATGTCCGATTTTGATTTGCGCGCCCCTGTAGGCGCTACCAAAAAGAAGAGGATCGTAGGCCGCGGACAAGGTTCCGGCCTCGGCACCACGGCGGGCAAAGGCAATAAAGGCCAGCAGTCGCGGTCCGGCGGAAAGACGTACGTCGGCTTCGAGGGCGGTCAGATGCCGCTCTACCGCCGGCTCGCCCACCGCGGTTTCTCCAACTATCCTTTCAAGAAGACGTTCGCTGTAGTGAACCTTCGCGAAATCGAGACGCATTTCAAGGACGGAGACACCGTCGATATGTCCGCTCTCGTGAAGAAAGGACTCGCGAAAGGATCCACTCCGGTCAAAATTCTCGGGGACGGAGACATCACCAAGAAACTCACCTTGGTTGTCGAGGCAAAAGGCAACGGTCTCGTGGCCGTGTCCGCTTCCGCAAAGGAAAAGGTCGAGAAGGCGGGCGGCTCGGTTGCCGTCTCCGCTGACGCATAGCGCGGCGGGACGGGGAACGTACTTATGGCAAGCAATCCGTTGGTCGGAATCTTTCGCGTAAAAGAGCTCAGGGAGCGCGTGCTCTTCACCACGCTGATGTTGATCGTCTTCCGTCTCGGAGCCGTGCTCCCGATTCCGGGGATCAACGTAAACGCGCTTAAAGTATATTTCCTCGCCCAGCAGAATTCGGGGAACGCGATCGTGGATTACCTCGATTTCTTCGCGGGCGGCGCGTTCTCCAATTTCTCCGTATTCATGCTCGGCATCATGCCCTACATTTCGATGTCGATCATGATGCAGCTTTTCCTCATCATTTTCCCGGCTCTCAAAAAGATAGCCGAAGAGGAAGGCGGCAAGAAGCGGATCCAGAAGTATCAGCGCATCGGTACGGTCGTCGTCTGTCTCATCCAGTCGTACGCGGTTACCGTTTGGGCGGATCGGATTCCCAACGCCGTCACGATCGGGAAGCTCACCTATAGCATCATCGCGATGCTCACCGTGACGACCGGCACCATGTTCCTTATGTGGATAGGCGAGCAGATCACCAAGCGGGGCATCGGCAACGGCATTTCGCTGCTGATCTTCGCCGGTATCGTCGCCCGGTTGCCGCAAGCCGTTTGGGAGCTCGTGCAGAAAGTGCAGAACCGTGAACTCAACCCCGTGTTCGTCATCGTCGTGCTGGTGATGTTCGCCGCGGTGGTTGCGCTCGTCGTGTTCGAGCAGCAGGGGCAGCGGAAAATCCCCGTGCATTACGCGAAGCGCGTGGTGGGCAGGAAGATGTACGGTGCGCAGAACACCTATATCCCCTTCAAGATCAATCCTTCCGGCGTTATTCCCGTAATCTTCGCTTCTTCCTTGCTCACCTTTCCGCTGCAGATAGCTTCCGGAATCGGCGCGAACGTGAAGTGGCTGAACGATTTCTCCCACTGGCTGCGTCCGAACGGAATAGCCTACAACGTGTTCTACACCCTGCTTATCATCTTCTTCGCGTATTTCTATACTCAGGTGAGCCTGAACCCGATAGAAATATCGAAGAATATAAGGGAAAACGGCGGATCGATCCCCGGTATCAGAACCGAGCGCATGGAAGAGTACATGACCGGAATCCTGAATAGGATCATCCTTCCTGGCTCTCTTTATCTCGCGCTCATCGCGATCTTGCCGACGATCATACAAAAGCTGTTCAATTTCCCGTCGTCGATCTCCTATTTGATGGGCGGTACTTCGCTCCTCATCTTGGTGGGCGTCGATCTCGATACCATGAGTCAAGTCGAATCCCTCCTGAGGATGCATCATCACGAAGGGCTGACTAAGAAAGGCAAGATCCGGGCCAGAAATCTATAGCGCCTTCGGGTGCTAGGCAAAACGGAGATTTTTCGTTTTAATAGCCAGGTTGAAGCCGCCGCCGACCCCTAACTACGAGCGGGCGGCTTTAATGGCTAACGTTATTGAGGGGGAATGGATGAAAGTCCGAACCAGTGTAAAGCCCATTTGCGATAAATGCAAAGTGATTAAGCGGAACGGCATTGTCCGCATTATTTGCCAGAATCCTAAGCATAAGCAGCGACAGGGTTGAGGAGGTAGACCGCAATGGCTCGTATAGCGGGAGTTGACCTCCCCAATAAACACGTAAATATTGCATTGACTTATATTTACGGAATCGGACGTTCGAGCGCGGACGCAATCTGCGAAAAGTCGAAGATCGATCCCGTAAAGATGATGAACGACTTGTCTCAGGAAGAGATCAACGAGCTCCGGCAGCTGATCGAAAGCGAGTACAAGGTCGAAGGACGGCTCCGCACTGAAATTGCCCTGAATATCAAGCGGCTGATGGACATCGGCTGCTATCGGGGCCTTCGGCACCGGAAAGGTCTGCCGGTTCGCGGACAGCGGACTCGTACGAACGCTCGTACGCGCAAGGGCAAGAAGAAGACTGTCGCCGGAAAGAAGAAGTAAGGCGGAGGTAGGTTAACGTGGCAGTTGCAAAGAAACGGAAAGAAAAGAAGTCCGTATATGAAGGAAACGTCTATATTCAGGCGACCTTCAATAATACGATCGTCACCATCACGGATCTCATGGGGAATGCTCTTTCTTGGGCCAGCTCCGGCGGACTCGGGTTCAGGGGCGCCAAGAAGTCTACGCCCTTCGCCGCGCAGACCGTTACCGATACCGCTGCGCAGAAGGCGCTGCAGTATGGACTTCGGGAAGTGCATGTTTTCGTGAAAGGCCCCGGCGTCGGTCGCGAATCCGCAATCCGTCAGCTTGGTGCCCTCGGAATCAAGGTTCGCTCTATCAGCGACGTCACCCCGATCCCGCACAACGGTTGCCGGCCGCGCAAGACGCGCCGTATCTGAGGTTTTAGAAGATGGCAAGATATACTGGTCCTGTTTGTAGGCTCTGCCGCACTGAGCAGAAGAAGCTGTTCCTCAAGGGCGATCGCTGCAAGAGCGATAAATGCCCGGTCAACCGGAAGCGCGCCGCGCCCGGAAAGGATCCGAAGGCGCGTACGGGAAAACGGTCCGACTATGGCCTTCAGCTCCGCGAGAAGCAGAAGCTCAAGAGGATTTACGGCATGCAGGAAAAGCAGTTCAAGATTTTCTTCGAACGCGCTCTGCGGATGCCCGGCATAACCGGCGAAAGCCTCTTCATGCTGCTCGAGCAGCGTCTCGACAATGTCGTGTACCGCCTGCGCTTCGCCACTTCCCGCAGCCAGGCTCGGCAGATCGTTCTGCACGGCCATGTTCAGATCAACGGAAAGTCAGTCAATATTCCTTCGTACCTCGTGAAGCCGAACGATGTGGTCGAGATCAAGGAAAGCAGCAAGAACCTTTCCGTAGTCAAGGAATCGCTCAAGGAATTCGGAAAAGCCGGCGTAATGCCGTGGCTGTCTCTGGATCCCGACGGCATGAAGGGTACTTTCCTTGCGGTTCCGCGTCGCAGCGATGTCACTGATCTTGCCGATATTAAGGAACAGATGATCGTCGAGCTCTATTCTAAATAAGGAGTTCCAATGGCCCGTAAAAACCTGCTTAAAGGATTCAAGCGTCCGAAAAGCATCACCTTTGAGCATGGCGAGCTCAATCCCGATTACGGGAAGTTCATCGCCGCTCCCTTCGAGCCTGGTTTCGGCACGACGGTCGGCAATACTTTGCGCCGGGTCCTTCTCTCCTCGATTCAGGGTTACGCGATCACGGCGGTCAAGATCACCTCTTTCGATGCCGACGGGGTTCCTCACATCGTTTCGAACGAATTCGAGACGGTTCCGAATATCGTGGAAGATACGCTCGAGGTCATAAACAACCTCAAGCAAATCCGTCTTCGTATTCCCGAGGATGTCGAGCAGGAAACGTTCTTGTTCGAGTGGAAAGGACAGGTTGAGGTGAAGAGCGACGATTTCTCGCGCCTTCCTCAATTGGAAGTTCTGAGTCTCGGCAAGCACGTGATGACGCTCATGCCCGATGCGCGCATCGAGATGGAAGTTCAAGTAGATCTCGGCCGCGGCTATGTCCCGTCCGAGGTGAACGAGAAATACATCGAGGTCATCGGTACCATACCGATGGACGCGATCTTCTCTCCGGTTAAAAAGGTTAAGTACTCCGTTGAGCCTACCCGCGTAGGTCAGCGAAGTGATTACGACAAGCTGATTCTCGAAGTTTGGACGGACGGAACCGTTCGCCCGGAAGACGCTTTGGCCGAGGCCGCGAAAATTGCGAAAGATCATTTCTCCGTTTTCATCAATTTCGATGAGAGCGATATGGGAGCAGACGAGGATTTCGATGAAGACGATGAAAGGATTCGTCAGATCCTCAATACGCCCGTCGAGGAACTCGAGCTTTCCGTTCGCTCTTCCAACTGCTTGAAGAACGCCAATATCAAAAGTATCGGCGAACTGACGCGGAAGACCGAAGAGGACATAGCCAAGACGAGGAATTTCGGGAAGAAATCGCTGCAGGAGATCAAGGAGAAGCTCAAGGAGTGGAACCTTGGCTTGGGGATGACGGATTACAGCGTCCTCAAGAATGCGGTGAAACTGACGACGCAAAAGGAAGAAGAAGATGAAGCATAAGATAGGCTTTAATCGCCTTGATCGTAATGCCTCCCACAGGAAAGCGCTGCACCGGAATATGGTGACGTCCCTGTTCGACCATGAAAGGGTGCAGACCACCAAGGCCAAGGCTCTGGAAATCCGTCGGACCGCGGAGAAGATGATTACCCGCGCCAAGGAAGACAGCGTGCACAATCGGCGGCTCATCGCGCGGCGTCTTTACGACGGCGGCGTGATCGCCAAGCTTTTCACCGATATCGCTCCCCGCATGAAAGAGCGCAACGGCGGATACACCCGCATCATCAAGCTCGGCGCGCGCGCCGGCGATGCTGCCGAGATGGTGATCCTCGAGCTGGTTGACTACAAGCTTGATACTTCCGCCGGCGAGAAGAAGAAGGCCGAAGAGAAGAAAGCTCCCGCCAAGAAGGCGCCTGCTAAGAAGAGCGCAGCCAAGGCCGAGAAAGCGGCTGATGCGCCCGCGGAGAAGAAGCCCGCGGCCAAGCGGAAAGCTCCCGCCAAGAAAGCGGCGGAAAAAACCGAAGAGAAGCAGGGGGAATAGCATGTCCAAAGCACACAGAGGCAAGGGAATCAGAGAGCTTGCCGCTCATGGGCGCGGGGCTTGTCCCGTCTGCAAGCGCGACAACGTAAAGGTCCTGTACGAACAGGAAGTCAGCGGCGAAAAAGTCAAGATCTGCAAGACCTGCAAGGCGGCGATCAAGAACGGAAAAGCCGTTTAAGGATTTTCATCCTGAGAAAGCTCGGTTGTTCAACCGAGCTTTTTTTTTGCGGAAATGGAAACAATAGATGACAAAAAAAGAATTTAGCCTGGACAAGAAAGAAGAATGGTCATTATTATTCGTTGGTTGTAGCTAACCTTTTTGAGGAGGAAATAAGTATGAAGAAGACTTTTCTGGCCTTTCTCGTCGGTTTTGCGGGCGCTGCCATGGTTTTTGCCGGCGGCGGTGCCGATAAAAGCGAAATCGTCATCGGTGTAGCCGGCGCGCATTCCGGCGATCTTGCATCCTACGGTTTGCCCACCGTCAAGGCTGCCGAATTGGTAGTCGCCGATTTGAACGCTAAGGGCGGGGTCAACGGAAAGAAGATCAAGCTCGTAGTCGAAGACGATCAGTGCAAGCCCGAAGTAGCCACCAACACCGCTTCCAAGCTCGTGAGCGCCAACGTATCCGCCGTTATCGGACACATCTGCTCCGGCGCGACGAAGGCCGCCCTCGGCATCTACAAAGATTCCAAAATTATCACCATCTCCCCGTCCGCGACGAATCCCCCGCTCACCCAGAGCGGCGAGTATCCGAACTTCTTCCGGACGATCGCTCCGGACGATGCTCAGGCCAAGCTGGCCGTCAGCTTCATCAAGGATACCCTGAAGCTGAAGAGCATCGCGGTTCTGCATGACAAGGCCGACTACGGCAAAGGTTTCGCCGAGCTCTGCAAGCAGTTCGCCGAAGCCTCCGGCATGACCGTCGTGCTTTTCGAAGGCGTGAACCCCGGCGCTCCCGACTATTCCGCAGTCGTCAACAAGATCGGCAATTCCGGCGCGCAGGGCGTCGTCTGGGGCGGCTACCACCCCGAGGCTTCCAAGCTCGTACAGCAGATGAAGGACAAGGGAATCAATATTCCCTTCGTTTCCGACGACGGCGTCAAAGACGACACCTTCATTTCCGTAGCCGGTAAATACGCCGAGGGCGTATACGCGACCGGGCCTCAGGACACCAGCGCGAATCCCTTGGCCAAGAAGGCCGTTGCCGACCACAAGGCCAAGTACGGCGAAGAACCCGGCGCTTTCTTCCTGAATGCCTACGCGGCCGTCATGGCCGTCACCAACGCGATGGAGAAGGCCAAGAGCACCGATTACGACGCGGTCACCAAGGCGCTCCGCTCCGAGTACGTCGAAACCCCGCTTGGAAAGATCAGCTTCGACGCCAAGGGCGACGTCATCGGATTCGGTTTCTCCGTCTATCAGGTCAAAGACGGAAAGTTCGTAGTAGTCAAATAACAGTACGAAGCCTGTTTGAAAGGCTGCGCCGTTCCGGTCCTTAGGTCCGGAACGGCTCCTTTTTTGTTTCCCCAAGCGGCGGTCGGCGCGCCGTGAGGCCATGTACCTTTGCCGAGCAAGGATTCGATCAGGATGGATTATTTTCTTAAGCTTTTTTTGAGCGGAACGGCCAAAGGCAGCATCTACGCCTTGATCGCCCTCGGCTATACGATGGTGTACGGTATAGTTCAGCTCATAAACTTCGCTCACGGCGAAATCTACATGATCGGCGGCTTCGTGGCCCTGATTGTCGGCGGCTTTTTTTTCGCGATGGGCTTACCCGTGCCGGTCGTTCTGCTTCTTTCGGTGCTCGCCGCGATCGTGTTCGCTTCGGCGTTCGGTTTCACGATCGAGCGGCTCGCCTATAGGCCTCTCCGGAACAAGCCTCGCTTGTCCGCGCTTATAAGCGCCATCGGCATTTCTATGATTCTCCAGAATTTCGTACTGCTGATGCAGACGGAGAAGTATCTGCCTTTCCCTTCGTATCTCCCCGAACTCGGGTTCCTCGCTTCCGTTCGCGAATATATCAACTCGACCCAATTCATAATACTCGTCACGACCGCGCTCATCATGGTGCTCCTGACGATCCTCATTAAGTTCACGAAAGTCGGCAAGGCCATGCGCGCCACCGCGCAGGACAAGGACATGGCGCAATTGGTCGGCATCAACATCAACCAGGTGATCTCGACGACCTTCATAATTGGATCGGCGCTGGCCGCAGTCGGCGGCGTGCTCATATGCTCCTATATGGGCCAGATCAATTACTATATCGGGTTCATAGCCGGAATTAAGGCATTCGTCGCCGCGGTTTTGGGCGGTATCGGAAGCATCCCCGGAGCCGTCATCGGCAGCTTCATCCTCGGATGGACGGAGAGCCTGGGAACCGGCTACATTTCGAGCGACTATGAGGACGCTTTCGCCTTCATCATATTGATCATCATACTCATCCTGAAACCGGCCGGAGTCCTCGGCAAGAACCAGAAACAGAAGGTATAGCCGATGCGTGAAAATGATATTAAACGCGAACTGAAGGTTTCGCTCAGCCAGGCGGTATGGTTCACCGTATTGCTGTTCCCCTTGATCGTCATGAAGGTGAACGTGTCCGGAGGCAAAGCCGCCGTCCAGTTCCGCTGGCCCTATTTCCCGGTCGTTTTCGTCGCCGCGTTCGTGCTTTCGCTCGTTTGGCGCCGGGCGCTCCTCTGGACCGAAACGAGGGGCGAAAAAGCGGTTTCCGATACGTTGGGGTTCAAAGTCTCATCCGTCTTTGCGCCGTATTTCGCCAAGAAATCGTTCCGTACGGGCTTTCTTGTTTTCGCGGGCCTTTTGATCGTCGCGTATCCGTTCCTGTTGGGCATGTACCACACGAACATCATGATCACGGCCCTCATCTACGTGATCCTCGCCCTCGGGCTCAATATCGTCGTCGGCTTGGGTGGCCTGCTCAATCTCGGCTATGCGGCGTTCTTCGCCGTGGGCGCTTATACCTACGGCCTTCTTTGGAAATACGCGGGACCGGCGTTCGTTTCCGCCGGCGTCAATACCGGTTGGCTGTTCTGGATCGCCTTGCCCCTCGCGGGCGCGATCTCCATCGTGTTCGGCATCCTGCTCAGCTTGCCCGTACTCCGGCTGCGCGGCGATTATCTGGCGATCATCACGCTCGCGTTCGGCGAGATCGTGCGCATGGTGCTTCAGAATTCCGGTCCGATCACCGGCGGCGCGACGGGAATCAGCCTTATCCCGCGTCCGTGGCTCCTGAATATGAAGCTGCCGCCGCGACAGGCCGCAACGTACATCTACTACATCGTGGTGGTTCTGGTCATCCTCACCGTGTTCGTCGTGCGCCGCCTCGAGGATTCCCGGGTCGGCCGCGCGCTCGAAGCGATGCGGGAAGACGAGATCGCCTGCCAGGCGATGGGCATCGACCTGGTGCGCAATAAGCTCGTGACTTTCGCGCTCGGCGCGTTCTGGGCCGGCATCGCCGGCGTCGTGCTCGCCGCCCAGACGACGTACATCAATCCCGACAGCTTCACCCTGTGGGAGTCGATAATGATCCTCATGGCGGTCGTTATCGGCGGCCAGGGGTCCATCCCCGGCACGATAGTGGGCGCTCTGCTCTTGAAGCTGCTTCCCGAATATTTCCGCGCGCTGGCGCAGTACCGCATGCTCATCTACGGAATCGCGATGATCGTTATCATCATCTTCAAGCCCGACGGGCTCATTCCGCGCAACCGGAAGAAGTACACCCTGCAGGACAAGAGCTCATCCGCCCCCGAGGTCAAAGCATGACGATCGATAAGAAGCCGATAATTGAGTTGAACGACATATCGATGGTGTTCGGCGGTTTGCGCGCGATCGACCATGTTTCCATGCATATCGACCAGGGCGAGATCGCGGCGCTGATCGGTCCGAACGGCGCCGGCAAAACGACTATCTTCAATTGCGTTACGGGAGTTTATAAGCCCACCGAGGGCGAAATATCCATCGTCCGCGACGGCAAGAAGGAATTCATACACGGACACAAGCCCCACGTAATCAACCACAAGGGTCTGGCGCGGACCTTCCAGAACATCCGGCTCTTCTCCAACATGACGGTCCTCGAGAACGTGATGATCGGCCGGCATAATTCTTTGAAGGCGGGCATCCTCAGCGCTATCGTCCGCGACCGCCGGACTCGGGAAGAGGAGCAGCGCGTCATAGAGGAAAGCCACGAAATACTGCGCAAGCTGAAGCTGGACAAGTTCGTGAACGAAACAGCCCGCAATCTTCCCTACGGCGCGCAGCGCAGGCTCGAGATCGCGCGCGCTCTGGCCACGGATCCGTTCCTGCTCCTGCTCGACGAGCCGGTAGCCGGCATGAATCCGCAGGAAACGAAAGAGCTCGAAGAAACGATCAACGTGATACGGGATCAGGAAAAGATCACGATCCTGCTCATCGAGCACGACATGAGCCTGGTCATGAACGTTTCCGAGCGCATCTACGTTCTTGATTACGGACGCTTGATAGCCGAAGGCACGCCGCAGGAGATCAAGAGCAATCCCGAAGTTATCAAGGCGTATTTGGGAGAATAATGATGGCTCTTTTGGAACTGCAGGGCATCTGCACCTACTACGGCAATATACAGGCGCTCAAGGATATCTCGCTCTCCGTCAACGAGGGCGAAATAGTCACGCTCATCGGCGCCAACGGCGCGGGCAAGACGACGACGCTCATGTCGATCTGCGGCATCACCGCGATCCGTTCCGGCAAGATACTCCTCAACGGAAACGACATCTCGAGCGAGAGTCCTCATAAGATCGTTCAGATGGGTATTTCGCAAGTGCCTGAGGGCCGGCGCATCTTCCCCCAGCTGACGGTTCTCGAGAACCTTGATATGGGTGCGTTCCTTCGCGACGACAAGGAAAACCTGAAGAAGGATTTGGATGAAGTGTTTTCGCTGTTCCCCCGCTTGGCGGAACGGCGGCATCAGCAGGGCGGCACCTTGAGCGGCGGCGAGCAGCAGATGCTCGCGATTTCCCGCGCCCTCATGGCCCGGCCGAAAGTTCTGCTCCTGGACGAGCCCTCGCTCGGGCTCGCTCCGCTCATCGTCCAGCATATCTTCGAGATCATCAAGCACATAAACGAAGAGCGGAAGACGACTATTTTCCTGGTGGAGCAGAATGCCAATATGGCGCTGAAGATCGCCCATAAGGGCTACGTGCTGCAGAACGGGCAGATAAAGATGGCCGATTCTTCCGAGAAGCTGCTGGCCAACGAGGATGTCAGGAAGGCGTATCTGGGGCTTTGAGCCCTCGCTCGGCGCGGTTGCCGCTTGTTTGCTTATTGAGCTTGCTTGGATCGGGCCTCCCCAGCGCGGGGAGGCCCTTTTTAATTTGCCAACGGCGATATTTCGCCTTATAACAGTAATAGGAGCGCTTGCCGCTCTTGGGAGGTTCATCTTGAACGTGGGCCGTTGCATGACCAAGAATCCCGTATTCGTCCCGCCCGATATTTCCGTTCCCGATGCGCAGGCGATCATGCGGCGCGAAAAGATACATCGCCTGCCGGTGCTCGATAAAAGCGGAAAGCTGGCGGGCATCGTCACCGCTTCCGACTTGATGCACGCCTCGGCCGCCCCCGCTACCGCGCTCGATATGTACGAACTCCACTACCTCATATCGAAGCTCAAGGTGGAATCCGTCATGACCCGCAGCCCGTTGACGGTTACCGAGGATTTCCCGATCGAGGAGGCCGCCCGGCTGATGGCGGACAACAATATTTCTGGGCTCCCCGTCATGCGTGGGGAAGTCATTGTCGGCATCATCACCGAATCGGACCTCTTCAGGCTGTTCATAGATCTGCTCGGCGCCCGTCATCGGGGCGTACGGCTGACCGTCCTGATACCGGAGAAGCGGGGCGAACTCGCGGCCGTCGCCGGCGCCGTCGCAGCGGCAGGAGGCAACATACTCTCGTTGGCTACCTTCGAAGGCGAGGATCCGACCAACTCGTATTGCGTGATGAAAATCGAGGGCGTGCCGCATCAGAAGCTCGTCGAGGTCGTATCGCCTCATGTCGAGCGGGTAGTCGACGTCCGGGATCAATAGGACCGCGCCATCGGGCCTGCGTTTGCCGAGCGGAGGGCTACAGGATCTGCAGCGCAAGTATCGAAGGGATGCCCCGAAGGTTCTTGAGCACCTTCTTCAGGTCCTCCCGATCTTCGAGCTCCATCGTGAAGAAGCCGATGAGCCGGTTCATGTCCGCCTCTTCGAGCCGCCCTTCAATCAGATGACCCTGATGCTTTCGCACCGCTCCCTCTATTTCGGAGAAGAGGTCTGAAGTTCTGCGGGCTTCTACCCTGAAGCGCTTCACCAGATGCGAGGTCGCGTTTTCCCATTCGACATCGATTTTCCGCTCTTCGAAGTCGGGAATGATGCCGACGTTTCGGCAGCTGCGGCGATGGACGATGATGCCGCGGCCGCGGGAGACATAGCCGATGATCGCGTCGCCGGTGACCGGCTTGCAGCAGTTCGCGAAACGGATGAGCATGTTCTTTTCGTCCTCGACCCGTACCTTGAGGACCGACGTCTGGAGGATCGGGTTGTGGACGATGTTGGCCGCCGATGCCTCGGGGATCGTCGCCGCCTGAGGCGGCTGAACGGCCTGGAGAGGCTTCTTTTTGGCGACGATATTCCGGTCGATGATGAGGCTCTCGTCGTTCTGGACGAGCCATGCGCGTATTTTGCTGCGCGCCTTCGCCGTCCTGACGGCGCGCAGCCAGTTCACATGGGGGTGGGCCGTCGGCGAGGTCATGATCTCGACGACCTGTGTGTTCTTCAGCTCGGAGGTGAGCGGCACGATCGCCCCGTCGGCCTTCGCCCCGACGCAGCGGTCGCCGATCGCCGAGTGGATGTGGTAGGCGAAGTCGATCGGCGTGGCGCCGGCGGGAAGCTCGATCACGTTGCCCTTCGGCGTGAAGACGTAGATCGAGTCCTTCAGCAATTCGCGTTTGATGTCCTCGAGGAACGTGCTCGACGCCAGTTCAATTCCGTTCCAGCTCTTCAGCCGGTTCACGATGGAAAGATCCTCGACGCGCACGATATCGTTCGTCATGCCCTTCTTGTAGAGCCAATGGCTGGCGACGCCGTATTCGGCGATGTTGTGCATTTCGGCGGTGCGGATCTGAATCTCGATCAGCTTGCCGTCGAAGCACATGACGGTCGTATGGAGACTGCGGTAGCCGTTCGCCTTCGGCATCGCGATGTAGTCCTTGAATCGGCCGTCGATGGGCTTCCAGAGGCGGTGGACGATGCCGAGCATCGTATAGCAGTCGTCCTGGCTGGCGCAGATGATGCGGATGCCGAGGAGGTCGTACAAATCCTCCGCGCTTTTGTTGCGTTTGCGCATCTTCTGGTAAATCGAAAAAAAGTGCTTCGCGCGGGCGCTCACCGATATCTTGATGGAAGAAGCTTCCGCCTCCTTGACGATGGCCGCCTGCACTCGTTCGAGGTAATCGGCGCGCTCTCCCTTCTTCAAGGCCACGATATGCTTGATCTGGTCGTAGACGTCCCGGTTCAGGTGCTTGAGGGAGAGATCCTCGAGCTCGTCCTTCATCCAGGAAATGCCCAAGCGGTCGGCGAGGGGCGCGTAGATGTCCAGGCACTCGAGCGCGATCATTTTTTGCCTTTCGGCGGGCAGGAACTGGAGCGTCCGCATGTTGTGGAGTTTATCGGCGAGCTTGATCAGAATGACGCGTATGTCCTTCACCATCGCGAACAGCATCTTTCGTATGCTTTCCGCCTCCGCGACAGTCTTGTTCTTCGCGGACAAGTCGTCGATTTTGGTGACCCCGTCTACCATGAGCAGGACGTCGTCGCCGAATCGGCCGCCGATTTTCTTCGCGTCGACGCCGGTGTCTTCGAGGGCGTCGTGCAGGAGCGCGGCGATGATGGAATCCGCGTCTAGCTTCAGCTCGATGAGCAGCGCGGCGACGCCGAGGGGGTGGACGATATACGGTTCACCTGAAGCCCGTTTTTGGTCCGTGTGGAGATCGTCGGCCCATTCCGCCGCTTCAACCATGCGGCGCCGGTCGGGTTCCGAGTAGGAGGCGATCCGTTCGGAAAACGAGGCTATGAGTTCATTCACGGCTTGCTTCCTCCCGTCACCCGGTCGACGCCCGATAAATCCCTATAAGTTTCGATATCGACGAGTCCGGCCTCTTTCATGAGCGAGACGACGCTTGCGGCTTGGTCGTGCCCCGCTTCGATGAAGATTCTGCCGCCGGATGTAAGCCGCTCCGCCGCCTGGCCGATAAGCCTGCGGACGATATCCAGGCCGTCCTCTCCGCCGTCGAGCGCCATGCGCGGTTCACCGCGCACTTCGCGCTCGAGTCCGTCTATATCGCCGGTGGGAACGTAGGGCGGATTCGAGACGATCAGGTCGAAGCGGCCTTCGAACGGCTCGAGAAGGTCCCCGGCGCGGAAATCGATGAGGTCCGCATCTCCGCCGAGCAATGCGAGCGCGTTTCCTTCCGCGACGGCTAGAGCCCGTTCCGAAAGGTCGCAGGCGGATACGCCGATCGACGGGCGCTCTTTCTTCAGGGAGACGGCTATGCAGCCGGAGCCGGTGCAGACGTCGACGGCGCGGATCGCGGGATCGGACGGCCGGGCGTCTATCCATTCGAGCGCCGCTTCGACGAGCGTTTCCGTGTCGGGCCGCGGCACTAGCACGTCCGGGGTGACTCGGAACGTCAAATCCCGGAACTCCTTGCTGCCGGTCAGGTACGCTACGCAAGTGCCTGCGGCGCGGCGTTCTATGAGTGCTCGGTAACGGTCGAGGCCGTCTTGTCCGAGGGGGTCGCCGTACCTGGCCAGCAGGCTGCCGCGGCTGAGTCCGACGGCGTAGGCCAGCAGGAGGGAAGCGTCGAGCTGGGGGGACGCGACTGCCGCTCTCGACAAGGCGCTCATCCCCTCGGTCCGCGCTTCCCTGAGGGTCATGACGCGGTCGCCTTGAGGAGTTCCTCGCGGGCCGTAAGCTTGAGGGCGTCGAACAGCTCCGCCGTATCCCCCTGCATGATGAGGTCCAGCTTGTAGAGCGTCAGGTTTATCCGGTGGTCGGTCAGCCGGTTCTGGGGGAAATTGTAGGTGCGGATGCGCTCGGAGCGGTCTCCGCTGCCGACCTGGCTTCGTCGGGCCTCGGCCCGCTCGGCGCGGTTCTTCTCGTCTTCCATCTCGTACAGGCGCGCGCGCAGGATGCGCATCGCCTTCGCCTTGTTCTTGATCTGGCTCTTCTCGTCCTGGCAGTGCACGACGATGCCCGAAGGCATGTGCGTGATGCGGACAGCCGAGTCGGTTGTGTTGACGCACTGGCCGCCGGGGCCTCCCGCGCGCATGACGTCGATGCGCAGGTCATCCTGCTTGATGTCGATTTCCGTTTCCTCGGCTTCCGGAAGCACGGCGACGGTTACCGTCGAGGTGTGGATGCGCCCGGATGCTTCAGTGGCGGGAACGCGCTGGACCCGGTGGACTCCCGATTCGTAGCGGAGATTCTCGTAGACGTTCTTGCCGTTGATCGAGAAGACGATTTCTTTGAGTCCGCCGAGCTCGGTTTCGCTCGAGCTCATGATTTCGATCTTCCAGCCTTTGTTCTCGGCGAAGCGCGAGTACATGCGGTAGAGGTCGGCCGCGAAGAGCGCGGCTTCGTCGCCGCCGGCGCCGCCCCGGATTTCCATGATGATATTCTTCTCGTCCAGAGGATCCTTGGGAATGAGCAGGAACTTGATGCGTTCGTCGGCATCCGCGAGCTTCTGCTCGAGTTCGGCGAACTCTTCCTTCGCCAGCTCGCGCATATCGGGGTCCTTCTCGTTCTGGACGAGCGCCTCGGTGTCCGCGAGCTGAGCCGCCAGGGAATCCCGCTCCCTGCTCGCTTCGACCAGCTCGGAGAGCTGGGAGTGCTCGCGCATGAGATCCCGGTATTTCTTGGGATCCTTGGTCACGTCCGGATCCTGGATGAGGAGGTCCACTTCCTTGAACCGGGCGATAAGGGAATCGAGTCGTTCGTTCACGTCAGCCCTTCTCCTTGAACTGGGGGCAGGAGTATACGACGAGTTCCATCGCCGAACCCTCGTCGCTTTCGGGGAAGGGACCGGCCGAGGCGACCAGCGCTTTCTGGATTCGGCATGCGCCGTTTTTTACGCAAAGCGGACAGGCGCCGTTGCCGCGGGGATTGATATCGACCTGCATGTACAGAAAATACCAAAAAAACAGCGCTTCCGCAACGTAGCGGCGAGCGGCCGCCTCTGCCGCAGAGATCCGCCGGCCTGAGCCGAGGCGTCAGCTAACGCCGTGAAGGGCGGAAAAAGCCGAAAAGGCTGCCGCAGAAGCCGCCGACGATATGGGCGAACTCGGAGATATCGTTGGACTTGAAGGAATTGAGGATTTCCCTGCCGAGGTAGAGGCCGAGGATGAGGATGAAGGTGAGGGGAATTTCGCCTTTGTTGAAATTGGTGAAGGAGGCGAGCAGGATCATCATGAAGACGATGCCCGAGGCACCCAGCAGCGCGGTCTGGAACAGCAGCACGTTCATCACCCCGGTCACGAGCGCGGTGATGGCCATCATCGCCAGGAGGGATGCCGAGCCGTAGTTGACCTCGAGGATCGGCCCGATTAGGAGGATGAACGCCAGATTCGAAATAAGGTGGTTCCAGTCGGCGTGCCCGATCACGTGGGTGAACAGCCGCAGCCAATCCAACGGGTCCTTTGCGGTGAAGCCCTCCTTCCCGGGAACCATGAAGAGGCCCTTGGTGAGGCCGGGCAGGACGGTCTGGCTCAGCAGCAGGACGAGGGCGCAGACGAAGGCGAAAGTGAGCGTCGTAGGCGCGTTGTATTTTATCCGCACAGGTTGGCTTCCTTTCCGATCAGATGGATAGTTCGATCTCGACCGGGCAATGGTCGGACCCCATGACTTCCGGCCGGATGATCGATTTAGCTACCGAATCCATGAAGGACTCGTCGACGCAATGGTAGTCGATTCTCCATCCGACATTCTTTTCCCGCGCCCGCATGCGGTAGGACCACCAGCTGTAGTGTCCCGGCTCTCCCGGATGAGAGCGGCGGAAGGTGTCCGCGAAGCCCGACGCGGTGAATTTGTCCATCCATGCCCGCTCTTCCGGCAGATAGCCGGGATTTTCCTCGTTCGCCTTCGGATGCGTGAGATCGATCGGCGTGTGGGCGATGTTGTAGTCGCCGCAGAGGACGATATGTCGCCCCTTCGCGGTCAATGCCGAGCAGGTTTCGAGCATGGCGTCGCAGAACGCGAGTTTGTAGTCGAGTCGGGCGCCGGCTTCCTGGGAATTGGGGAAGTAGGCCGTTATGAGCGTAAAAGCGTCGTAGTCGGCCATGAGCACGCGCCCCTCGTCGTCGAAATCCGAGACGCCCATCGGACGGACATCGAGCGGCTTCTGCCGGGTGTAGATGGCGACGCCCGAATAGCCGGGCTTCTTCGCGCTGGCCCAATACGCGTGATACGGGCGACCCTGCGCGTCGGCCGCCTCGAGCAGCGCCGGCGACAGCTGGCCCGGGTTCGCCTTCGTTTCCTGGAGACAAACAACGTCGGCCGATTCGCCCGAAAGCCACTCGACGAAGCCCTTCTTCTCTACGGCCCTGAGGCCGTTCACGTTCCAAGACAGGATGCGCATGCAACGAATATAGCGAACGGCCGGAGTCCCGCCAAGGCGTTTCTTCGTTGTTTTAGGGGGTGATTTTAGGTATCTTATACGCTGAATAGATCAGCATTGTAGGGAGCGCGGATGTCCGGAATCGACGGAGCGGGAACGGGGCTCTCGCTTGAGCGAGAGGAGAAACTGAAGGAGCCGGAGGACTATCGGGTCGTCCTGCTCAACGACGACTATACGACGATGGATTTCGTCGTGGCCGTTCTGATGACTATATTCCAGAAATCCCAAGGGGACGCTTCCTCCATCATGAAGGATGTCCACCGAAAAGGACGCGGAGTGGTCGGCCGGTATCCGTGGGATATCGCGGCGACGAAAGCCGACCAAGTACACGCGATGGCGCGCAAGCACGAGTACCCGCTTCGCTGCATCGTCGAGAAATCGTAGGGTACGGAGGAATTATGAAGATCAGCCGCCATGTGCAGGCTATTATCAACGCGGCCTACAACGAGGCGAAGGTCAGGAACCACGAGTACCTGACCCCAGAGCACGTGCTGTACGCCTCTCTCGCTTTCGACCAGGTCCAGAAGATCCTCGCCGCCTGCGGCGCCGATCTTTCGCAGATCAAGGCCGGGATGGAAAGCTATTTCGAGCAGAAGGTGCCGATGGCGGAGAACGCGGAGCCCACCCAGACGGTCGGTTTCCAGAGCGTCCTCGAGCGCGCGGTGCTCCAGTCGCAGTCGGCTCAGAAGGAAGAGCTCGACATAGCCGATATCCTGGTGTCCTTGTACGACGAGGACCGCAACTACTGCGCGTACTATCTGCGCAAATCCGGGGTGAAGCGCCTCGAACTGCTCGAGGTCATTTCGCACGGCAGGGCCGATGCGGAGCTGGACGAGGCGCTCGACGCGATCGAGGAGGAGGCGGAGGAGGGCGACCCGGCTGCCGATGCGGAAGGCGACGGGGCTGAGCCTGAGCCCGAACCGCGCGCTCGTCCGTCCAAGCGGAGCGCCCTCGAGCGTTTCACCACGGACCTGACGGAGCTCGCCCGCGAGGGACGGCTCGAGCCGGTGATCGGCCGTGAAGCCGAACTCGAGCGGACGGTGCAGGTCCTCTGCCGCCGCCTGAAGAACAACCCGATCCACGTCGGCGATTCGGGCGTCGGAAAGACCGCCGTCACCGAGGGGCTCGCGCAGCGCATCGTCGCCGGGCGCGTGCCGCCGACGCTGAAGGATTTCTCCGTGTTTTCGCTCGATATGGGCGCGCTGGTCGCGGGCACCAAGTACCGCGGCGATTTCGAGGAGCGCATCAAGCGCGTCGTGGACGAGATCCTCAAGAAGGAGAAGGCGATCCTCTTCATCGACGAGATCCACACGATAGTGGGCGCCGGCTCGGTTTCCGGCGGCTCCCTGGACGCGTCGAACCTGCTGAAGCCCGCGCTCACCTCCGGGAAGATCCGCTGCATCGGGTCTACCACGCATGAGGAATACACGAAGTTCTTCGAGAAGGATAGGGCGCTTTCGCGCCGCTTCCAGAAGATAGACATAGTCGAGCCGAGCGAAGCGGACGCGATCGCGATCCTCAAGGGGCTCAAGCAGAAGTACGAGGATTACCACAAGGTCCGTTACTCGGACGAGGCGATCGAGGCGGCGGTGAAGCTGTCCGCGCAGTTCGTGACGGAGCGGCGTCTGCCGGACAAGGCCATCGACGTGATCGACGAGGCTGGAGCCTTCGCCCGCATCGAAGCCTTCAAGCGCCTCGGCGATTCGGTTCCCGCGCCGTTGGATGCCGATGCCGGGAGCGCGATGGAGGAGGGCGGGACCGCCGCGGCCGATGCGGCGTCCGGCGCCGAGATCGAAGTCGTCGATATAGGCGTGCCCCAGATCGAGGTTGTCGTCTCCCGCATCGCCCGGATCCCCGAGCGGACGGTCGGCGAAAGCGAGAAGGACAAGCTGCGCACCCTCGAATCGCGGCTG
>QKCO01000023.1 GCA_003245635.1 Treponema sp.
ATGCTGGTGGTCATCGGGCCATGGGCCGCCTTAATTTCATTAATCCTTTTCTCATAATCAGATACCATTATGTCCACAAATTATCCACATGCATGTTAGGGTGAAATACCGTTGCCTTTACTTTTCGACTTAAGCTGGGTATACTGGCTTCCACGGTCCAAAACGACAAACAGGAACGATCCGCTCTCTAGGATACGGAATGGAATCAAACTATTCAGCTCAAAGTATTCAGGTCCTCAAGGGACTCGAGGCGGTACGTAAGCGCCCCGGCATGTATATCGGGTCGACGGGTATCGACGGCTTGCACCATCTGGTGTACGAGGTAGTCGACAACTCGGTCGACGAAGCTCTCCAGGGCCACTGCGACGACATCGTCGTCGTGCTCGAAAAAAACGATATCGTCCGGGTCGAGGACAACGGACGCGGCATACCGGTCGATATTCATCCTGGGGAAGGCATCAGCGCCCTCGAGTTGGTCATGACCAAGCTCCACGCCGGCGGAAAATTCGATAAGAACTCCTATAAGGTTTCTGGCGGTCTTCACGGAGTCGGTGTTTCGGTCGTGAACGCGCTTTCCACCTGGTGCGAAGCTTTCGTCCATATAAAGGGTTCGATCCACTACCAGAAATATCTCATCGGCGTTGCCGAGGAGCCAGTGAAGACCATCGGCGCCACCGAGAAGCGCGGCACCACCGTACGTTTCAAGGCCGACGATACGATATTCGAGACGACGACCTACAACTTCGATGTGCTCGCCAATAGGCTGCGCGAGTTGGCCTTCCTCAACAAGGGCATCAGGATCACCATCCGCGACGAGCGCCTTTCGACTCCCAAAGAACACTCCTTCATGTTCGAGGGCGGCGTGAAGAGCTTTGTGGAATATCTCAATCTGAACAAGAGCGTGCTCCACAAGGAGCCGGTATACATAGAAGCCGCCCGGGACGATGTGGAGATCGAGTGCTCGATCCAGTACAACGACGGGTTCAACGAGAATATGTTCTCGTTCGTCAACGACATAAACACACGCGAGGGCGGCACTCACCTGATCGGCTTCAAGTCGGCGCTTACCCGCACGCTCAACGAATACCTGAAGAAGTCGAAACTTTCCAAGAAACTAGACGAGACGCTTTCGGGCGACGATGTGCGCGAGGGTCTTACCGCGGTTCTTTCCATCAAGATTCCGAATCCGCAGTTCGAGGGACAGACCAAGGGCAAGCTCGGAAACTCGGAAGTGAAGGGCATCGTCGAATCTTTGGTCAACGAGCAGCTGACCCTGTATCTCGACCAGAATCCCGACGTTATCAACGGCATTCTCGAGAAGTCGGTGCTCGCGGCTAAGGCGCGCATCGCCGCCCGGCAGGCGCGCGACGCGACCCGGCGGAAGAACTTTTTGGAAAGCTCCGGCCTGCCGGGCAAGCTCGCCGACTGTTCCGAGAAGGATCCGACGAAGTGCGAGATCTACATCGTCGAAGGCGACTCCGCCGGCGGCTCGGCCAAGATGGGCCGGAACCGGAGTTTTCAAGCCATCCTTTCCCTGTTCGGCAAGATGCTCAATGTCGAGAAGACGCGCATTGAGAAGGTACTGACCAACGAGAAGCTCCAGCCCATCATCGCATCCATCGGCGCGAGCGCGGGGGCAAACTTCGATATTTCAAAGATCCGCTACCACAAGATCATCATCATGGCCGACGCGGACGTCGACGGATCGCATATCCGCACGCTTTTGCTGACTTTCTTCTATCGCTATATGACCGAACTCATCGAGAAGGGCCACGTATACTTGGCCATGCCGCCGCTCTACAAGATCAGCTACGAGAAGAAAGTGTTCTACGCGTACGACGACGACGAGAAGGATCGGCTCTTGGCCGAATCCGGCCGGGACCCTGAAAAGGTCGGCGTGCAGCGCTACAAGGGCTTGGGAGAGATGAATCCCGATCAGCTTTGGGAAACCACGATGGATCCGGAGCGGCGGAGCATCGTCCAGATCCATCTCGATGATGCGGTCGAGGCCGAACGGATCTTCACTACGCTGATGGGAGAACAGGTCGAGCCCCGGCGGCTCTTCATAGAAGAAAACGCGCTCAACGTCTCGAACTTGGACGTCTGACGCAGAGGAAAGCGGATACGCAATGGCAGAGCTGACAGGAAAAGTCATACCGATGGCGATCGAGGACGAGGTCAAGACGGCCTACCTCAATTACGCCATGTCGGTCATCGTTAGTCGCGCGCTTCCCGACGTACGGGACGGGTTGAAGCCCGTTCATCGTCGTCTTCTGTTCTCCATGGACGAACTCGGGCTGCATCCGAATTCGGCCACCAAGAAGAGCGCCCGCATCACCGGCGACACGATGGGAAAGTACCATCCGCACGGCGACGCTTCGCTCTACGACGCGTTGGTCCGCATGGCGCAGGATTTTTCCCTGCGGTATACGCTTGTGCAGGGACAGGGCAACTTCGGCTCCATAGACGGCGATCCGCCAGCCGCGATGCGCTACACCGAGGCGAAGCTCTCGCGCATCGGCGACGAGATGCTGCAGGATCTCAAGAAGGAAACGGTAGATTTCGTCCCTAACTACGACGAATCCCTCAAGGAACCGTCCGTCCTGCCGGCGGCCGTTCCGAATCTCCTGGTCAACGGATCGAGCGGCATCGCGGTCGGCATGGCCACGAACATGGCGCCGCATAATCTGGTTGAAGTCGCCGACGCGGTCTGCGCGCAGATCGATGATCCGGAGATTTCGATCGAAGCGCTGATGCAGTTCGTGAAGGGGCCCGACTTCCCGACCGGCGGCATCATCTTCGGCCGCCGCGGCATCAAGGAAGCCTTCAAGACCGGACGCGGCAAGATCGTCGTCCGCGGCAAGTTCGTGCTCGAGACGTCCAAGACCGGCAAAGAAGCGATAATATTCAACGAAATTCCCTATTCGGTGAATAAGGCAAACCTTATCATCCGTATAGCGGAACTCGTGCGCGACAAAGTCATCGACGGCATTTCCGACCTGAGGGACGAATCAGACCGCGACGGCATGCGCATCGTCATCGAGCTGAAGAAGGGTGCGATCGCCAAGATCGTGCTGAATCAGCTTTTCTCTCATACGGCTTTGCAGTCCAGTTTCAGCGTCAATAACCTAGCGCTGGTGAGCGGAAAGCCTAAATGCTTGAATCTTAAAGAATTAATACACTATTTCATAGAACACCGAGTCGACGTTGTTACGCGGCGGACCAAGTTCGATCTGCGCAAGGCCGAAGAGCGTGCCCATATCCTGGAAGGCTTGGTCATCGCCCTGGCGAATATCGACGAAGTCGTCGCCATCATCAAGGCGTCCCGCGACATCGAGCTGGCGAAGAAAAACCTCTGCGACCGTTTCCTCCTGAGCGATATCCAGGCGCAGGCGATCGTCGATATGCGTCTCGGCCGCCTCACCAGCCTGGAAGTCGAAAAGCTCAAGGCCGAACTCGAAGAGATCAAGGCGCTCATCGCCTACCTGAAATCCCTTCTCGAGGACGAGAAAAAGCTGCGCGGTGTCATCAAGGATGAGACGCGGACGATCGCCGACAAGTACGGCGATCCCCGCCGGACCGAGATCATCGCCGACGAGGTGGAATCGATCAACATCGAAGACCTCATCAAGAAAGAGGAGATGGTCATTCTCATCTCCAACGTCGGCTTCATCAAGCGCGTGCCCGTCTCCGCGTACCGGAGCCAAGGACGCGGCGGCAAGGGCATGAACAGCGCGAAACTCGTCGAGGACGACGTGGTCGAGCAGCTCTTCGTCGCTTCTACGCATGACTACATCATGTACATCACCAGCATGGGCAAGGCGTACTGGATGAAGGTGCACGAGATCCCCGAAGGATCGCGCACCTCCCGCGGCGCTCATATCAAAGCTCTGCTGCCGGTATCTCCGAACGAGGAAATCACCACCGTCGTTTCGCTCAAGGATTTCTCCGAAGAGGAGAATCTCTTCATGGGAACAGCCCGCGGCGTCGTCAAGAAGGTGAAGACGATCGATTTCGTGAATGCGAAGACGCGCGGCATCATCGCCATCAACTTGGACGAAGGCGATAAGCTGGTGAGTGCTCTGCTGACCAAGGGCAAAGACGAGGTGGTTCTCATCTCACGCAAGGGGCAGGCGCTCCGCATTAGCGAGGAGCAGGTCCGGGCGATGGGACGGGCTTCCCGCGGCGTATGCGGCATGAGGCTCGATTCCGACGATGAGCTGACCGGAGTGCTGCGCGTCGACGATTCGCAGCGCATGCTCGTTCTGTCTGAATACGGTTACGGCAAGCGGGTCGAATTCTCCGAGTTCACGGCGCATGGCCGTGCGACCGGCGGACAGAAGATCTATACCATTTCTTCCGACAAGACAGGCGATATCGTCGGCTGCGCGACCGTCACCGAAGGTGATTTGATCATGTGCCTGACGAGTCAAGGCAAGTCCATCAAGCTCGTTTCCGACGAGGTGAATATCTTCGGACGTTCCGCGCAGGGCGTTCGGGTCGTTTCGATCGATAAGCCGGATTTCGTCATCGGTGTGGTTAGGGTCGCACGGGAAGAAGAGACCGATTCCTCTGCTGAATTCGTCGAGGGCGACGAAAACGCAAAGGCTGAGGATGTTTCCGAACGGGTCCAGTCCGAAGAGAAACAATCAGAAGATGCGGAACCTTCAAATGGAAAAGATTCGTAATAGCTAACGTTTGCATGAAATTCAAAGGCCCGCGGAATCTCTGAAAAGAGGATTCCGCGGGCCTTTTGTTTCACGTGAAACGAAGACGGCACCTGCATTGCGACTCCGATTCATTGTTTCACGTGAAACGGATCACTCGTCAGAGTTGCGTCGTTTTGAACGGGATTGTTTGATGAGCGAGTGTGCGCGCTTGCCTTCGAGACGCTTTTCGATGGATGAGCGGGTCGGTTTTGTCGCGGTTCTGCGTTTGGGAATACGGGCGGCGGATACGATGATGGCTTCTAGCCGCAGCAGAGCTCGTTCGCGATTTGCGTTTTGGCTGCGTTCTTCGCTCGCTGTGACTTGAAGCACCTCTCCGTCGAGCAGTTTCCCGGCCAGTACGAAGCGCAATCGGTCGTATTCAGCCGCGGTTAGGCCATCGATTTCCGCGATCGCGATGCGGGCATCTACCTTCGTATTGACTTTGTTGACGTTCTGACCGCCCGGTCCCCCCGAACGGGAGAAAGAGAAAAAAGCGCAGGCTCTGATCGATTCGCGGACAGTAGCGGTATTCATTCGATGAGTATGGGAAACAGCCAAAAAAAAGGGAAGGGGCAACCCCCTTCCCGAATCAAAGTGCACGCTTGGGCGTCAGCCGATTGTCTTGAGCAGCGCATCGACCTTATCGGTTTTTTCCCAAGAGAACCCGTCTCTTCCAAAATGGCCGTAGGCGGCGGTTTTTCGGTAAATGGGCTTGCGCAAGTCGAGGGTGGAGACGATGCCCGCCGGCGAGAGATCGAATACCTTGGATACGGCTTCCTCGATGCGCGCCTCCGGCGCTTTCGCGGTTCCGAAGGTGTCGACCATAACGGAGACGGGGAAGGGTACGCCGATGGCGTACGCCAATTCGACCTCGCATCGTTCGGCGAGTTTGGCCGCGACGATGTTTTTGGCGACGTAGCGGGCCATATAAGCGGCGGAGCGGTCGACCTTGGTCGGATCCTTGCCGGAGAAGGCGCCGCCGCCGTGGCGCCCCATACCGCCGTAGGTATCGACTATGATTTTGCGCCCGGTAAGGCCCGTGTCGCCGAAGGGCCCGCCGATGACGAAACGGCCGGTCGGGTTGATGAAGAACTTTGTTTTTGAGTCCAAAAGACCGGTCGGGCCGAGCACCGGCTTCACGATCTCATCGATGATCGTTTCCTTGATGCGGGCGTACTCGATTCCGTCGTCGTGCTGATGGGAAATGACGACGGCGTCGATCCTGACCGGCTTGTGCCCTTCATATTCGACGGTGACCTGGCTTTTCGCGTCGGGGCGCAGCCAATCGATGCGCTTGCTCTTGCGTTCTTCGGTTGCTTTGTGAAGCAGCTTATGGGCGAGGATGATCGGCGTCGGCATCAGCTCTGGGGTCTCATCGCATGCGAAGCCGAACATCATGCCTTGGTCTCCGGCGCCTTGGAGGCCCTTGTACTCGTCGAGTCCGGTACCCGAGACGCCTTGACTTATGTCGGGGGACTGGCTGTGGATCATGTCCATGACTGCCATCGACTCGAAATCGAGGCCGTAGGCAGGATCCGTATAGCCTATGTCCTTTACGACATCGCGGACGACCTGCTGGATGTCAACGAAGGTGTTGGTCGTGATTTCGCCGCCGACGAGCACCATCGCGGTGGAGGCGAAGGTTTCGCAGGCGACGCGGCTCATCTGATCGTCCTTCAGGCAGGCGTCGAGAACGGCATCGGAGACTTGATCGCATAGCTTATCCGGGTGTCCTTCTCCGACAGACTCCGAAGTGAAAAAATAACGGCGTTGTTCCATAGCTACAGAATAATCGTTTTGCCGTTCGTGGACAAGCTTTCGTTGGTGATGGAAAAGCACCGGAATCTTGACAGTCCCGAACGAGTTCTGTTTAATTGAAATCGAACAATATTTATCAGGTTCTATTCGTCCAGGGGAGATTTCGAATGAAACGGATCATCGCCATCGCCGCGTTCGCCGCGGCCGTTTTCGCCGTCGGGGCCCAGTCCTACAAGGATGGGATCTATTTCGCACAGGAAGAAGCTTTCCAGAAAAGCGGCTGGAAGTACCAGGCCGTTCTAGAGGTTTCCGGAGGCAAGATCGCCAAGGCTACCTGGAACGGCGTTAACAACCTCGGGCTGGCCGACAAGAATACCGTCGCCGCCGCAGGCGAGTATGGAATGGTGAAGGCTTCCAAGCTCAAGAAGGAATGGAACGAGCAGGCCGCGACGGTCGCCGACTACCTGGTGAAAACCCAGGACGTCAACTTCAACCAGTACAAGAATGCCGCCGGCAATACCGATGCAATAGCGGGCGCGTCCATTCACGTCAAGGAATTCTTCGACCTGGCCAAGAAGGCCATTGCGGACGGTCCGGTCGCTAAAGGCTCCTATGCTAAAGACGGCTGGTACTTCGCGAGCGCCGCGCAGTTTCCCAAGGACGGCTGGAAATCCAACGTACTTATCACCGTCGTCAATGGCTCCATCGTCGACGTGATCTGGAACGCTCTTTCAAAGGATTCCAAGAAGAAGTCTAAGCTTGTCGAGTCCGCGATGGGTAACTACGGCATGGAGAAGGCCGCAAAGCAGGGTCCTTGGCATGTCCAGGCCGAACGTGCCGCCGCCGCTCTGGTGAAGGCCCAGAATCCCGCCGCCATCACCCTCAAGAAGGGCGGACAGCCCGACGCGGTCACCGGTGTATCGATGTCCGTGTCCGAGTTCCTCACGCTCGCCGCCGAGGCGCTCGCCGCCGCCAAGTAATAAGTCCTAACCGCTTGTAGAGCGAAGGAAGCCGTCGGGAAGCGTGTGCTTTCCGGCGGCTTTTTTTCAATAAGAAA
>QKCO01000098.1 GCA_003245635.1 Treponema sp.
AGCGCCTCGCGCGATCCGAGCCGTCCGAGGAGCAGCGCCGCCCGTTCCCTGAAGAGCGGAAGCACCGACGGGACGCGGCTGGGTACCGGCGAGCGTTCCGAACCGGCGACGGCGTACAGCAGGCGCGTGAATTCGGGTTCCGACGCTCCGACGTCGTTGGCCGCGATCGCTTTCTCGACACGGTCGAGCGATGCGGAAATGAAGGCTTCCTCGGCGGCGAAGGGGTTCCCTGCCGCCTGCCCGCCCCCCGCCGACGCCGCTTCCCCGAGGCCGTACGAGCCGGCCCTCTTCGGCGCGTACAGGGATTTTGCGTCGGCGCGCACGCGTTCCTCGACTTTGTACGCGTAGAGTATCCAGTCGTCGCCGCCCGAGTAGAGCATGCCTTCGTCGGAGAAGGCCGGAGGCGCCGACGCCCGGTCGATGCGGAGGTTCCAGAGTCGCTCGCCGTCGATGGAGAAGCCGGCGGCGCCGCCGTCCCCGAGGGCGTAGAGGCCCCGCTCGTCGAAGCGGAAGGTCCATTCGCGGGAAGCCGGCGCACGGCCGGTCCACAGCAGCTTCGCATCGGAAAGATCGATGAGTCCGACCGTCCCCTCGCGCAGGAGGAAACCGAGCTTCCCTCCTTTTTCCGCCAAGGCCGCGGCCGGCGATCCGAGCGCGGCCAGCAGGCGGGCGCTCCCCGTTTCCGGGTTTTCGGCTACGATCCGTCCGTCGGCCAGCGACGCGACGACGACCGTCTTGCCTCCATCCGAGGCGTCGCACACGGCGGAGGCGGGGGCGCTGACCGTCTGCGCCTTCAGCTCGCCGAAGGCGCTCGCGCGCAGCACCGAACCGTCGGAAAGGCCGACGACCAAGTCGCCGGCCGCGCCTAGGCCTGCCCGAGTGGAAGGTTTCGCGGCCAGGTCCCGTTTCCATTTGAGGAATCCAGCGGCTGAGAAGCAATAGACGGCCCGTTCTGCGACCGCGAAAACGCGGCCGTCGAACCCGATCAGAACGGGCGACGCGAGCGGCGAATCGAGCTTGACCCGCCAGAGTTCGCGGCCGGAGCGGTTGACCGAAACGAGGTATCCGTCGGCTCGGGACATGTAGGTGGAGCCTTCCGGCGAACGCGAGATATGCGGGCCGATTTTCGCTCCCGCGTCGTAGCGCCACAGGAAGCTGCCCGATTTGCCGTAGCAGCGCAGGCTGCGGTCATCGCAGGCGATGATGACCGATTCGGCTTGAGCCGCCGGCCTGCCGATGATCGTTCCTCCGATCGCCTGCCGCCACGTCGCCTGCGTCTCGGCAGCGAGAGGCGAAAGGCCGCACGCGATCGTCGCGGCGGCCGCTAGTACGCGCTGAGCGGCTGCCTTCACGCGCGGCTCCGGAATATCGCCAGGCTCTCGATATGCGGCGTCTGCGGATAGAAATCGTACAGCGACAGAGAGGAAAGTTCGTAGGAGGACCCCAGTTCCTTCGCGTCGCGCGCGAGCGTGGCGGGATCGCAGGAAACATAAGCCAGGACGCGGGGCGGACGTTCGGCCAGAGAGGCCTTTAGGGCCGCAGAGAGTCCGACTCGCGGCGGGTCCACGACCGCGAAGTCGTACGCTTCGACGTTCTTGCCGGCGCGGCGCTTCGCCCAGTCGTCGTCGCTCAGCGCGAACAGGCGTGTTTCCGTGCCTTTTGCGTTCTCCTGGGCGAGGGCGGCCGCTTTCCGGTCGAGCTCCACCAAGTCGATGCGCGGAAACAGGTCGGCCAGGAACGCGGCGAATGTTCCGACGCCGCAGTAGAGGTCGAGCGCGGAGCCGTCTCCGCGGGCGGGAACGGCGGCCCGCGCGGCGGAAAGGATTTCGTCGAGCAGCTGCTCGAGCATCGGCACGTTGCTCTGGAAAAAGCCGTTGACGTCCAGCTTGAGCGCTTTGCCCGCGACGGAGACGCTTCCCCGCTCGACGCCGCCCTCGCTCAGGAAGGTCCCTCCGTAGGAGAAGACGTTGAAGCGGTCGAGCCATTGCGGCGTCCGCAGCGTGGACGCCGCAAGCGCCATCCGTATGCCTTCGTCCGCGACCGGACATTCAGCGATGGGCAGAGTCTCCTTGCCGGCGCGCTTCTTGAGCCCGATCCCCGCGTTTCGTCCCGCGCGGTGGAATTGCATCCTGCTGCGGTAGCCGTATGGGGCGGACGCGAAGACCTTCATCGCGGGCAATTCGGCGAACGAACCGATGCGGGAGAATGCGTCGGCGAGCAGAAGCTTTTTCTGTTCAAGCTGCGCCTGGTATCCGATATGCTGGAGCGCGCAGCCGCCGCACTCGCCGAAATGCGGGCAGGACGGTTCTACGCGGAAAGGGGAAGGTTCGATCAATTTTTCGAGCGATGCCCGCGAGAAGCCGCGCCTTTCTTCGAACACGCGAACGAGCGCCGTGTCGCCGGGCGCCGTGAAGTCGACGAAAACGGCTTTCCCCTCGTGCCTTCCTATGCCGGCGCCTTCGTTCGTTATTTTTTCGATGCTCAGCTCGATGATTTCTCCGATCGCCATGGCGCGGAGTATATCACGCGGCGAAGATTGCCGGAACGGGCTTTTGGGCTTAGAATGTCGCAAACCTTCGCACAAGGAAAAACGAATGGGTCACTCCGAAATCTGGATACGCGCCGAAGACGGCGCCGAGCTGTTTTCCCGACGATGGATGCCCGACTCCGGCGCGCCTCGGGCGGTCGTCCAGGTCGTGCACGGACTTGCCGAACATTCCCTTCGATACGAAACGCTCGCTTCCCGCTTGTGCGGCGCCGGTTTCGAAGTGTGGGCGGACGACCACCGCGGCCACGGCGCGACCGCGCGCGGCGGCTCGCTCGGCCACGTAGCCGACCGCGGAAGCTTCGATAGGGTCATATCGGACTTGTCGCTCTGGACCGACGAGATCCGCAGCGCGCGGCCGGATCTGCCGATCTTCCTGCTCGGGCATTCCTGGGGGGCGTTCCTCGCGCAGGGTTATATAGAGAGAGCGGGAAGCTGTTTCGCCGGCTGCGTGCTTTCGGGCGCGCGCGGCCCCGGCGGATTGGACGTGCCGCTCGGCGCCTTCGTCGCCTCGATCCTGACTTTCTTCACCGGGCCGCGCCGCTATTCGCCGCTGCTCCATATGCTGGCCGACGGCAAGCTCAACGCGCAATTCTCCCCGGCCCGCACACCCTTCGACTGGGTCTCCCGCGATGTCGCGGCGGTCGATGCGTACATTGCCGATCCCCTGTGCGGCTTCAAGCTATCCGGCGGCTTCTATCGGGATCTTGCCTTGGGTCTGCTTGCCGCGCATAGGAAAGACGCCATCGCGCGCATCCCGAAGGATCTTCAGATCTACGTCGTCACCGGCGCCGCGGACCCGGTGACTATGAACGGGAAAAGCAGCGCTGCCCTCGTCGAGGCGTACCGGGCGGCAGGAATCGCCGATCTCGAATACGCGGTCTACCCCGACGCGCGCCACGAGATATTCAACGAAACGAACCGCGGGGAGACGGTGGGCGCTCTCGTTTCCTGGCTGGAGAGGCACTTGCCGCCGGCGGCTTGACGCGTTCGCGCCGAGCGCGCACAATTGGCGCATATTCAGCTTTTCAGCGAGGCTTCATTGCGATTCCGGTATTCAACCGCCGAAAATGGGCGGCCCGAGAAAAAAGCGATCGTCTACACTAAGGACGAACACCAGATCGACAGGAACGAGGTCGACCCCGATGCGCTGCGCATCGTCGAGCGGCTTCGGTCGAACGGACATGAGACCTATATAGTAGGCGGAGCCGTACGGGACCTCATGGTCGGCAAGAAGCCGAAAGACTTCGACATCGTCACCGACGCTACGCCGACGCGGATCAAGCGTTTGTTCAGGAATTCGCGGATCATCGGTCGGCGGTTCCGGCTCGTGCACGTTTTCTTCGGCCCGGTGATCTTCGAGGTCAGCACCTTCCGTTCCCTCGTCGACGGGACGATCGGCAATACCTTCGGCACCATAGACGAGGATGTGCTCCGGCGCGACTTCACCTTCAATGCGCTCTATTACGATCCGTTCTCGGAAACGATAGTCGATTACGTCGGCGGCGTCTCGGACATCCGGCGCAGGCGCGTCGAGCCGGTCATTCCGTTGAAGTCCATCTTCGTCGAGGATCCGGTCCGCATGCTCCGCGCCGCGAAATACGCCGCCGCCACCGGCTTCAAGCTGCCGCTGCTGCTCAAATGGAAAATCAAGAAGCAGTCGCCGCTGCTCGCGCCGGTGTCTCCTTCGCGCCTCACCGAGGAGATCGGAAAGATCCTTCGTTCGGGCAAAGCGGCCGATATCGTGCGCGTCATGGACGAACTCGGCCTCTTTCGCTACCTGCAGCCCAACGCCTCCGATCGGCTCCGCTCCGACCAGGCCTACCGGAACGCGTTCTTCGCGTCGCTCGCGGCGATGGACCTTGTCGCGAAAACCGACGGGGAGGTCCCCATGGGACGCCTGCTCGCTTTCCTGATAAAGGATTACCTCGATAGTCTCGTCGACTGGAAGGCGAACAACGTGGAGGCTTATCGGAACGCGCTTTCCGATTGCCGCGCGTTCGTCTTGCCTATGAACCCGCCGCGGGTGGAGCTGGAGAACGCCGTCCGGATGCTGTTCCGCGAACGCGGAATCGCGGTGAAGAAAGCCCGGACCTTCGAGAAGGGGCGCCGCAGCGAACTGGTGCCGGACGCCGAACGGTCGCGCCTCAAGGCGGAAGTCAACCCGGGAGAGGAGCCTCCGGCCGAAGCCGTCAAGAAGAAACGCCGGCGGCGCCGGCGGCGGAAGAGCGGAGCCGGGCAGGGTGCGGAAGCGACCGTCGAGACGGAGCCCGAATCCTCATCCGACTGAACGGAGAGCGGCGCCTCGCGGCGCCGCTGGAAGGAAAAAAGGGACGCCTCAGCGCGTCCCTTTCCGTCAGCGCAGCTTAGACAGCAGTTCGTCGACCCGGGCCGCGTAGCGGGAAGGCGCGACCGTCTTGGCCCGCTCGAGATACGTGCGCGCGTCTTCGGCCTTGGCGGCGGCCGCGGCGTTCACTCCGAGGGCGAACGAGCAGAGCGCTTCGTCGGCGCCGTACGCGAGCGCGTTCTTGTACCGCTCCTCGGCGATGTCGTACGATTTTTTCTCGTAGGCGAGCAGTCCCAGGTAGTACTGCGGCGCATAGTGGCTCGGCTTGAGCTCGACCGCGGCGAGGAAGGCCCGCTCGGCCGCGTCGGGATCCTTCTTGGCGTACGCCGCGCGTCCGTCCTCGATGAGCTCGGCGAAGGTGCGGCGCGATTCGATGTAGGAGACGATGTCCTTTTCGGCGCGCTTCATGTCGATCCATTGGGCGCCGCGGGCCGCGACCGCTTGAGCGTTTTCCTCGGCGGAGGCATCGCTCTTGAGGAGCATGAAGGATTCATAGAGGAATCGGCGGTACTCTTCGCCGTCGCTGTTCATGATGAAGGAAGCCAGCGCCCAAGACGCGGGCGTCGCCTTATCCGCGGCCAGGCTGCCGCCGGCGTCCGCCGTCACGACATCTTCGATCGACGGGGCGTCGGCGCCCCATTTCTTGACCGTCTCGAGCCAGGCGAGATTCTCCTCGAAGCTGAGGGTGTCGGTCGAAGGGGTATAGCGGAGAGGCTCGAAGATGACCGCGAAGCCTTCCCGTATCCACTGCGGCGGCTGCGGCACGAACGCCCGCAGGAATTGGATGAAGGCTTGGTGCGAGAACGCGCTGCCGGTCTTGTCGTAGACGATGAGCTCGCAGCGGTCCGGCCTCGAATAGTGCAGATAGCACGCTTCGCTCCGCGTTTCGCCGAGCACGGAGAGCAGATAGTCGTCGTAGTCGCTTTTTCTCGAGAACGCGCGCACCTTTAGCTTGCCTTCAAGCTTCGAGGGATCGAAGCGGAATAGACCGTTGTAGATTTCGAAGCGCCGGTCGAGCTCCTTCGCCAAGGTTCGTGCGGCGCCCTCGTCCCGATCGGTCTGAACCACGTAGCGGTTGCCCTCGACCACGACTTGCGCGGCGACGCCGACAGCGATCAGCAGAACCAGCAGTGAAATCCCCAAACGTCTCATGCATCCCTCCTAGGACTCGGAAATCTTGTCTATTATGATGTTTACTTCCTCTATCAGTATACCCGTATATCGCTCGATATTGTCGATCGTATATCGCTGAAGCTCTTGGATATTTCCGGAAAGCTGGGTGCCGTAGGGAACGTCGATGGTGATGACCAGCCGGTATCCCTGTCCGTCGCATTTGACGACGATCTTCTTGATGGCGATCTCCCCGTTGAATTCCTTAACGCAGTGGATGACCATCTGCGTCAGCGCGGCTTCCGAAATCATCACGCGTCCGCGCTTGGAATATTCGGGACGCACGACCGCCTTCTCGTAGATTTTCGGAGACCCGACGATGGGAACGGGCGTGCCCCGCTTCAGGAACACCTTGATGGCGTCGTAGAAGATGCTTGGGTAGTTGCGCTTGATCTCTATTGACGGCACGGGAATGACGTGCTTGCCTTCGATTTTCCGGGACCTGATCGCCTTCTCGATCTCGGCCTGCGTCGCGATCTCCTCGATTTTGATGATCTTGGACGGCTGGGGGAGCTGCAGCCGGTCGGCTATCTTGTTGACCATTTTGATGGAGGTTCCGAGGATAAGTATCCCTTTGAACCGTTCGCTCTGCAGCTTGCGGGCCACTTCGTCGCGGTGCGCCTTGTCGTCGAACAACGCGACTTTGACCGCCGCCAGGAAGGTTTTTTCTTTTTTCGCCGAATGGCCGGCGAGAATGCGGTGTTCGCGAATGAGAAGTCCGTCGTCGATAAGAAGGTCTATGCCGTATTTCTGCGCGACCAGTTTAGCCCGGAAGCTTTTTCCGGTCCCGCTTTCCCCGACGAGCGCATATACGCGAATACCCTTGACGACCCAGTAGAACCCGTTGAAGAGGCGATGCATGGCTTTTTACATTATAGCATCAAGAAGCTTCGCGGAGGGAAGGCCCGCGGCGATCATTTCAGCCATCGGCGCGCCGTAGCGCTCCTCCACGAAGCGGATGAATCGCTCGGGCGGCGGCGCCGTAAGGATAGGGGGAAGCAGGTCCGGTTCGCGCGGGGTGGATTCGTCCGAAATCTCGTAGGCGTGCAGGAGGAATCCTCCGCGCTGCGGCGCTCCGCCGTATTTCGTATCGCCCAGGAGCGCGTGGGCATGGGCGGCCGCCTGGGCCCGGATCTGGTGCGTTCTGCCGGTGCCCAGCTCCATGAGTGCGAGCGTCGTCGCGCCGTCGGACGCCAGCGGCGTCGCCGTCGTGTTCGCCTCCGCGCCGGCTCCGTCCTCCGCTATCGTCGTCGTCCGTTCCCGCGCGTCGCGGGCGAGCGCGTCCCTCCATCGCTCCGGTCCCGCGAGAACGCCTTCCAGGACGGCCAGGTAGCGCTTTCCGATGCGCCGTTCCGCGATGGCGCGGCTGAACCTGCGGGCGCCGTCGATGCTTTTAGAGAATGCGACAAGGCCGCTGGTGCCCTGATCGAGCC
>QKCO01000046.1 GCA_003245635.1 Treponema sp.
CGCTCACCGATCTGGCGTGGGAGCGCGGCGACAGCTTCAGGACGGCGACTGCGCGCCTCTTCGATCCTCCCGGCGGCGCGGCTTCTCTTTCCGATATCTCCGCCGTCGAGGTCGCGGGTCCCGATCCCTGGGGAAGCGCGCTGCACGCGGCCTGGCTCGCGTCTCGGCTCGGTTTTGCGGGCGATCCTTCTTCCGTCGACGGTTCGGGGCCCTGGACGCGAAAAGACGGCCGGACGATCGCGATCTCCATCGCCGCGTCGGCTTTGCCCTCCTGCATCGTCCGCGCATCGGACGGTACGGTAACTTCGGTTTCCTTCACGAGCCCCGGCGATTGCGTGCTGTCTTTCTCGGAAGGAACCCGCCTCGATATGCTGTTTCCGGCTCCCGACGACGGCGCTTCACTGGCGCGCCTGATCGACGCGCCGCTCGCCGATCCTTTGTACGGACAGGCGCTTCGTGCGCTCGCGGGAGTCGTGTAGGAGAAATACGAAGCGAGGAGGAGAATAAAATGGCGTCGATCCGTCGTTTGTGTGTTCGCGCGGCTGCGGCCGCGCTGATCGGCTTCGCGGCGATTTCCGCGTACGGCCAAACGCTTCTCTCCCGGGAAGGTTCGCCGTTCGCCTTGTCCCTCGAATACGAGACGGGTTTCCTGAAGGTGCTCAGCCATACCTACCAGGTGGGCGAGTCGGGGACGAATTTCGATTTCGTGAATCAGGGCGGCCAGGAAATCCTCTTCCCCTTCGAGCGCTTCTCGGCGCGTCTGGATGCGGCGTCCCGCCACCGCCTGGAAGTTCTCTACCAGCCCCTCGTTCTCGAGACTACGGTCAGGACGAGGGCGGACGTCGTTGTCGACGGCAGGACCTTCCTCACGGATACGGAACTCGACCTGAAGTACGGCTTCCCGTTCTGGCGCGGAACCTATTCCTATCTGTGGCGACCCACGAGGGGTCTGGTTTTCGGGACGGGCTTCGCGCTGCAGCTGCGGAACGCGTCGATCGTTTTCGCCGCGGCCGACGGTTCTGAAATCGCGGTGAGCCAGAACCTCGGTCCCGTGCCCGCCCTCCATTTCAGCCTGGACTGGCGCGGCGCCGGCGCGCTGAGCGTGTATATCGAGGCCACCGGCTCGTACGCTTCGAGCGCCCTGTTCAACGGCGCCGATTTCGATTTCGAGGGCTCCCTGCTCGATGCCTCGATCCGGCCGCGCCTCGCCCTGAGGAACGGTCTGGAAGCTTTCCTCAATTTCCGATTCCTCGGGGGCTCCGCGAAGGGCACCTCCGGCTACGCCTCGACGCAGTGGTCGGTGAGTTCCGAGCGCTATACCGCGAATTATTTGGCGACGATGAGCGTGACCGCCGGGCTGGCCTTGCGCTGATGAAAAGGCTACGCTACAGCCGGCGGTAGGCCATGGCCCGGAAGCCGTCCCTCTTGAGGTCTCCTGCCCGGGCGAACGCCGCGGTCTTCAGCTTGTCGAAGCGGGCCGCGTCCGTCGATGAAAGGGCAACCAGAAACCGGCCTCCGTCCGCGGTCAGATGCGCCGCACCCTCCCACCAATCCGCGAACCGGTCGGTGCGCGGCACGACATCGGGGAAACTCGCGACCAGGTCGAAACGCCCGAATCCTGCTTCCAGCGCCGGGGCGCAGAGACCTAGATCTGCCGCGGGGGCCGATTCGGTCCGCGCTCCCGCCGCCGCGGCGTTTTCGACCGATGCTTCGAGCGCGAGCGCATTCCTGCCGCAGACGAGCGTCTCGGGCGGCTCCTTCCCGGCCTTTCGGGCGGCCGCGGCGATAAACGCCGGAAAATGGCCCTGCTCGGGTTCGTGGACGAGCAGCCGGGCCGGAAGCGGAGGCTTCGCGGCGAGTTTCGCGGCCAGGCGCGCGGCGCGGCTCGGTTCGCTGAAGTCGGCGACCCCGTGCACTGCGCGGATAGAATAGCGGACGCCTTCCAGCTCGTGCTCCGCGGCGGTCCGCTCGTAGGGATCGCTTCCCGATCCGGCTCCCTCCGTACCCGGCGCGGCGCCGGTTATGAAGACGGTATGCTCGCTTCCCTTTTCCTCGGCCAGAAGCGGGGCTCCAGCGTCGGCTATCCAGCGGCGAGCGGCCTCGGCGAGCGTATTGACGATGACGGTCGCGACGCGTCCGCGCGGGCCGAGCATGCGGCAGGAACGCAGGTAGAAGTCCGCGAGCACCGGGCCGCCGGCCTTCGCCGGCAGGTTGGAAAGGATAAGGTCGTAGCGGGTGCCGGAAGGCCCTGAAAGCAGCTTTTCCGCGAAGGCCTCGAAAACGTCTGGGCCGAGGCCGTTCGCCGCGGCGTTGCTCGCGCCGAACACGCGGGCGAGCTCGTCCCGGTCCTGAGCGCGCACCCGGACGTCCGGGACGCCGGCGTCGGCGAGCGCCTTCGCGACGGCGATGCCGAGCACTCCGACGCCGCTGCCCGCGTCGAGGACGGCGCGGGGGAGGGACGCTCCCGATGCCGAATCGGCGTCCAGCAGCGCCGAGACCGTCTTCAGCAGGAGGCGCGAACCGGAATCTATGTCGGCAGAGCTGAACAGCCCGTGCGAAAGGCCGAACCGAAGCGAGGCGCCGCGGAAGCGGAGATCGACCTCCTTGGTCGTGTAGGCCGTAAATATTCTCTGATCTGCTGCCGTTCGGTCGTAGCTCATGGGTTGGGAACGGATTATACCGGCTTGTCGTCCGGTCGTCCAGGAACGAAGCTGCCGGGGAGCGGCTTGAAGACGACGCGTTCGCGCGTCCCCGGGCCGCTCTCGATTTCAAGCTTGCCTCCGATTTGCGCGGCGAGGCTCGAGACGAGCGACATGCCCAGTTTCCCGTCCCTAGCGAGGATGAATCCTTCGCCGAGGCCCTGTCCGTCGTCGCAGACTTCCAGGGTCATCTGCTTTTCGGACCCCGACAGCGAAATAGTCAAATGCGTGGTGCCGGCCGACGCGAACGCGTAGCGGGCGCTGTTGCTGACCAGCTCGTTCAGGATGAGGCCGCAGGGGATCGCCAGGTCGAGGCCGAGCTTGATGCCCGAGGATACGACTTTCACGGCGAAGCCCCGGCGGTCCATGCCGTACACGCAGTAGCTCGCCAGCGACTGCGCGTACTCGTCGAAATCGATATCGGTGAAATCGCTCGAATGGTAGAGCGCGTCGTGGACCATCGCCATCGTCCTGATTCGGCCCTGCGCCCGTTCTATCGCGTCGTTGATCTGCGGGTCTCTGATGCCCTGGCCCTGCAGGTTGAGGAGGCTGGATATGATCTGCATGTTGTTCTTGACGCGGTGGTGGACTTCCCTGAGGAGCGTTTCTTTCTCGGCGACGGATTTCCGCAGTCTGCTTTCGTATTCCTCCCGCTGGGTCACGTCGCGGGCGGCGGTGTAGATGCGCTCTCCGAGCGCGGCAGCCTTCCACTCGACCCGACGCCATCCTCCGTCCTTGCATCGCGCCCGGGCGACGAATCCCTGCATCGATCCCCGCCTGCCTCCCTTCGACGTTTCGTTCACGACCAACGCCTTATCGTCGGGATGGATCAGATCTAGGAACGAAGTGCCGATCAGTTCCCTCGGCAAGTATCCGAAAATCCGTTTCCATGCGGGGTTCACCCGCAGGAATAGATCCTTCGAGTCGGTGACGCAGAACAGGTCGAGGTCGAGCGAGAAGAAGTGGTTGAGGTCGGCGAGCGCCGCTCTCCGCTGCTGTTCCGCCCGATCGCCCCGTGCGGCGATTCGTTCTATCCAGAGCAGGAGGAGCGCGAACAGGAGGGACGATCCCGGCACGAACAGCAGTCCGAGTGTCGTCCGCCGCCGACTTATATAGTCCGTTGCGGCCTCGATCCGGATTGTAAAGGCGCTGCCTGCCGTCTCCACGGATTCGATGCGGGTGAAGGGCGCCTTTCCCGTCCCGGACTCAAGGGAGTCTGCGGAGTCCGCGAAGACCTGATCTGAAACGCCGCCGCTCGAAACGAATACGCTCGTCTTGATCCCCGCTTCCCTGATCGGGCCGATCGCGCCGGCGATCCGGCGGGAGAGGTCGACGGCGGACGCGAGGAAGCGGTATTCGCCGTTCGGGGCAGCCTTGCGGATTATCAGCAGCCGATCTCCCCGCACGCTGTCCTCTCCGGAGTACCAGGCGGCGATCTCTTGTCCGTCCGGCCATGAGGAGGCGATCCGCGCGGCTTCGGCCGCTAGATCGGGTTCGATGAATCCGACGCCGAGCCGGCCGTTCCCGCGGAGCGCGGCGAAGCGGAGGCTTTGCCTCGCGTTGATCCATGGAGAAACGAAGCCCATGAATTCGGCAGCGTCGACGTCTGCGCTGTTTTCGAGAAAACGGCGCAATGTCTCCAGCTGGTCCACGGGCGCGGTCAGCGCTTCCTTGACGAGGGCCGAGCGCTGGGCGGAGGCGAGTTCGAAATCGAGCCGGGCGGCTTTCGCGATGTTTTCGCGGGCGTCTTGGTCGACCCTCCAGCCGAACAACAATCCTATCGCCGCGCCGGCGAGCGTCGCCGCGGCAGACCGCCATCCGAATTCCGCCATGGCTCATATTGTAGTCCGCCATCATCCGGACCGCAATCGGGATCGCGTCAGCGTGTTGACAGTCCGCGCGGGGGCGCTTGTACAAGAGCGCGTCCAGAGGGTATTTTCTGGTGGCAATGACCGAACTTACCCAAGAAATCCGCAAACGGCTCACCTTCGCCATCATTTCGCACCCCGACGCCGGAAAGACGACCATCACCGAAAAACTGCTCCTGTTCGGAGGCGCCATCCATATCGCCGGCGCCGTCAAGAGCGGCAAGAATACGCGGGCCGCCGTCTCCGATTTCATGGAGATGGAGAAGGAGCGCGGCATCTCCATCAGCACCTCCGTCATGGGTTTCGAGTACAAGGGCCGCAAGGTGAACCTTCTGGACACCCCCGGCCACGCCGACTTCTCCGAAGACACCTACCGCGGCCTGTCCGCGGTCGACAGCGCGCTGATCGTCATCGATTCGGTCAAGGGCGTCGAGGAGCGCACGCGCAAGCTCTGCGAAGTGTGCCGCATGCGCGCGACGCCCATCGCCACCTTCGTGAACAAGCTCGATCGGGAAGGCAAGGATCCGATGGAGCTCCTGGACGAGATCGAGAAGGAGCTGGCCGTGCAGGTGCGGCCGGTCACCTGGCCGATCGGGCAGGGACGGCACTTCAAGGGCGTGTACAGCCTGATCGAGAAGAAGCTCTTCCTGTTCCGGGCGGGCCAGGCGCAGCTTCCTTCCGACGTCGTCTCCATCGACGACCTCGACGATCCGGAGCTCGACCGTCTGGTAGGCGATACGGAGGCGCGGAAGCTGCGCGAGGACGCGGCGATATTGGGCGGCGTCTACCCCGAGTTTAGCTCGGCCGAGTATCTGGACGGCACGGCGACGCCCGTGTTCTTCGGCTCGGCGCTCAACAATTTCGGCGTGCGCGAGCTGCTTGATTCCCTGGTGTCCCTCGCGCCGTACCCGACGGCTAAGAACGCCGAGGAGCGCGAGGTCATGCCGGAGGAGAACAAATTCTCCGGCTTCGTGTTCAAGATCCACGCGAACATGAACCCCAAGCACCGGGACCGCGTCGCCTTCCTCCGGATCTGCTCGGGCAAGTTCGAGCGCAACAAGACCTACTACCACGTCCGCTCCGGCAAGCCCTTCCGGACCGCTAGCCCGACCGCCTTCATGTCCCAGGACCGGGAGATCATCGACGAAGCCTGGCCGGGGGACATCATCGGCCTGCACGACACGGGCACCTTCAAGATCGGCGATTCGCTCACCGAGGGCGAATCGGTCAACTTCAAGGGCATCCCGAGCTTCGCGCCGCAGATTTTCCGCGTCATCCGGAACACCGATCCCCTGAAGGAGAAGCAGTTCCACAAGGGACTCAACCAGCTGGCGGAGGAGGGCGTCGCGCAGATCTTCTCCAAGCCGCACCAGGCCAACGTGCGCGTCCTCGGCGTCGTCGGACAGCTCCAGCTGGACGTCCTCCAGTACCGGCTCGAGCATGAGTACGGGGCCAGCTGCGCCTACGAGCCGGTGGACTACACCATCGCCCATTGGGTGACTGCGGACGACAAGAAGGCGCTCCAGGATTTCGTGGACGAGAACTTCCGCAAGATCCTGGTGGACATCCGCGGCACGCACATCCTCATGTCGGATTCCCCCTGGACCTTCAACCGCGTCAAGCAGCTCAACCCGGCCGTCAAATTCTACACCACCTCCGAAATGGTGGAGAGCCGGGCTTAGCCGCTGATCAGCTTCCTCTTCCGAGCCCCGCGGGCCTTGCCGCGGGGCGTCTTTTTCCTTGACAAATCTCCAATATGCTTAATAATACATATTATGTATACAAGAGGCCGGGCCGAAGGCGT
Organism: Treponema sp.; assembly: GCA_003245635.1. Lineage (GTDB taxonomy): Bacteria > Spirochaetota > Spirochaetia > Treponematales > Breznakiellaceae > SZUA-426. The sequence continues at coordinate 6,372 of QKCO01000046.1, forward strand.
CCCTTCCGGGGCGTCGGTCTCCGGTGCGCCCGATCCGGCGCGGGATGATGATTTCCCCGGCCGGCTTCATCGGGGAGGGGGAGAACGATGAGCAAGCGGTTCGCAGACAAGGGATGCATCGTGACCGGCGGCGGTTCCGGGATCGGCAAGGCGGTTGCCCTGCGCCTGGCGCGGGAAGGCGCTTCGGTGCTGGTCGCCGACATTCAGGACGACAAGGCGAGGGAAGTCGCCGACGAGATAAAGAAGGAAGGCGGCCAGGCGGAAGCGTTCAAGGTCGACCTGATGAATATCGCCGACATAGACCGCATGATTCAGATGGCGGTCAAGCTCTGGGGCCGGCTCGACATAATGGTGAATTCGGCCGGACTGGTGAAGAGCCAGCCCTTCCTCGAGGTCTCCGAGCAGGACTACGACCGCATCGTCGACGTCAATATGAAGGGCACCGCGTTCTGCCTCCAGAAGGCCTGCGCGCAGATGCTGGCCCAGATCCCGCCCGAGAAGCGAATCCAGGCGGCCTCCGACCGCTGCAACGGCAAAATCGTCAATCTATCCTCGATTTCGGGCCGCCGGGGCCGCGCCTACCAGCTGCACTACGCCGCCACCAAGGCGGCGGTCATCAGCCTGACCCAGTCAGCCGCGCTCGCGTTCGCCCAGTACGGCATCAACGTCAACGCGATCTGTCCGAGCGTAGTCAAGACGCCGATGTGGGAGCAGAATATAGCCGACAAGGCGAAGTCCTTCGGCGTGGACGCGGTGAAGGAATCGGAAGAGTTCATCGCGAAGATCCCGATGCGGCGGGCCGGCTCTTCCGAGGAGATGGCGGCAGCCATCTGCTTCCTCTGCTCGTCCGACGCCGATTACGTCACCGGTCAGACGCTGAACGTGGACGGCGGCTTCGAGATGAATTAATCTGTCTTTCGCCGGCCGTCCCACGGCGGCCGCCCATTTCAAGCGTAGGAGCGTCCGATGAAATATCCGTTCGGCAACGATCCGAAAAAAGTCGAAAACTACAAAAAATTCTGGTCGCGCGAATCGGTCGAGCGGCCGATGGTCGGCTTCTCGTTCAAGAGCTGGTTCCCCCTGGACG
>QKCO01000180.1 GCA_003245635.1 Treponema sp.
TCCCCGTGAACGCATTGCGTTTCGCATCCCCTATATCGATAGCGAAAAGAGAGCCCAATGGAATTTACCGAACTGAATCCCCACCCCGACCTCCACCGGGGCATTTCGGACGCAGGCTACGTCACCTGCATGCCGGTCCAAGAGCAGGTGCTCAAGAACGCCTTCGGCGGCGCCGACCTGTACGTCCAATCCCAGACCGGCACCGGCAAGACCGCTGCCTACCTGGTCGCCCTTCTCCAGCGCATGCTGACCGAGCCGATGATCGGCGGCAAGAAGGCGCTCATCATGGTCCCGACCCGCGAGCTCGCGGTGCAGGTCGAGGACGAGGCCAAGAAATTGGCGAAGTACCTCCCCTTCAAAGTCGGCAGCTTCTACGGCGGCGTCGGCTACGCGCATCAGCAGAAGCTCCTGCGCGAAAATGCGCAGATCATGGTCGGCACGCCCGGCCGCGTGCTCGACCTCAACAGCTCGGGACAGATGCCCCTCATGGACCTCGCTTTCCTCGTCCTGGACGAAGCCGACCGCATGTTCGACATGGGCTTCTATCCCGACCTGCGCAAGCTCATCAAGGTCGTCCCGCCGGCGGACCGCCGGCAGACGATGCTCTTCAGCGCGACGCTCAACGCCTGGGTCAAGAACCTCGCCTGGGAATACACCAAGGAGCCGCTCGAGATCGAGATCGCGCCCGAGAAGGTGACGGTCGAGGAGATCGACCAGCTGCTCTACCACGTCCCGAGCGACGACAAGATGAAGATGCTCATGGGCATCTTCCAGAAGGAACAGCCCGAAAGCGCGATCATCTTCTGCAACACCAAGCGCTATACCGAAATCGTGGCCAAGCGGCTGCGCATCAACGGCATCGAGTGCGAATTCATCATCGGCGATCTGCCGCAGGTGAAGCGCCTGCAGATCATCGAGGACGTCAAGTCCGGACGGCACCGCTACCTGGTGGCCACCGACGTGGCCGCGCGCGGCCTCGATATCGAGGGGCTCGCGCTGGTCGTCAACTACGACATCCCGAACGAGGCCGAAAACTACGTCCACCGCATCGGCCGCACCGCGCGCGCGGGCAAGACGGGAAAGGCGTTCACCCTGGCCAGCGAGCAGGACGTCTACCAGCTTCCCGCCATAGAAAAGTACCTGGGCAAGAAGGTTCCTTCGGAGGTCGCCGATCCGTCGATGTACGCGGAAGACAAGAGCGAAGGCATGCGCATCCGGACCGACGTCTACGAAGACCGCGACTACGACCGCCGCGACGGAGACCGCAGGGGCGGCGGCAGAGGAGCCCCGCGCCGCGGCGACGAACGCCGCGAGGGCAGGCAGGGCGAAGGACGGGGCCGCCACGGCGGCGCCGAACGCGGCCGCGGCGCCGAACGGCCTGCGGGAGCTCATGCGCCGCGCGAAGCATCTCCCGCCGAGCGGAACCGGCCGCCCAAGCACCGGGAAGGCGCTCCGGCCGGCGAGCGCAAGCCGCGGAACGCGGAACGTGTACAGGCTGCGCCGAGGGACAACCGCGCCGCAGCCAAGCCCGACCTGTCCCACGTCTCTTTCGAGGAACGGTTGGCCTATTACCGGCGCAAATACGGCGCCGAGCAGAACGAGACGCAGGGCGCCGGCGGTCGGTCACAGTCCCCCCGCCGCGGCGGCAAGCAGGGCGAGAGCCGCGAAGCGCGGCCCGCCAAAGGCCAGCGTCCGCAGAACCAGGGCGCGCAGAGCCGGCAGACCGAGGCCAAGCCCTCGATCGTAAGCCGCATTCTGGGCCTCTTCGGCAAAAAGAAATAAGAGGACGGCAGGCGCCGCCGCGCAGCCCAGCTCGCTGCGGCGGGCCAGTCCTCAACGCAAGGAGTCCCTACAGTGATAACCGTCACCGACGTGTCGCTCGCCTTCGGCGAGCGAACGCTTTTCAAGGACGTGAACCTGAAATTCACGCCCGGAAACTGCTACGGCATCATCGGCGCGAACGGCGCCGGAAAGTCAACCTTCCTCAAGATCCTCTCGGGAGAAATCGAGCACGACCGCGGCGAAATCGCCATCACCAAAGGCGAGCGTATGGCGGTCCTCAAGCAGGACCACTTCGCCTTCGAGGAGCACTCGGTGATCGAGACAGTCGTCATGGGTTACCCGAAGCTCTACGACGTCCAGAAGGAACGGGAAACCATCTACGCGAAAGAGGACTTCACGGAAGCCGACGGCCTCCGCGCGGCCGAGCTCGAAGGCGAATTCGCCGAGCTCGGCGGCTGGGAATCCGAAGCGCAGGCGAGCCAGCTGCTTTCTGGACTCGGCCTGGACGAGGCCGACCACGTCAAGCTCATGGGAGAGCTCGACGAATCGCGCAAGGTCCGGGTGCTCCTGGCCCAGGCGCTGTTCGGCAATCCGGACATCCTCCTGCTCGACGAGCCGACGAACGGCCTCGACCTCGAATCCATCTCCTGGCTCGAGGAATTCCTCATCGAATTCCCCAATACGCTCATCGTCGTTTCGCACGACCGCCATTTCCTCAACGCCGTGTGCACGCACACCTGCGACATCGACTTCGGCAGGATCACGCAGTTCGCGGGCAACTACGACTTCTGGTACCAGATGAGCCAGATGCTGCAGCGCCAGGCGCGCGACCAGCAGAAAAAGAACGAAGAGAAGGCGAAGGACCTCAAGGAATTCATCCAGCGCTTCGCTTCGAACGCTTCCAAGAGCCGTCAGGCGACCAGCCGCAAGAAGGTGCTCGAGAAGCTCGACCTGGACAACATCCAGGTCACAAGCAGAAAATTCCCCTACGTCGGATTCAAGAGCGAACGCGAGATAGGCAACAACGTGCTTCGCGTCGAGAAGCTCAAGGCGTCCTTCGAAGGGAAGGTCGTGCTCGATAATTTCTCGCTCACGGTCAACAAGGGCGATAAGATCGCCTTCGTCGGCGCCGAGCACGTCTCGAAGACGGCGCTTTTCCAGATCGTGGGCGGCGTGGAGAAGCCGGAAGAGGGCGACGTCTACTGGGGACAGACGACGAGCTTCTCCTATTTCCCCAAGGACAACACGACCTGGTTCAGCGCCGATCTTTCCATAACCGATTGGCTCAAGCAGTATTCGCCCGACCAGGACGAGACCTACGTCCGCAGCTTCCTGGGCCGCATGCTTTTTTCGGGAGACGAGGCGCTCAAGCCGGTGAACGTCCTTTCGGGAGGCGAGAAGGTCCGCTGCATGCTCTCGAAGCTGATGCTCTCCGGCGCGAACGTCCTTATCATGGACGAACCGACCAACCACCTCGACCTCGAGGCCATCACCGCGCTCAACGACGGGCTGGTGGATTTTTCAGGCGTCGTGCTCTTCAACTCGCACGACCACGAGTTCATCAACTCCATCGCGAACCGCATCGTCGAGATCGTTCCCGGCGGCGTCATCGACCGCATGATGCCCTTCGACGACTACCTGAAGGACGAGCAGGTCAAGGAACTGCGCGCGCGGGCCTACAGCCACGCGGAACGGCTGACCATTTGACGCCGCGCCCGGCAGGGCGCGCGCTCCCCTATTCGGGATCCCCGAAAGCCGCCGTCCGGTTCCGGCCGGCGGCTTTCGCTTTGTAGAGGGCCGTATCTGCGTCCGCGAGCAGCGTTTCGCAGTGGTACCGCGTATCGCCGGAGGAAGCGAGGCCTACGCTCACCGTTGCGGAGAAGACTGCGCCGTGCCCGTCTGAGAAGACGCGGGCGGCGATTTCGGCGCGTATGCGTTCGCAGACTACCCGCGCGCCGGAGAGGTCCGTCCGCGGCAGAACGAGCGCGAACTCCTCGCCGCCGATGCGGCCCGCGCTGTCCGCGCCGCGCAGGTTGCGGCGCAGTATGTCCGAGAAGGCGCGTAGGACCTCGTCGCCTGCGGCGTGGCCCCAGGTATCGTTGATGGACTTGAACCGGTCCAGGTCGAACATGGCTACGGCGACCGGCTCGCCGTAGCGCTGCGCGGAAGCGACGAGCGGGCCCGCCTGGTCGAAGAAACCGCGGCGGTTCGCAAGTCCGGTCAGAACATCCGTCCGCGCCAAGCTCTCCAAACGTTCAAGCGCCTTGCGCAGCTCCGTCTCGTCCCGGATGAGGATGAGCCGACCCCGGCTCCGCAGACGCCCGGGAAGATCGATCGATTCGACCGAATAGCGCCTTTCGCCGTCGGACCGCGAGGAACGATAGAGGGCGCACCCCCCTTCCCGGACCGCATCGACAATCTCGCGGGGCAGAAAATCCGAGACCTCGCCGTTCTCGGGCAAGCTCTTGCCGATGATCGATTCATCCGCGCCGAGCATTTCCAAAGCCGCCCGATTGGCGTCCGCGATGCGCGCTTCAGCGTCGATCATGAGCATGCCGTCGGGCATCCGCTCCACCAAGTGTTCGCGGGCGACGGGGATGACCGAGAAGGCGTCCATCCGGTAGATGACGAAAAAGAAGAAGAAAGCGGAAACCGCGTACGAGATCGGCGTGTAGTCCTTAACGAGCCAGGGGAACGGCCTGAGGATGTAGACGCCGCTCGCGAGGATGGGCAGCGCTACTCCCGCGAGCAGAAGCGCGGAGCGCTTTCGGAAATAAGAACGTTTGAGGACGAACGACCGGACGGCTATGACCAGCCCTGCCGCGGCGACGAGATACGTGTGGATGACGTAGACGGCGAACCAGGGACCGTGGCTTCGGATAGACACGACGTAGCCGCCCTGCTCGAGGTACGAAATGGACGGCCAGATGTAGCCCATCCATGAATCAGAAAAAACCATCCCCAGCGTAACGAGAGGCACAATCAGCAGCAGTCCGAACGCGCGGCGCGGGAACGCTCGGCCCTCGCCGGAAACGCTGTACGTGAAGGAGAGCCACAGCAGCGGGATGAAGGGGATGAAAAGATAGATCGCCCGGGACCAGAACAGGTTGTCTGCCTCCGTCCGAGCGCTGATCTCCAGGGTGTTCGCAATCAGGAATCCGATGGTCGCAAGCACGAAGAGCGAGAACGGGTTCGAGGCGGGATTCTTGCGCAAAGCGCGGCTGCGGGAGACGGCGAGCAGAACCGCCAGCGCGACGGCGAAGCAGGGCGCGGCGATCCGGTAGAATTCGAACTGAAAAGAAGCTACTTCCATCAATATTATAGAGATTCACCAAAATAAGCGAACAAGTCAAGCGCGGTCCGAACGGGGAACGTATTCGAGCCCCTTGAGAGCTTCGACGAAGCCCGCGCGCATCAGGACTCCCGAATACGGAGACCTGGCCGCCGCCGTATCGTTGACCGTCTCGGTCAGAAGCGGCGCGATCGGATCGACGGCGCGGAGGGCGAGCCTCCCGCAGAGCGCGTCTACCGAGACCGGCGCGTCGGGATCTTCGGCCTCCACCCTGAAATCGAGCTCCCGACCGTTGCGCCGGGAAACCAGGAGCAGCTTGGAACCGCGCCAGACGAAGTGGGAAGAGGCGAGCCGGGGCGGCAAGCCGAAGAACGAAGCGAAGGACGGAAGCCCGCCGAGGCTCGCCGGATCGCGCGCGCACAGGCAATAGACGTCCGAAAGCGCTCCGGGCGAAGGCGAGGAGAAACGGAATTGGAGCTCGTCGATGCCGGCGACGAAACGGCCGCCGACGATCTCTCCGGAAAACTCCATGAGGCGAAGCGAGCGGAAAAGGGCGGTCCAGGGCGGGGCGTCCTCCTCGAGCGCGGCGATCGATCGGGAGAGTACGCCGTAGCGGGCGATGAGGCGGCGCGCTTTCTCGCGCATGACCGTCTCTCCTTCGACGGCGTCGGCAGGAGGTTTCCGCTCGAGCGGCAGCCAGTGCCCGGAGGCGATGCCGTCGCTTCCCGCGCGCGATCGCTCCCAGCGCGCGCGGGAGGGAAAATCTCCGCGCGCGCGCGGCGCGCCGAAGGGCTTTGCCTCCCCGCGCCGCGGTTCCGGTTCCGCGTTCCGCGCGATCAGACCGACGAACGGCGCGAATCGGGCCGATCCCAAGCGCCCGCTTTCCGCAAGCTCGGCGTAGGCGGCGATCGGCGCCCGCGAGGCCTCGGGGGAACCCGCGACCAGCGCACCGAGAAGCGCGGCCGCCTCGGCGCTGAGCGCTGTATCCGATTCGCGGGCATAGGAGAAGGAGAGTTCATCCGCCAGCGAGAACCCGACCCGGCCGCCGGACGTGCCGAAGCAGAGCACGGGGTAGCGCGACTGCAGGAGCTCGAGGTGGTAGCGCAGGTAGGCCGACCTGGCGGGAAACACGTCGCGTTCCCAGAGCCGCGCCGAAAGCGCCGTTCCGAGCAGCGGTTCGAGCGCTGCCTTGAGCCGCTCGACGGAGGCATCAGCGTCCGTCGAGGCCGGGAGCAGGTCGCCCGCCGGACGAACGCCCTGCGCTGCGGCGGAGATCGCTTGCAGTTCGCCGAGGGACATCTCAACGCCGGCGACGCCCGAAGAACGGTGCGCGGCGCGCTCGGCGCGCAGCAGACGGGAAGCCAGCTCCGCGTCGCAGAAAACGGCGGGGCCCTCGCCGACGCGCAGGCGGACGACGGCCTGCGCGTCCAAAAGACCGCGCAGGATGTCGACGGCATCCGGGCCGAAAAGGGCGGCGGCGCGGCCTTCCGAGACCGGCCCCTCGTAGCGCAGCCAACGGGAAAACAGATCGGCCTCGTCGAGCTTTCGCGAACGCAGGTCCGGCGATACGACGAAAACGCCCTCCGCGCCGGGGAGGCGCAAGCGTTCCGGCACAGCCGAGATGCCGGACGGCAACGAGGCGGCGAGGGCGTTCCACTCGGCATCCTCGATCAGCAGCCGTTCGTCGAGCCAATCGAGCGAATCGGCTTCGTCCCGCGGCGCGTAGTCGGGATCGAGCCGCTTGAGGCGGGCGACCACCGATACGGCGACGGCGTCCGAAACGCGCGGCTCAGCCTGGTCGCGGTCGGAAGCGAGCAGGCTCCGTATGAGCTCCTCGTCGGTCGCGGACGCCGCCGAGCCCTCGTCCCGGCGATACATGAACGAATCGGACGCGATCCACACGCTGCCCCGCGCGAAGGGAGACGGCAGGATGTTGTCCGCGAACGCGAGCTCCACCGAGCCCCCCGCGATATCCGAAACGAGGCGGGAGGCGGCATCCGGGTCGAGGATGTCGCGCAGGCAGGTCCGCCAGGTTTCGCGCGTCACCGGGAAATCGGCGTACGAGCGCACCGCCTCGTAGAGGCGCTTCGCGCGCAGACGGGTCATCCAGAGCGGAGTCCGCTTGCCGAAGCCGCCCTTCGGCAGCAGC
>QKCO01000100.1 GCA_003245635.1 Treponema sp.
ACAACCGGCTCGTCGGCGAGATCAACGTGCTCGTCAGGAACGACGACAAGATCGTTTCGGAATTGACTTACCTGAACGACGACGAGCGCAAGGCGATGCAGGAAAAGCTCGGCAAGATGCAGGGCGACGTGACGCTCAACCAGCTCCGCACGACCCTGCAGCGGACCGCTTCCTCCCCCTACCCGACGAGCGCCGAGCGCGACATGGCGCTGCTGTCCCAGATCGGCGTCTCGACCGATTCCCGCAAGCCGGGGGGCGGCGGAGGACTGGACGCCTCCCGGCTGCGCGGCTATCTCGAAATAGACGAAAAGCGTCTCGAGCAGGCCATGAAGGACCGATTGCCCGCCGTCAAGGAATTGTTCGGCAGCGACACCGACGGCGACCTCGTCATCGACAGCGGCTTCGCGTACGCGGTAGATTCGATCGCGAAGCCGTTCGTGGAAACGGGCGGCCTCGTGCAGCTCAAGACGGGAACGATCGACACGCGCATCGCGCAGGAAAAGCGCAAGATCGACACGCTCGATCGCCAATTGATCGCCAAGGAAGACGACCTCAAACGAAAATACGGTTCCATGGAAGGGTCGCTGAACCGGATGGAAAAGACATCCTCGTCCATCGAGCAGTTCAGCAATCGAGGAAACGGGAACTGACGGAGTACACCATGATCGTTACCATGAACGGAAACCCCTTCGATGTCACCCTGGAGCGTGAACGGACCCTCGGCGAGCTGCTGACGGGGATCGAAAGCTGGCTCGAACGCTCGCGCTTCAGCGTCAGCGCGCTGAGCCTCAACGGCGAGGCTATCGCGGCATCGCAGATCGAGGGCGCGTGCGCGATGGATTTGGACGAAGTCGAAACGCTCGATATCCGCGCATCCTCGTGGAACGAGCTCCTCATCGAAGCGCTGACCGAAAGCGACCGCGTCCTCATGGAGGCCCAGAAGGACCGCAGGGATGCAGTCGTCGAAGGCAGGCCTTCCCGGGCGGCGGAGATCGCCGCTTCGTTCGAAGCTACGGCGGCATCGGGCTTCATGGCGGGCAACGGGAAAGACCTCTACATCCGCATCGCGGATATCCTCAATCGCGGGAACGCCGACGACGATGGAAGAATCGAGGCCGTCAGAAGCGAAATAGCCGACCGAATCAGGGAACTCAACGCTCCCGTCGCCGAGCTGTCCCGCCTGGGCGCGCGGATGGACGACCTCGCGTCGAAGCTCGAAGAAGTTCCTCTTGAACTCCAGACGGGCAAGGACGCACAAGCCGCGCGGACGCTCGGCGATTTCGCCGCGCTCATGGGATCGCTGCTGCGGCTCGTTCCGCTTGCCGAAAATGAAAGCGTAGGATTATCGGAGCGGACGCTGGACGGCGTCACGTTTCCCGATTTCATAAACGACCTCAGGACGGCCCTTTCCGAACTGACCGCGGGCTACGAGAACGGAGACGCCATCCTGGTCGGAGACCTGGCGGAATACGAAATAGCGCCGCGGCTCAAGACATTGGCGGGACTTCTCGCCGAAACGGTCGGACGCGGGGCATAAGGAGCGCCGATGAGAAAGTTCCCGCTGCAGGTTTCATATTTCAAGGAAAGCGATCCTAAAACCGCGATCATCCTTTTCGTCGTGCTGGGAGTGCTCATCGCCATCCTGATAGTCCTGAACATCTCCAAGAACGGCATCGCTTCGGCGGGAATGGGATCCGGCCGCAAGGCCCGACCGCGATTCAGCCGTTGGGCGCTCAAAAGGGCTACATCTTCCTACGGCCTCGACTCGGCGCAGACTGGATTTCTAGAGCACGTTTTCCGCAAGGCCCAGGTGACGGACCCCGAATCGACCATGGAGAACCTGGAAGTGCTCGATCGTCATCTCAAGCGCGCCTTCCACGAGATCGAATCGAACGCGGAAACCGAAGCGGCGTCGGAAGAAGAGAAATCCATGCTTTTTTCGATCCGGTCGGCCGTCGACGCGGCGAAAGGATCGGCCGAGCGCATCGTCACCACCCGCAAGCTTCCGGACGGCTTGGCGGCCGTCCTGACGGGGCCGAAGAAGGAAACGTATCCGACCAGGATCATATCGGCGAAAGGCGAGCAGCTGCTCATCGAAGCGCCCAAGGACGCTGTCGGAACGACGATCAAGTTCGCCCGGGGAACGAAGCTGAACCTATCCTTCTATACGAAATCCAGTCAGGGCCACCGCTTCGACTCGAAAGCGGTGGGCACCGTCGCGCTTCCGTCCGGCGAAGCGATCGCGTTGGCGCACTCGGAACGGATCGCTCCCCTTCCCAGCCGGCGGCATCCACGCAGGGAAGCGCGGATATCCTGCTACTTTTCTCTCGTGCAGATCCTGCAGCGGGCGCAGGGGCGCAAGACCATCAAGGAAACCATCGTCGACGATCGCCGCTCGATGGGCACCATCGTCGACATTTCTGCGGGCGGATGCGCGATCAAGAGCGCCGCCGCGCTCAGGACGGGCGAATACGTCAAGCTGGAATTCGACGACGCCCAAGGCCGGGTCATGGCGGCTTTCGGCCGCGTCGTTCGGACCAACAAAACCGGGGCTGTAGGCGGGGTCATGCACATCCAGTTCCTCAAGACGACGCGAAAGACGCTCAACGCGATCAACGCGACCGTCTACGGATACGACCAGGAATAAGAGCGGCGGGAGGTTTTTATGTTGACCGTAATGCCCGGATGGCATACTATCCGCAAATAATGAAAGTACTGGAAATTCTGGAAATAGCCAGAAAAGATGTCCCCATCTATTACCGCCGCGTCTACACCGCGAGAACGGCGCTCGACCTGATCGGGAAACGGACCGAAAAGCGAATCGAATTCTCCATCGAGACGAAGCCGACCGGCGCGAAGGAAATCCTCGTGACGCTTCTCGAAGATATCGACTACCCGCTATTACCCGTGCAGCAGGCGCTCAGGGACTTCATCCTTTCCATGGATCGTGCGGGAGCCCTCCCCTGCTGATCTTCACGACGTCGAGCGCCGACCAAACGGAAGCGCTCGGCGAACGCATCGGACGAGCCCTTTCAAAAGGCATGGTCATCGCCTTCAAGGGGGGACTGGCCGCCGGCAAGACGACGCTCACGAAAGGGATCGCGCGCGGCCTGGGAATCGTTGAAGACATTACCAGTCCGACCTACACTATCATCAGCGAATACGCGGGGCGGCTTCCGCTGTACCACATGGACGCGTACCGGCTCGGCGGCGAAGAAGACTTCCTCTCGCTCGGCGTCGAGGAGTATTTGTTCGGAAACGGCGTATGCGCCATCGAGTGGAGCGAACGGATCGCGTCGGCGCTGCCGCCCGACAGCGCCGTCATCGAACTCAGAACGCTCGACGGCGGAAGCCGCCGAATCACGATCGAGCACCAGCGTTTGGAGGAAGCCCTCAAGTGACCGGTCTCGCGATCGATTCCGCCGCCGACATCCTGTCGCTCGCCCTCGTCGGGGATTCGGGAAGCTATGCGATCGAAATCGACGCAGGGCTGCGCCATTCGGAACGTTTGATGGAAGCGGCGGATGCCCTTTTCTCGCTGGCCCGCGTCGATCGGGCAGCGCTCGGCTTCGTCGCCTGCATGCGGGGTCCCGGATCCTTCACCGGCCTGCGCATCGGCATGGCGACCGCAAAAGGCCTCTCGGCGGCGCTCGAGATACCGCTGTACGCGCTGCCGACCCTCGAATGCTTCGCCGCCTCCCGCGCGGCCTGGCCCGGAGCCGTCCTGCCGGTTATCGACGCGAAACAGAACCGCTGGTATGCGGCCGCGTTCCGCGGAGGGAAGCGCCTTCTCGACGACATGGACGCGGACGCTGCGGCGATCGCCGCAGCGCTGCAGGACGCCGGCGCGCGCGAAGTGCTCGTATGCGGTCCGGACGCTCCCCGCGCGGCCGCCGAGATTTCGTCGATCAGCGCCGACCTGCGCCTTTCCGTCGATCCCGGGCACCGCGGCGGCGCCGCGCTCGACCTCGCGCGGCTTGCCCGCGCTAAAGCGGAAGCAGGCATCCCCGGCGAGGATGACGGGGTTGGACTCGATTACCTGCGCAAGAGCGAGGCCGAAACCACGCGCGAAGCGAAGGCGGGAAGAGCATAAAATGACGGACGACGGGATTCTCGAGGAACTCGAAGAACTCGACAGCGGGATGGAAGCGGCCGCCGAGCTATCGGAATCGATTTCGACGGCCCCGGCCTCCGAGCCCGACCGGGCCCTCATCGCGTCCTTCCTGACGAATCCTCTGCCGATCCTGATCATGGACTCCAACCTGCGCATCAGCGACGCGAACGAAGCCTGCGAACGCCTTTTCGAGAATTTCTATCACCTCAAGGGCGGCAGGTTTCTCGACGTCTTCGGGAAGTCCCTCGGCGTCGAGGCGCTCAAGGAATTCGTGCTCTCGGTCAAGTCTCCCGAACGCGGCTATTCCTGGAAAGGGCTGATCCGCAGCAAGATCCGCGAAAGCGGCACCATACTCACGAAAACATACCTGTTCCCCCTATACGCCAAGAACGACAGGGAACATATTCCGCCCTCGTTCGTCGTATTCTTCGACGACGTCACCGAGGAAAACAGGGCGCTGCTGCGCGCCGTCTTCCTCAGCCTCCTCGAGGCGTCCAAGCTGAAGGACAACGACACGGGCAAGCATATCCAGCGGGTTAACCTCTATTCCGAACGAATGGCTCTGGAGCTGTTCGACAAGCCGGGATACGAGGAGATCGACAAGGATTTCATCGACGATATCGGATTCCTGGCGGCGATGCACGATGTCGGCAAGATCGGCACGCCCGACGACGTGCTCAACAAGGAGGGCCCGCTCGCCGACTGGGAGTGGACCATCATGAAGGAACACACCAAGAACGGCGCGTACATACTATCGACCTACCCGAATCCGATGGCCCGCGAAATCGCGCTGTACCACCACGAACGATGGGACGGCTCGGGATACCCCTATAGCCTGGAAGGGAAGATGATTCCGCTCGCGTCCAGAATCGTCGCCGTCGCGGACGTCTACGACGCGCTCCGCATGAAGCGGAGCTACAAGAACGCCTTCGACCACGAAACCGCGGTACGGAAAGTGCGCGAATGGAGCGGTACGCACTTCGATCCTTCCCTCGCCGCGGTCTTCGAACGGATCGAGAACGAATTCGAAGCGATCTACGCGGACAACGCGGATTAGGGTTCGATTGCCGACCGAACCCGCCGACCGCGTCCCCTACTCCAGACCGAGGTTGACTTCCGGAAGCGTGGCCGAAGACTCGGCCGCCGCGCGGTTCTCCTCCATGATGGCGTCGAACACCTCGCGGCGGAAGACCTTGACCGATTTCGGCGCATCGACGCCGATCTTGACCTGATCTCCGCGTATCTCGATGATCGAAATAGAGATGTCGTCTCCGATCATGATCTTTTCGTTCAGCTTGCGCGACAGTATCAGCATGGCGCCTTCTTCGCGGCCGCCAATTCCGCAAGCACATCGTGTTTGGTCTTCCAGCGGGGATCGGTGAGCACGGCCTGCCGCGCGAGCCGGTCCTCCTTGTTGATGACCAGCGGCCCCTGCAGGTTCGCCGTCATCGGAGATCCATCGGCGGGGATGGTCACGATGGAGAAGATGAGCGCAGCCTCGGGATCCTGAATCCCTATCTCGGCGAGCTCCGCGTCGTCGATGTCCAACTCGTAGTCAGCGCGGAAGAGGAACGGATTCACCACGATGAAGGCGACCCGTTCGACGTCCACCGACTGGAGCCAGTAGAAAGGCTGCCGTTCCGCGTCGAGCAGCGCATATTCCTTGAATTTCTCGAAACCGAGAATTCCCTTCGGGAATCGGACGAGCTGCCGCTCGTCCACTTCTATAGAGCCGTAGGCTTTCGTGTTGACTCTCATATGAACTCCGTTGTATCCGCGGCCCTATCCGGCCTAGCGCAGGAAATCGAGCAGCGTCGGCTGCACTATCTTCGACGCGGTCTGCAGAGCGGCTTTGTGGGCGAACTCTATCATGCCCAGGTCGGTCGCCGCTTCCGAAAAATCCAAGGACGTTTCCCGCGCCAGATGACTGGTGACGTCCGGGATTTCTGAGTTTATCCGCTGCCAGGTCATCTCTACCCGTTCCTGGCGGCTTCCGATCTCCGCGAGCCGGGCCCCAAGATTGTCGAGCGCCAAATCGATGCCGCCGATGCCGAGGGAACCGACTTCGTTGCCGTCGCCCCTGAAGAGAGCGTCGCGCAGGCGGATCACCATGTCGAAGGCTGATCCGCCCGAAACGCGCGCCGACGGATGCCAGTTCGGGGCTCCCGGATCGGCGGTCTGCCGGATGACGCCCAAATCCTTGAGCACGCTGCCGCCGGGCGCATCCTCGAGCCGTATCAGATGAGGGCTCGTCCCTTCGATCGCCAAGCCTCGGGTCGTCGGATCGACGTAGGCCTTGACGGACGCCGCCGAATCGTTGATCTTCGCGGCTATCGCATGGATGGTGTCGCCGGGATTCACCGCGATTTCCTGCCCGTCGACAAAGAAGGAAGTCTGGGAGGCGGCCCGGTAGGCGGTCGCGTCGAAGGAGGAGAAAATCTGCATCTTCTCCGCCCAGAACGCTTCCCCTCCGCCGATGTCCAAATCGGCTATCGCGCGCTCGCCGACTTCCGCGCGGCGGGAGGAGCCGGCGCCCTGATAATCGACGCGGGCGATGACATTCTCCCCCGCTCCCGCCACGGACGACTCCACGGCGCGGAACGGCTCGGTGAACGCCTTGTCGCCCGCGAACAGGCGTTTCCCGTCCGGACCGATCGAGTTCGACACCTGGACAAGCTCCTTGAGCAGCTCGTTTACTTCGATGCCCATATAGCGCATGTCTTCGCCCGAGTAGGTGCCGTTGCCGCCCTGAACCGCCAGCTCGCGGATGCGCTGCATGACGTCCTGGGCTTGGCGAAGATAGCCGTCGGAGACCTTGAGATGGTCCTTGGCGTACTGCGCGTTGTTCTCGAATCGATCGAGCCGCGCCAGGTAGGATTCGTAGCGGACAGCCTTCGCCGCCGCCAGCGGATCGTCGCGCAGATCCTTGATCCGCTTCTGGGTGCCCATCTTCGCCTGGAGATTGCTTAGGTCCGCTTCCTGGCGGCGGAGCCGGTACTGGAGATCGTCGTTGGGCATATTGGTCGATACGCGCCTCATTTACGTCACACTCCCATGCGGTTGATGATGGTGTCGAGCATA
>QKCO01000126.1 GCA_003245635.1 Treponema sp.
GTCGACGTAACGGCACTCCTCGAACAAATCGACTCCGAGAGAATCACCGACGGCGCATTCCTTCTCAAAATCCCTGAACTCCCGAAGATCTTTCTTGGGAGCGATACCCTCAGGGAACTGACCCGCGTAGGGTTTGGTCACCCTACTCTTCTTCTTGTCGTCGACTCCGATAACGACGGCGCTGTAGCCGTGCTTATCTTCCGTCTTCTGAGCGATGACGATGTTCGGATCGACGCGCAAAACCGTCACCGGAGTGAGGTTCCCGTCGTCGTCGAAGACCTGCGTCATGCCCACTTTCTTGGCCACTAGACCCAACATCTTGACTCTCCATTATCAGGCACGATATCCCGAGGTCCGGGGACCGTCTGCCCGTTTATCGCATTTACTGCTTGATCTCGACATCCACGCCGGCGGGAAGCTCAAGTTTCATGAGCGAGTCCATCACCTCGGCGGAAGGATCGATAATATCGATGAGACGCTTATGAGTACGCATCTCAAACTGCTCCCGTGCCTTTTTATTGACATGGGGAGAGCGCAGAACCGTCACCTTGTTAATACGGGTAGGCAGCGGGATCGGTCCGGAGACCTTGGCGCCAGCCTTCTGCACGGTCTGAACGATCGCTTTCGCGCTCTGATCGATCAGCTCCACATCGAAGCCGCGTAGTCGCACGCGAATTCGTTCCTTAGCCATCATTCCTCCAAAAGAAAGCGGCCCCCGATTCGTCGAGAACCGCCTTCCGTCAACCTAGCAATTCTTACGCGAGAATATCGGTAACCTGGCCGGAAGCCACGGTGCGGCCGCCTTCGCGGATAGCGAAGCGGAGTCCCTTCTCCATAGCGATGGGATGGATCAGCTCACCGATAACCTCGGTATTGTCGCCGGGCATTACCATTTCCTTGCCTTCGGGCAGGGATACGGTACCGGTGATGTCCGTGGTCCGGAAGTAGAACTGGGGACGATAGCCGGAGAAGAACGGACTGTGGCGTCCGCCCTCCGCCTGGGACAGGCAGTAGATCTGGCCCTTGAACTTGATGTGCGGGGTGATCGAACCGATCTTGGCGAGAACCTGACCGCGCTCGACATCCTTCTTATCGATACCGCGAAGGAGGCAGCCGACATTGTCGCCGGCCTGGGCCTCGTCGAGGAGCTTGTTGAACATCTCGATGCCGGTGACCGTGGTCTTCTTGGTCGGCCGGATACCGATGATCTCGATTTCCTCATTGAGCTTCAGAACGCCGCGGTCGACCTTGCCGGTAACGACGGTACCGCGTCCGGAGATCGTGAACACGTCTTCGATCGGCATCAGGAAGGGCTTGTCGGCATCGCGCTCGGGATCAGGGAAGAAGGTATCCATGGCGGCGAGCAGATCGTCGATGCACTTGGTCGCCTCTGGATTGTCCGGCTCGGACATCGCTTTGAACGCGGATCCCTTGATGATCGGGGTCTTGTCGCCGGGGAACTTGTACTGGTTGAGCACATCGCGGACTTCTTCCTCGACCAGTTCGAGCAGCTCGGGATCGTCAACGAGGTCGACCTTGTTGAGGAACACGATGATGCTCGGAACGCCTACCTGGCGGGCGAGCAGGATGTGCTCGCGGGTCTGCGGCATGACGGAGTCGGGAGCGGAAACGACCAGAATGGAACCGTCCATCTGGGCGGCGCCGGTGATCATGTTCTTGATATAGTCGGCATGGCCGGGGCAGTCGATGTGCGCGTAGTGGCGCTTCTCGGACTGGTATTCGAGATGCCGGGTATTGATGGTGATACCGCGGGCCTTCTCTTCGGGCGCATTATCGATCTCGTCGTATTTCATCACTTTGTCGCCGAATTTCTTGGCGCAATGCATGGTGATAGCGGCGGAAAGAGTCGTCTTTCCATGGTCGACGTGACCGATAGTACCAACGTTCATGTGGGGCTTAGTTCGATTGAACTTATCCTTTGCCATCGTGTCCTCCTAACGAGTTTACGTTCTCAAAAAATTGCAAGTCCGCGCATTATAACGAAACGGAACGACCTGCGCAAGGCACGCTCCGACACGCCGAATACGAACGAGGCTGCAACCGATTTGATGGGTAAAAAGAGGACGAAACGAAGGCACGGACCAAATGAGTCCGAAACATGCCTCGCACCACCTATCCCACCATTCGGCCATCGCCGTATCCGCATTACGGATATAAAATGATGATCGGTTTGGATCATCGAGACGCACGCTTCGACGCGCGACGCCGACGATCAGGAACACTCTACTGTCCTATACCTCCTCAGCATCACCGCGCGAAGCGGCGTTCGGAAAAGCCGAAACCCTTCCGAACGTTCTATCAAAGACCCAGCCGCCCGGAGGCGGCATCCATCGAGAAAACGAAAACTACCAGCGATAGTGGGCGAAAGCCTTGTTGGCTTCGGCCATCTTGTGCGTATCTTCCTTCTTTTTGAAGGCGGTACCGGTATTGTTAAACGCGTCGAGCAGCTCGGCCGAAAGGCGCTCGCTCATCTCGTGGCCGGCGCGCGAGCGCGCCGCATTGATGATCCAGCGCATGCCGAGCGCCTCGCGGCGGGCTTCGCGGATCTCGATGGGCACCTGGTACGTCGCGCCGCCGACGCGGCGGGACTTGACTTCGACCAGAGGCTTCACGTTGTCGAGCGCCTTCAGGAATACCTCGAGCGGCTCTTTGTCGGCCTTCTGGCGAATGACGTCGAACGCATCATGAACGATGCGCACGGCGATCGATTTCTTGCCCTGCAGCATCATGCGCGCGACGAACTTCGACACGACGACGCTGTTGTATTTCGCATCGGGAAGGATTTCCCGAACTACGGTCTTCTTTTTTCGTCCCACAGTCTACTCCTTACGCCTTCGGCCGCTTGGCGCCGTACTTCGAACGGCTGCGCTTACGATCGGCGACGCCGAGCGTATCCTTCGCGCCGCGCACGATGTGGTAGCGCACACCGGGAAGATCCTTGACGCGGCCGCCGCGCACGAGCACTACCGAGTGCTCCTGCAGGTTGTGGCCGATGCCGGGGATGTAGGCGGTGACTTCGGTGCCATGGGAAAGGCGAACACGGGCGACCTTGCGGAGCGCGGAGTTCGGCTTCTTGGGGGTTACGGTCATAACGCGCGTACAAACGCCGCGCTTCTGGGGGCAGGACTGCAAAGCCGGCGATTTGGTCTTCACAGTAATCTGCTTGCGTCCGAAACGGACCAACTGGTTAATCGTGGGCATGAACGGCCTATTCTCCTCTTGTCGCGCCGACCAGCACGTCGGCTGCGTATAAAAACGCGCGGTTTTTCTTACGAGGCGAAAAAAACGCGCGCGCGGTTCGCTATTCGCGGCAGGGCACTATACCCCACCGCAGGATTATCGTCAAGGCGCCGATCCGCAGGTGCGGATCGGCGTCGGAATCACTCTTCCCCGTCGTCGGAGTCGAAATCCTCTTCGACGGGCTCGGCCACCTTCTCCAGCTTCCGCCTTTCGAGAATCTCGTGCATGTATGCGTCCAAGTCGCCCTGCTCCTCGTCGAAGAGCTTCACTTCCCGGTAGCGCTTCATGCCGGTTCCCGCGGGAATCGGATGGCCGATGATGATATTTTCCTTCAGGCCGCGCAGGTAATCCGTCGATCCGGCGATCGCCGCGTTGGTGAGCACGCGGGTCGTCTCCTGGAACGAGGCGGCGGACAGGAATGAATCGATGTTGAGCGACGCCTTGGTGATGCCCTGGAACATCGGGCGGGCGACCGCCGGCTGACCGCCTTCGGAGATGACGCGGTTGTTCTCCTCGTGGAAGCGGTATTTGTCGACCAGCTGGCCGTAGATGAACCGGGTATCGCCGACGGAAACGATCTCGACCTTGCGCATCATCTGACGGACGATGACGCCGATGTGCTTGTCGTTGATCGTAACGCCCTGGAGGCGGTAAACCTGCTGGATTTCGTCCATCAGGTAGCGCTGGAGCGAATTCTCGCCGGCGATATGTAGCACGTCGTGCGGGTTGATATTGCCGACGCACAGGAGCTCGCCGGCTTCGACCTGGTCCCCGTCGCGCACAAGCAGACGCTTGGCCATCGGCACGAGGTGCTTGAATTCCTTGCCAAAGGCGTCGCGGACGATGATGACGCGCTTGCCCTTGACGATGCCCTTGAACTGGACCGTGCCGGAAACCTGCGCCAGAACGGCGGGAAGCTTCGGCTTGCGGGCCTCGAAGAGCTCGCTGACGCGAGGCAGACCGCCGGTGATGTCCATCGCCTTCGCGGATTCTTTGAGGGTCTTCGCGATGGTGCGGCCGGCGGTGAGCTTCTCGCCCTCGTCGACCAGGAGGTACGCGCCTCCAGGCAGATAATAGGAAGCGAGCTCATTTCCGGCCTCGTCGCCGATGATGATGCGAGGCTGCTTGGTCTCGAGCTGGAACTCGGTGATCCGTTTCTCGATGTTGCCGGTTTCCTCGTCGATCTCTTCCTTGAGCGTCGTGCCGGGGATGATATCCTCGTAGCGCACGTAGCCTTCGGCCTCGGCGATGATCGGGTCGGAGAAGGGATCGAACACGGCGATGGTCTGCTCGCGGGCGACGACCTGGCCTTTCTTGACCAGGAACTCCGATCCGTTGCGGATCTCGAGCTTCTGATCCTGGCCGATCAGGTAGAGGAACCCGTCCTGCACCAGAGCGTAGGCGATTTCGGTGGATAGGACTTCTTCGCCCTTGCGGCGCAGAAGAGCCTCGCCGCGGATGACCTTCTTGCCGTCCTCGACCAGAAGCTCGTCGCCGGCTTCCAGCTTGTAGTCCTTCATGACCTTGTTGACGATCGCGAAGCCCTTGCGGGTGAAGAGCATGCGGCCGTCGGGAAGGTCGACGTGGGTTCCCTGCACGTCGCGCAGGTAGACTGGATACTTGAGGTAGGTGCGGTTCTCTTCGGAGGCCTTCGTCGCCGCGCCGCCGATATGGAAGGTACGCATCGTCAGCTGGGTACCCGGCTGGCCGATGGACTGAGCGGCGATGATGCCGACCGCCTCGCCGATCTCGACGACGCGGTTGGTGGCCAGGTTGCGGCCGTAGCACTTGCGGCAGACGCCGTGCTGGGCCTCGCAGGTGAGCACCGTGCGGATGCGGACGGTATCGATGCCCGCTTCCTCGATCGCCTCGGCGATCTCCTCGGTGATCTCCTCGTTCACGTCGACGATGATCTCGCCGGTGATCGGATGCTTGACGCGCTCGAGGGTGAAGCGGCCGACGATGCGGTCCTTCAGGGACTCGACGACTTCTTCGCCGTCCTTGATCGCGCTGTGCTCGATGCCGTTGATGGTGCCGCAGTCGTCGACGTTGATGACGACGTCCTGGGCGATATCGACGAGGCGGCGGGTCAGGTAGCCGGCGTCGGCGGTTTTGAGCGCCGTATCGGCCAGACCCTTTCGGGCGCCGTTGGTGGAGATGAAGAACTCGATGACCGAAAGGCCTTCCTTGAAGTTCGACCGGATCGGCAGCTCGATGATGTCGCCGGAGGGCTTGGCCATCAGGCCGCGCATGCCGGCCAGCTGGCGGATCTGGTTGCGGCTGCCGCGCGCGCCGGAGTTCGCCATCATGTAGACCGAGTTGAAACCGTCGCGGTCCGCCTCGAGGGTCTTCATCATGATGTTCGTCAGGTCTTCGTTGGTCTTCGACCAGACTTCGACGACGCGGTTGTAGCGCTCTTCCTGGGTGATGTGGCCCTGGCGGTACTGCTTCTGGATCGACTCGACGTCTTTGTTCGCCTTGTCGATCATCTCGGTCTTCTCCTTCGGGACGACGATGTCGTCGACGGAGATGGTCGCGCCGAACACGGTCGCGTACTTGTAGCCGGTCGCCTTGATGGCGTCGAGCATGCGGACGGTGATCCACGGGCCCTTGATCTTGAAGACGTATTCGATGAGCGACTTGAGTTCCTTATCGCCCATTGCGTAATTGATGTACGGAAGTTCGGAAGGGAGCTCCTCGTTGAGCACGAGGCGTCCGGCAGTGGTCTCAACCAGGCCGTCCTCGCCGATCTGCTGCTCGACGCCGGTCTTGGACCAGATCGGGCGCTTGGCGACGCGCACCTTGATGAGCGCCGCCCAGTCGAGGCTCTTGGACTCGACTGCCATCTGCACTTCTTCGGGGGAACTATAGCGGCGGCCTTCGCCCTTGGAGCCCTTCTTCACCTTGGTGAGGAAGTTGATGCCGAGGACCATGTCCTGCGACGGGAAGACGATGGTCTTGCCGTTCGCGGGGTTGAGAAGGTTCCGCGCGGAGAGCATGAGCGTCCAGCATTCCATCTGCGCGGCCTGCGTGAGCGGGACGTGCACGGCCATCTGGTCGCCGTCGAAGTCGGCGTTGAAAGCGTGGCAGACCAGCGGGTGGAGCTTGATCGCCTTGCCTTCGACCAGCACCGGCTCGAAGGCCTGGATGCCGAGGCGGTGGAGCGTCGGGGCGCGGTTGAGGAGCACCGGATGTTCCTTGACGACCTCGTCGAGGATCTGGAAGACCTCGGGGGTCTCCTGCTCGACCAGGAGCTTCGCCTTCTTGATATTGTAGACGACATCCTTATCGACCAGCTTCTTCATGATGAAAGGCTTGAACAGCTCGAGGGCCATCTTGGTCGGAAGGCCGCACTGCCACATCCGGAGGTCCGGACCGACGGTGATGACCGAGCGGCCGGAGTAGTCGACGCGCTTGCCCAGGAGGTTTTGGCGGAAGCGACCCTGCTTGCCCTTGAGCATGTCGGAGATGGACTTGAGCGGCCGGTTGGAGGCGCCCTTCACGACGCGCTTCTTCTTCGAGTTGTCGAAGAGGGCGTCGACGGCTTCCTGCAGCATCCGCTTCTCGTTGCGGATGATGATGTCGGGAGCGTTGAGCGTCTGGAGCCGCTTGAGGCGATTATTGCGGTTGATGACGCGGCGGTACAGGTCATTGAGGTCGCTCGTAGCGAAGCGGCCGCCGTCGAGCTGCACCATCGGGCGGAGTTCCGGCGGGATGACCGGGATCGCGTCCAGGATCATCCACTCGCACTTATTGTTGGAGCCGCGGAAATTCTCGACGATCTCGATGCGCTTAAGGAGGCGCTTGTCGCTCTTGGCGCCCTTCTCGATCATCTTGGCGCGCAGATCGATGGCCATCTGATCGAGATTGAGTCCCTCGAGGAGGGTGCGGACGGCTTCCGCA
>QKCO01000044.1 GCA_003245635.1 Treponema sp.
CAAACGGCGGATCGTCCTCATCATGGACTACGCGGAGACCATCATCCCCGCCAGCGACATCGCCCGCCTCACCGAGGAGGACCGTTACTGCCTGGTGACGCTCAACCGCTGGTCCCACGACCCCATCTTCACGCGCGGGGACGTCTCGGTGATCCTCCTCACCGAGAACCTGGCCGATATCTCCCCCCGCATCGTCGGCTCCCCGTCGACGGTGAAGGTCTCCATCCCCATTCCCGACCTGTCCGTCCGCGCGAGCTTCCTCCAGTTCCTCGAGCGCAAGGAAACGCTCATCCTCGACCGGGGACTCACCGCCGACCGCGTCGCCGCGGTCACCAGCGGCCTCAACCTCATGAACCTCAACCGCCTGGTCTCCGAAAGCTACCAGGAGGACAAGGCCCTCTCGCTCGAATACATACGGCAGAAGAAGAAGGAAATCATCGAGAACGAGGCGGCGGGCCTGCTCGAATTCATGGAGACCGAGCACGACCTCTCCTACGTCTCCGGCCACGATTTCGTGAAGAAGCGCTTCAAGAGCGCAGCCCGCGCCATCAAGATGGGGCGGCTCGACGTGCTTCCCATGGGCTACCTCATCGCCGGGCCGGTCGGCACGGGCAAGAGCTTCATGGTCGGCGCCTTCGCCGGCGAGATCGGCATCCCGATGGTGAAATTCCGCAACTTCCGGTCGAAGTGGCAGGGCGTCACCGAATCGAACCTGGAAAAGGTGCTCAACATCCTGAAGGCCATGTCTCCCGTGGCGGTCATGATCGACGAGGCGGACGCGTTCCTCGGCGACCGCGACCAGGAAGGAGACTCGGGCACCTCCAACCGCGTGTTCGCGCAGATCGCGAGCTTCATGGGCAATACCGAATACCGCGGCCGCATCATCTGGTTCCTGATCACCTGCCGTCCCGACCTCATCCCGATCGACCTGAAGCGCCAAGGCCGGGCGGAAGAGCATCTGGCCCTTTTCTACCCGGAGAGCGACGTCGAGAAGGAAGCGCTCTACGAGACCCTGGTCCGCAAGCTCGACCTGTCGATCCGCAAGTTCTCCATCACCGACGTCCTCAAGCGTTTCCGCCACGAGTTCTCCGGCGCCGACCTCGAAGCCGTCCTCATACGCGCCAAATTCCGCGCGGCGATGGACGACCGGAGCTTCATCACCCGGGAGGACCTCGAAGACGCGATGGGCGATTTCGTCCCGCCCGCGTACCCCTACGAGATAGAGCTGCAGAACCTGGTCGCCGTGCTCGAGTGCACGTCGAAGGAGATGGTTCCCCGGCGCTTCCAGAACCTGGACCGCACCAAGCTCGTGCGGGACATCATGGAGCTCAAATCGCTGATCGGCGAACGGGGGTAGGGGAGGAAGGATGTTCGCCCTTGATTTTGAAGAGAGCAGGCTGCGCGAACCGATTTTCATCACCGATCTTTCGACCGGACGCGTTTCCTCCGCTAACCGTGCCGCCTGCGTTCTTTTGGGACGCGAGTCGTCCGACGTCATCGGGAAGACGACGGTCGAACTGGGCCTCTGGCAGGATGAGGGTCAGCGCAATTCCTTCCTGTCCTGTCTGGCGATAGAAGGTTCCGTCGTCCGGTATCCGGTCCGCATCGTCGGCGCCGGCGGCCAGCCGGTCGAGGCGTTCGTGGCGGCCGAACCGTGCGGCGATCCGGAGGGCGCCCGGCTGATCACCCGGCTGATCCGCGAACCCTACTCCGACGGCGAAAGCGAGGGTTCTTCCCCGAGCGCGGCGGCCGGCTTCCTTTCCCGCTCGGCCACCAAATTCCTGGTCGACGACGGGAGCGATTTCTACCAGCTGGTCGCGCAGGAGCTGCGCACGCTCATTCCGCACTCCTTGGTCGTCGTCTCGTCCTACGACGCCGCGGCGGCGCGTCTGTCCGTGATGCGCTATTCGGCTCCGGACCGCGAATCGGTCCGGCTTTCGGCGGCTCTCGAAACGTTGCGGAAAAACGATTCGGTCCTGGTAGGCGACAGTACGTTCGCGTCCCTTCTCTCGGGCGGATTGTTCGAAATCCCAATGACCCTCGTGGGGAGCCGGACGCTCGGCGAGCCCCTTACCGCTCTTCTGCGCGAGTTCGAGGTGGAGACCGTTCTGCTCATCGGCCTGGCCTGGCACGGGACCGTCTACGGGGCCGTCACCCTTCTGCTGCGTTCCCCCGATCAGAGACCCGACCGGACGGTCGTGGAGGCCTTCGTGCGCCAGGCTTCGGTCGCCCTTCAGCGCAACGAGCGGAGCCGTGCCCTGCGCGAGTCTCTCGAAGAGAAGGAAACGCTTCTGCGGGAGATCCACCACCGGGTGAAGAATAATCTTCAGATCGTCGCGAGCCTGCTGAAGCTGCAGGGCTGCTCCGTTTCGGACCCGTCCTCGCTCACCGTGCTGGCCGAAGCCGCCGACCGCGTGCAGTCGATGGCGCTCGTCCACACGATGCTCTACGACAACCGCAATCTTTCGTCCGTCGACGGCGGAGATTTCCTGCGCGCGCTTTCGATCCAGATCGTCCGCAGCGGGCGCTTCGACGCTTCCGCCGTCATCCTCGAATACGACCTCGCCTCGATCCGGCTCGATCCCGACCACGCGGTGCCCGTCGGGCTGATCGTGACGGAATTGGTCACCAACGCACTCAAGTACGGCATGCGGGCGGGCACTCGCCTGCGGTTGGCGATATCCTTCCGGGGCGACGGCGCCGTCCGCGAGCTGGCCGTTAGCGACTCGGGCGCCGCCCTGCCGGCCGATTTCGATCCCCGCTCGACGCGGACTCTCGGCATGCAGCTGGTGCAGAGCCTCGTCCGCCAATTGCGCGGGACGTTTTCTTTCTCCGCTGGCGGGGAGACCTCCTTTCGTGTACACTTCACCGTGTAAGGAGAATCATCCGTATGCCCAAAGAGTGGACCAAATCCGTCGTCGCCAAGACCATCGACCATACTCTTCTCAAGCCCATCGCCACCGCCGAGCAGGTGCGCGAACTCTGCGCCGAAGCCCGCGCGAACCGCTTCGCGTCCGTATGCGTCAATCCCGTCTGGGTTCCCGTCGCGGCCAAGGAGCTGTCCGGTTCGGATACGCTCGTCTGCACGGTCATCGGCTTTCCGCTCGGCGCGAACGCGACCGAGACGAAAGCGGAGGAGGCCAGGCTCGCGGTCAAGCACGGCGCGCACGAGGTCGATATGGTGATCAACATCGGCGCGCTCAAGGCCGGCGACCACCGCATCGTGGAGGAGGACATCCGCGCGGTGGTGAAGGCCGCCGGTCCGAAGGCCGCCGTAAAGGTCATCATCGAAACCTGCTTCCTCTCCGACGATGAGAAGCGCACGGCCTGCGAGCTGGCGATGAAGGCGGGCGCCCATTTCGTCAAGACGTCCACCGGCTTCGGCACCGGCGGCGCCACCGTGGAGGATGTGCGCCTCATGCGGAAAACCGTAGGGGCCGCCTGCAAGGTGAAGGCCTCCGGCGGCATCCGTTCCTACCACGACGCCATCCTGATGCTGGAGGCGGGCGCCGATCGGCTGGGGACTTCCTCCGGGGTCGCGATCATCGCCGAGCTTCCCGACTGAGCCCTTTTTCAGCGTGTCGATTGACCCGCGGTATGGGCGGGCTTATAGTTGTATATCGATATAATATCGTTCGAGGAGGAATCATGAAGCGCATTACTGCTATCGTATCCGTTCTCTTGTTGGCGGCTGCCTCCGCTTTCGCCGGCGGCGGTTCGGAAAAGGCCGCTCCCGCGGCCAAGTCCTTCCGTGTCGGTCTGGTGACCGATATCGGCGGCATCGACGACAAGTCCTTCAACCAGGGAACCTGGGAGGGCATCGTCCGTTTCGCCAAGGACAACGGCCTGACCAAAGACAAGGACTACAAGTACCTGCAGTCCGCCGCCGAAGCCGACTACGTTCCGAATCTCTCCACCTTCTCCGACGAGGCCCTGGACCTCATCGTGGCTCCCGGCTTCCTCTTCGAGAAATCGATGGGAGACGTCGCCGGCCGCTACCCTGACAACAAGTACCTGATCATCGACTCCGTCGTCGCCAAGCCCAACGTCGCTTCGGCCGTGTTCGCCGAGCACGAAGGCTCCTTCCTCGTCGGCGTCGCGGCGGGCCTCAAGGCCAAGGCCGACGGCAAGGATATGCTCGGATTCCTGGGCGGCATGAAATTCCCGCTCATCGAGAAGTTCCAGGCCGGCTTCGAGCAGGGCGTCAAGGCCGTATACCCGGAAGCCAAGATCCTGGTCGACTACGCCGGCGACTTCGGCGCTCCGGATAAGGGACAGGCCATCGCCCAGAAGCAGTTCAACGCGGGCGCCTACATCATCTTCCACGCGGCCGGCGGCACCGGCAACGGCATGATCAAGGAAGCCAAGGAACGCGCCGAGAAGGGCGATATGCGCTGGGCCATCGGCGTCGACAAGGACCAGTACGCCGACGGCATGTACGGCTCCAAGTCCGCCGTCCTGACCTCCATGATGAAGCGCGTCGACGTCGCCGCCTACGACGTCGCCAAGATGGCGATGGAGGGCAAGTTCCCCGGCGGCCAGACTCTCGTGTTCTCGATCAAGAACAAGGGCGTCGGCATCCCCGAGAAGAATCCCAACCTCTCCGACGACATCGTCGCCAAGGTCAAGGATTACGAGGCCAAGATCGCTTCGGGCGCTCTGGTCGTCTCCGAGATGCCGGCGAAGTAAGCCGCGGCCGAACGGCTCGCGGGAGCCTTGCCGGAAGCGATGCCTTCCGGTAAGGCTCTTTTTTTTCGCGCTCGTCGTGGCGTGCGCTTCGGGGCGCATGCTATACTTCGTCCATGTCCTACATCATCGAAATGCTTGACATAGTCAAGACGTTTCCGGGGATCCGCGCCAACGACGGCGTGACCCTCCAGGTCGAGAAGGGAGCGGTGCACGCCCTGCTGGGCGAGAACGGCGCGGGCAAGTCCACGCTCATGAGCATCCTGTTCGGCCTCTACCAACCGGATTCCGGCACGATCAGGGTCCGCGGCGAAGCCGTCTCGATCGGCGATCCGAACGCCGCCAACCGGCTCGGCATCGGCATGGTGCATCAGCACTTCAAGCTCGTCCACAACTTCACCGTAACGGAGAACATCGTGCTCGGGCTCGAGCCGATGAAGGGCCCGCTCCTGGACGTGAAGACCGCCGAAGAGCGCGTGGCCGAACTTTCGCGCACATACGGCTTGGAGGTAGACCCCCGCTCGAAGATCGAGGACATTTCGGTAGGCATGCAGCAGCGCGTGGAGATCCTCAAGATGCTCTACCGGGATGCGGAGATCCTCATCTTCGACGAGCCGACCGCCGTGCTCACCCCCCACGAGATCCACGAACTCATGCACATCATGCGGCGGCTGGTGGAGGAGGGCAAGACGATCCTCCTGATCACCCACAAGCTGAAGGAAATAAAGGAAGCGGCCGACGTCTGCACCGTGCTCCGGCGCGGGAAGCTCATCGGCACGGTGCCGGTGGCGGACACGAGCGAGGCCCGCATGGCTGAGATGATGGTCGGCCGCGAGGTGAGCTTTTCGGTGGACAAGACGCCCGCGCATCCGGGGGAAGCCATACTCCGGATCGAGGGGCTTTCGGTGAAGAATTCGAAGGGCGTTCTCGGCGTCAAGAACCTGTCCCTCTCGGTCCGCCGGGGCGAAATCGTCGGGCTCTGCGGCATCGACGGGAACGGGCAGACCGAGCTCGTGCACGCCCTGACGGGTTTGGCCAAGGCCGAATCCGGCCGCGTCCTCCTGGGCGAACAGGACATCACCCGCTTTTCGGTGAAGAAGCGGACCGAATCGGGACTCGGCCACATTCCGGAGGACCGCCACCGGCACGGCCTCGTGCTCGATTTCAGGCTCGACGAGAACATGGTAGTCCATTCGTTCCAGATCGCGCCTTTCTCCCGCTTCGGCATCCTCGATTCGGGCGCCATCCGGAAGAACGCCGAGCGCCTAATTGCTGAGTTCGACGTCCGCTCGGGCGAAGGTCCGGCGACGCCCGCCCGCAGCCTTTCGGGCGGCAACCAGCAGAAGGCGATAGTCGCGCGCGAAATCGACCGGTCGCCCGACGTCTTCATCGTCGCGCAGCCGACCCGCGGCTTGGATGTCGGCGCGATCGAGTACATCCACAAGCGCATCGTCGAGGAGCGCGACAAGGGCAAAGCCATTCTGCTCGTGTCCCTCGAGCTGGACGAGATCATGGATCTGTCCGACCGCATCGCGGTCATCTTCAACGGCGAGATCGTCGGCGAGGTGCAGGCCTCCGAAACCGACGAGAACGAGCTCGGACTCCTGATGGCCGGCTCGGCGCGCAAGGCTGGTTAGCGTATGCGGAAAGAAAGATCCCCCATCGTCGTGCCCCTGGCCGCGGTGCTTCTCGGCTTCGCCACCGGAGCCCTGATCATCATGATCACCGGAAAGTCGCCCCTCGGCATGGTCCAGGCGATGGTGCGCACGCTGACGGGCCTCGACATCTTCGGGCAAGCGAAGTACAACCCCTACTACATCGGCGAATTCCTCCTGCAGTCGATGCCGATCATCCTAACGGGCCTCTCGATCGCCTTCGCTTTCCGCACGGGCCTGTTCAACATCGGCGCGGAAGGCCAGCTGATGATAGGCTCGCTGGCCGCGGCGGCCGTCGCTCTCCTGGTCCAGGCTCCCCCCGGCGTCCACGTCGTTCTCTGCCTGCTCGGGGCGATGGCCGCCGGAGCGCTCTGGGGCGCGATCCCTGGCTACCTGAAGGCCCGCTTCAACGTCCACGAGGTCGTCGTGACCATCATGCTCAATTACACGGCGCTCCACTTCTCCAACTGGGCGATGCTCCAGCTGGGTACCGTCGATCGGGTGAAGACGCCCGATTTTCCCGCGTCCGCGAGCCTCAAGAGCGAGTTCCTGTCGGCGATCACCAACGGGGCCCGCCTCAATTGGGGCATCGTCCCCGTCGCGCTCGCGCTGCTCCTGTTCTGGTTCATCATCGACAAGACGACTTTCGGCTTTTCCCTGCGCGCCGTCGGCTTCAACAAGGACGCCGCCCGGTACGCGGGGATGAAGGTCGAACGGAACGTGGTCCTTTCCATGGTGATCGCGGGAGCCTTCGCCGGACTCGCCGGAGCCGTCATCACGCTGGGGACCTTCAATTTCGGACGCGTGCTATCCTATATGGAAGGCTACGGCATGGACGGCATCGCCGTCGCTCTGGTCGGCGGCAACACCGCTCCGGGCGTGCTCCTGTCGGGGCTCCTGTTCGGGATGCTCAAGGCGGCGCAGCCGCTCATGCAGACGCGCCAGATTCCGCGGGAAATCGCCGGCATCATACAATCCTCGATCGTCCTTTTCGTCGCGATGCGCCTGGGCATCGAAGCCGTTCTCGATTCCCTGAAGCGCAAGCGGGAGGCTCGCGGCAAATGAAGATGCTCCTCGAAATGTTTCCCATCGCGCTCATGTTCGCGTCCCCCATCATCATCTCGGCGCTCGGCGGGCTTTTCAGCGAACGGTCCGGCATCGTCAACGTCGCCCTCGAGGGCATCATGATGGTCGGCGCCTTCGCCGCCGCGTCGGTGACGGTCGTCCTCGAGCCGATCACTCCCGCCGCGCCGTGGATCGCTTTCGCCGTCGGCATCCTGTCGGGCATGGCCTTCTCCTCGCTGCACGCGGTCGCGTCGGTCAACTTCAAGGCGAACCAGGTCGTCTCCGGCACCGCGCTCAATATCCTGGCCGGCGGACTTACCGTGTACCTCTGCCAGAT
Organism: Treponema sp.; assembly: GCA_003245635.1. Classification (GTDB taxonomy): domain Bacteria; phylum Spirochaetota; class Spirochaetia; order Treponematales; family Breznakiellaceae; genus SZUA-426. Next base: position 7,744 of record QKCO01000044.1, read on the forward strand.
CTTCTTCCACCAGCAGCGCACGAAGGCGTTTTCCGCCGGCCTGCGCAAGGTGACCGTCCCGGTCCTTTCCGATATTCCCATGCTCGGAGACATGTTCTTCCGCAACGCCTATCCGACCTTCTACGTGATGCTCGTCCTGGTAGCGCTGACCTGGTTCGCGGTGTACAAGACGCCGCTCGGTCTGCGCCTGCGCGCCTGCGGGGAGCATCCGCAGGCGGCCGCTTCCATGGGCATCGACGTGTACCGCATGCGCTGGCTCGGCGTCGTTGCCTCAGGCGCCTTCGCCGGCCTGGCCGGCGGCGTCATGGTCCTTTCCCAGGACATCCAATACACGATCAGCTCCATCCACGGCACGGGCTTCATCGCGCTCGCGTCGCTCATATTCGGCAAGTGGAACCCGCTCGGCGTGCTTGGCGCCGGCGCTTTTTTCGGCTTTTCCCAGGCGCTTTCTTTCTACGCTAAGGACATCGACTTCCTTTCGCGCCTGCCGACCGAATTCTTCTATTTCCTGCCGTACGTGCTGACCATCGTCGCCCTCATCGTGTTCTCGGGCCGCTCGGTCGGCCCGAAGGCCGCCGGCGAGATCTACGACGCGGGGAAAAGGTAAGCGGCTGGGGGACAATCGATGCCGGACTTGCCGGCTGTATTACCACAATGCACGCTGTTTTGATCCGAGCGGGCTAGAAAGGAATGGTCTCATCCGTGACTACGGTCTGGACTTTGTTATGGAAGCCGCTTATTCGTTTCGTTTGGGTAAAATAATTCAAGGTATTGCTGGTTCCGTTGATACCGTAAAAGAACGTAACTAGGTTAGGCACCGTTTTGCGTTCGAAGACTCGAAATGCGTGTTCGACGATCCGTTTTCTGTCTGCCGAATCAACCCTGCCCGAAAGGCGACGGCGGAGGGAAGGATGCGTTATGAAGCGGGAACGTGATATCAAAAACCGATAAATTACATCGGCGACGGCAATTCTCGGGATTCTGTCTCTTCTTGTGTTTCATTGTCCGTTACGTCTTGTTCGATGCTATATTCAACAAATGAAGGCAAAGCCGATGTCCATCCGCGACGACGAGCGCTTCATTAAGCGCGTGGAAGGTTTGATCGATCCCGCGGAGGTCTGCGACCTCAATTTTATTCAGCGCTTCAAGCGCCTGTTGCCGGCGTCCGTTTTCAAGAACCTGCTTTTCAAGACTTCCAGGCGCTTCCCGTACATCGGTTTCGTCATAGAGCCGTACGCGGTCTTTCTTTTTTTCCGTCTCAAAGACGCGGATAGAGCCCGCGCGCTGTTGCCCGCGCGCTACGAGTTGGTGAAGACGCGCATCATCGCGGACGAGGAACCTGGGTACTTCCACGGAATGGGTATCTTCAATACCAAGGGGAGCACTTTCTGGGGGACGCGGCTGGAATCTTATCTGATTGCGCGGGACCGGGAGACCGGGCTCATTTCTTGGATTTTTCTGGATATCCTCAGCAATACGCTCATCGCCCTGCCGAAGACGGGCGTCGCGGACCGGAATTGCGCCAAGGCGGTCCACACCACGAATTCCAAAGGCGACATCTTCATTGAGATTGAGGAGTCAGGCGGCGGGCGGCGTCTGGAGTTGCGGGGGAATATCAACCGAGGCGTGCGCAAGCCCTTGGACAAGGATCTATGGATCGGCGGCAATACCTCCATCGCATTTGTCGAGAAACTTTCAGGCGGGGACCAGGAGCCCTTTGCGGTGATTTTCGACCCGGCCGAGGTGGAGACGGCCTTGGATATTCCCGTAGCCGATATACGGCTTGCGGAGAACTGCCTCGCGCCGGATCTGGCCGAAAAAGAACTCAGCAAGGTACTCTGTTTTCCATTCACCCAGCACTACATCGCCGACAGTCCCGGCTGCCGGACGTTCATCCGGGACGAGCAGGACATGATTGAAAAATACCTGGAGATCGCCGGCCGAGAGGAGCTGCGGACTTTCTCGACATCAGGCATCAAAAAACTTATGGCAGCCGGCGTCGTCCTGTCCCTCCTTGGGGTTCTCGCCCTTGCGGCCGCGCTCGTCAGCGTTCATCTTTCTTGACTTAACGTTTCGATTCAAGGGAGACGGCAATGAGCAAGAATGAATACGGCGACTTCGTGCGGAAGACGGAATCCCTGGTGAAGCCCCTCGACTCGACAGCGATCAGCTTCCTCGGGGATTTCAACAAATACCTGCCCCTCAAGATGCAGAAGAGCATCATGGAGAAGGGTAGCAGGAAGATTCCATATATGGGCTTTATCGTCGATCCCTACTGCTTTTTCCTTTCTTTTCCTGTGGCTGACGCCGACGCCGCCCGCACTATGCTGCCCGCCGGGTACGAATTAGCCCAGACCTCCCTTTTCAAGGCCGAAGCAAAGCGATTTTCGGTGATCATCAGCGCCTTCTCCGTGCGGACCTCCGTCTTTGCCGGGATGCGGGTGGAGTGCTACCTGATCGCCCGGCACGCGGTTACCGGGCGTCTTGCCTGGATCATCGTGGACTACGAGACGAATACGTCCAGCCATGATCCAAAGAGCGGCTTCTGTGGGTACTCGTGCGACCCGGCGCTGTTCACCACCACGCCGTACGGGGAACTGCTGGTCGAGGCGGTCAACAAGGGAAACGGCAACCGCTATATTGTTTCGGCGGACCTATCAGGCGGCCGGATGAGGGAGCTCGATCGGGACCTCTGGGTTGAGGGTAATCTGTCGGTGGATTACGGCGGCAAACTCTTAGCCGCCGATTCCATGCCGTTCAGCCTCATCTTCGATCCTGTCCTCATGAAGGAAGCCAAGCAGCTTGATCTTTCGGCGGTAGAGCTGCGCGCGAATACCTTCCTGAAGGGCGTCATCGACGGCGAGCGTCCGACGAGCGCCGTATTTTTCCCCTATGCGCAGCATTTCGTGATTCGGCAGGATCTCGGCGACCAGGAGTTGGCGGGGGAGGATGACCTAGCCGCTCAGGTGAAGACCTTCATGGACCGTAGGGGGTTCAAAACGATGTCAGGGGACGACATCAAGAAGCCCCTTCTGCGGAGCCTCATGATTTCCTCCATCGTCAACGCGGCAATCATCATCTTTCTAGCTGTGAAGCTGTTATTCTTCTAGGATAGGCGATCGCGCCGCGCCATCCCGGCAGCCGCGATCCTTCCGGTCAGGATCGCCACCGGGACGCCTGCGGGGCTGTAGCTCCATTGGCCAGCCTTCCACAGATGCGGTATGCCGGTTCGGACGGCGGACATGACGGAGGCAAGGCTAGACGGCACCGGGGGCCTTTCTTCCAAGCACCAGCCGGTGATCGCTCCCGCACTTGTCCCGATCCTATTGCGCAGAGAAAGCGGCGTGGCGGGGATGCGCAGAAGAAGCTTGGATCTCATCTCCGGGTACAGCGAATGCTCAAGGATGTCGAGCATGCCTTCGGTCATCGCCTCCTGTAGTTCCTCGGCACGATTCGCACTCTCAGCCGTCTCCCACAGTTCCCCGTCGCAGAGCACGCTTACGATCAAGCCGGTTTTCCCCTCGGGCGCGAGCGCCGGGTCCTTGAGCGCCGGGATCGATATCTCATACGAGCTGTCGGCGCAGAAGTCGCGGACGCGGGCGCGCAGTTCGTCGGCGGCAATACCAGCGAAGCCTGCTTTTAATTCCAAGAGCCGGGCCCGGTCCGGCTTTCCCCGGCCCTCGCTTAGGGGCGAATAGATCAGGTGACCCCGAGAGCGCCTGCCGAACCGGGAAGGCGGGGCGTCGACCGCAAGGAACAGGGTGAAGATCGATTCTCCTGGCTTGGCGGAGAGGTATCTCCGGCGCTCTTCCTCAATCCTGCGAACTGCTCCGGCGGCTAGTCCTCTCTGGTCGATTCTCGCGTAGAGGGACCGGAGGTCCCCGGCCCACAAGAGTTCCGCGTACGCGTGCTCCTCACCGCGTCGGTCCACGACGGTTCGGGATGCGGGGAGGATCGAGACCACTTCCCGCTCGGTAGCGATCTGGCCGCCGTGGGTTTTGATGTACGTCTCAAGGGCTTGTGGAAACCGACCCGTGCCCCCGATCGGATACTGATAATCCTGGAAGTTCTCAAAGTAGCCCAAGGCGAAGCGCCACGGTGTTCCCCTGAAGAAGTGCCGGCACACCGTATCTGTGAGCTCCTGGTCGGCGCCCATCTTGCTCAGGACGTCTTCTACCGGACGATGGTCCAGCCCCGTCCGGAGCGCGACTGAAAGGAAGGAGGGTAGCCAGGGGAGGAATTCTCGCAGGAGGTATTTCGGATCGGAAAGGGGATTGCGGAAATAGGGGTTGGGGAGACGGTTCAGCGTGCGAACCATGGCGCAGCTTGAGCGTATCGCTTTTTCAAGGAAACCGATTGTCCGTTCCTGCGTGGGGAAAAGCCGGCGCAGGGAAGCCAGGTATCGGTCGAGGGCGAGCGCGTCATCGTAGTGCGTGAACTCTTTTCCGATCCCTGTTGATACCAGACCCTTCACCAGGGGAAGCTCTATTCCCAGGTTCTTCAGCAAAGGCCTGAGAATGCCCGCGTCTCCAAGCGCACGGGGCCCGGTGTCGAATATGTATCCGTCTCGTTCGAAGGATTGGACCAAGCCGCCGCAGGAGCCACTTTTTTCCAGAATCAGCGGCGCGCATCCCGTGCGCGCAAGGTAGGCTCCCGCCGTCAGCCCGGCCAGTCCTGCGCCGATGATGATCGTCCTGCGTCCGCTCATGGGAGAGCGCAGAGCTCCCTGCTTTTGTTCCATACCGACTCCAACATGTCTAGATCCGCCGCGTGCGGCGCGGGTTTCTCCTTCGTGGTGAGGTTGAAGAAGCATCCGCTGACCCCAGCCAAATCCGTCGACGCGGCTAGGTATAAGATTGCTGCGGCTGAAACGGCCGGATCCCGGGCTGAGGGGAGGACCAGCCACTTCTTAATGAAGCGGTAGAGCCGGCCGTTGTTCTCCCCGATGGCCGACCGCACGTTCCCCGGATGCATCGCGTTGACGGTGACCGCCGAGCCCTCGAAATAGCCGGCGAAGCCCCGCATCGCCAGAAGCTGGGCCGTCTTTGCCTCTCCGTAGGATTTCAGCCCGGTGTATCCGCGCTTTTTCCAATCAAGGTCATCCAAGCGGACGCCGTCCAGCGCGAAGCGGTGGCCCTCGGAATTGACCAGGATGATCCGCGCCCGGTTCTCCCGTTTCAGCCGTTCCCTCAGCAGGTAGTTGAGGCAGAAGGAACTTAAGTGGTTCACCTGGAAGACCATCTCGATGCCGTCCTCGGTATAGGTCCGCTTCGTATAGAACACGCCGGAGTTGCAGATGAGGATGTCCAAGGGCCGGTCAAGATCGAGCAGCGCACGCGCGCAGGCCTTGGTTTGGGTCAGAGAACTGAAATCGGCTAAAATCGTCCGCACCCGGCAGCCGAAGGCGACGCGCAGCTCATCCTCAAGAAGCCGCGATTTTTCCGCGTTTCGGTTGCAGAGCACCAACTCGGCGCCCTTCCGCGCGAAGAGCCGAGCCGTCTCCAGTCCTATCCCCGAGGTGGCTCCGGTAATGACGGCCATCTTCCCCTCGAGCCCTTCCCGACATTCCTCGGGGGCTCTTTGCTCGTTGCGCAGGAATTCGGTCATGTCCCGCAAGCTGTATCGGCGTACGTAATGAAGGAAACCCATCAGCCGAACCCCCAACGCATGAGGCTCCGGTAGAGCGCGGCGAAGAACGGGATATTGTCGAAGATGTCGCCCCATAGATCGTAATAATCCCGCTGCTCGGCGATCTTCCCGTCCTGGAGCAGGAGACGGCTCGATCCGTACACCGATGATTCAGGAAAACGACGGTACGAGATGACCATCTCCCATTCGATGAAAACGAGATCTCCTTCCAGAGCCGCGTGATGTATGATGAAGCGTAGCTTCTTGGCCCGTTTCGCCAAGCGCTCGGTCATTGCGGCGAAGCGCCGCTTCCCTCTGAGTTCCTGCACGGAATCCTTGAAGCGTATGCCATCCGCGTAGTACGGAAGCATGCCGCTCCAGTCCACCTTTCCCGAATCAGCGTAGATATCACGCCAAAGCGATTTCAGATGCTCGAGATTTCTGATCCGATATTTATCCATACAGAAAATGATAGGAGCATTCAGTGGTTTTCGCAAAACGTTGAATTATGGAAACCGGAAAACTCCTTTGCTTTCCGCTGCATGCCGCGCCTTGACGCGGCTAGGCCGATCCCCCTACTATAGCCCCCTATGGACGCGAACGAACTCCGCTCGAAATACATCGAATTCTTCAAGTCGAAGGGGCATGCCCAGATCCAGGGCAAGTCGCTCCTTCCGGATAACGACCCCACGGTCCTTTTCACGACGGCCGGCATGCACCCCTTGGTGCCCTACCTCCTGGGCGAGCCCCACCCGGCGGGCGCGCGCCTGACCGACTACCAGAAGTGCATCCGCACCGGCGATATCGACGCCGTCGGCGATCCGAGCCACCTGACCTGCTTCGAGATGCTCGGCAACTGGTCCCTGGGCGACTACTTCAAAGAGGGCGCCATCACCATGAGCTTCGAGTTCCTGACGGACAAGAAGTGGCTGGGCATCCCGGTCGAGAAGCTCGCCGTGACCGTGTTCGCCGGGGAGCCGGGCATTCCCCGCGACGACGAATCGGCCGCCATCTGGAAGCGCCTGGGCATCCCCGAGAGCCGCATCAAGTATCTTCCCCGCGAGGACAATTGGTGGGGACCCGCCGGAACCACCGGCCCCTGCGGCCCCGATTCCGAGATGTTCATCGACACCGGTCGCCCCGACTGCGGAAATCCCGACTGCGGCCCCGGCTGCAAGTGCGGCAAGTGGCTCGAGATCTGGAACGACGTGTTCATGCAGTACAACAAGAACGAGGCCGGCGAGTACGTTCCCCTGGCCCGCAAGTGCGTGGATACGGGCATGGGCATCGAGCGGACGGTGACCATCCTCAACGGCAAGAAATCCGTCTACGAGACCGAAATCTTCGCGCCGGTCATCGCGGCGGTCGAGAAGATCTCCGGCTACGCGTACGGTACCGATGCCGAGAAGGACAAGTCGGTCCGCATCATCTGCGACCACGCCCGCGCCTCGACCTTCATCATCGGCGATCCCAAGGGCGTGAGTCCCTCCAACGTCGGCGCCGGCTACGTGCTGCGCCGCCTCATCCGCCGCGCGGTCCGCCACGGCCGCAAGCTCGGCGTCGAGGGCGTGTTCCTGCCCGGCATCGCCGAGGTCGTCGTAGAGAAATTCGGCGGTCCGTACCCCGAGCTTATCGAAAACCGCGCCCGCGTCATGGAGGAGCTCGAGGGAGAGGAGAAGAAGTTCCTCGAGACCCTGCAGAAGGGCGAGCACGAGTTCGAGAAGATGCTCCCCAACCTCCTGAAGAACCCGCAGAAGGTCATGTCCGGCCGCCTCGCGTTCAAGCTCTACGACACCTACGGCTTCCCCATCGAGCTGACCGAAGAGCTCGCCGCCGAAAGCGGCATGACGGTCAACCGCGAGGAGTTCGACGAGGCTTTCAAGAAGCACCAGGAGCTCTCCCGCGCTGGCAGCGAGCAGGTGTTCAAGGGTGGCATGGCCGACCACGGCGAGCAGGCGGTCAAGTACCACACCGCCACGCACCTCTTGCACAAGGCGCTCCGCATGGTCCTCGGCGACCACGTCGCGCAGAAGGGCTCCAACATCACCGCCGAGCGCATGCGCTTCGACTTTTCCCACGGCGCGCCCATGACCTCCGAGGAGGTCGCGAAGGTGCAGGCGATCGTCAACGAGCAGATCGCGCGCGATCTGCCGGTCTCGATGGAGATGATGAGCCTCGACGACGCCAAGGCTTCCGGGGCGATCGCGCTTTTCGGAGAGAAGTACGAGGCGCAGGTGAAGGTCTATACGATCGGCGACTTCTCCAAGGAAGTCTGCGGCGGTCCCCACGTGGACCGGATCGGAAAACTCGGCAAATTCGTGATACAAAAAGAGCAGTCTTCCTCCGCGGGCGTCAGGCGCATCCGCGCCGTGCTCGAATAGGCGATTTCCGCCGGAGCGTAACCCGCTCCGGCTTAACCTGTTTAATAGACGCCGCCGTACGCTGACGGCGCGAAATCTAGACCCGAACGGAGAAGCTATCCGATGAAACGATTCTTAGGAGCGGTTCTGCTCGTCTTCGCCGCATCGACCCTCGCTTTCGCCCAAGCCGACCTGCAGCCCGCCGCGATCGTGAAGCTGATAAAGACCGAACCGATCACCGTGAAGCAGCTGAAAGCCGAAATCGCGAAGATCGAGGAGCAGTCCAAGCGGACCCTTTCCGCCGCGGAGCGCCGGAAGGTGCTCGATCTCCTGATCGACGCGAAGCTGGTGATGCAGGCCGCCGAGCGGGATAAGCTGGCGGTCTCCGACAACGAGGTCAATCAGCAGCTCACCCCCCAGATCGACCAGCTCAAGGCCGCGATGAAGGCCCGGCTCGGCCGCGAAGCGAACGCGAAGGAGATCGACGACGCGGTCAAGGCCGAAACCGGCTACGATCTGGCAGATTTCCGCGTGCAGATGAAGCAGCAGCTGACCTACCAGAAATACCTCACCACCAAGAAGCGATCCGCCTTCGAGGCGATCAAGCCGCCGACCGAAGCGGAGATCTCCTCCACTTACGACCTGTACAAGCCCAACTTCGTGCGGCCGGATACGGTACGCCTTTCGATGATCTTCGTCCCGCGCGGCGAAGGCGCCGACGGGTACAAGAAGGCTCGCGAGCTCGCCGATAAGCTGTACGCAGAGATCGGCGGCAACGGTTCCAAATTCGACGAGGTTTCGCTGCGTTCGCAGATGCCGAATTCCGGATTCCAGGCCGATTCCAGCTCCTATCTCGAGAAGTCGGCCAAGGCGCAGTCGCTGGTGGGGCCCGATTTCATGGGGGCCGTGTTCTCCCTCAAAGTCGGCGAGGTGTCCGCGGTGCTGGAGAACCCGAAGGGCTTCCAGATCGTCAAGGTCACCGAGACCTACGCGCAGAAGACGCTCGAGCTGAGCGATCCCTACCGTCTCGGCTCGCGGGGGACGGTGCGCGAGTATATCGGACAGATGCTGTTTCAGCAGACGCAGCAGAAAGTCATCGAAGCGGCGACCGCCGAGCTCGTGAAGGAGCTCCGCGCCGGCAATTCTTTCCAGGTTTTCGAGAAAAACCTGAACTGGTAGTACATGGCATCACGCAGAAAAGGACGCATCCTCGCCTTCCAGGCGCTTTATTCGTGGGAGGCCACCAAGCCTCCGGTCTCCCAGCTCCTGGATTTCCAGTGGCTGGACGACGATAAGCGGCAGTCTCTCGACGAAGCCGTTTCCGCCTTCGCCCGCTTCCTCATTTCCGGCACGATCGAGAGCATCGAGGAAGTCGACTCGACGATCAAGAAGCATCTGCGGAATTGGGACTTTTCCCGGCTCAACCGCGTCGATCTGGCCGTGCTCAGGATGAGCGTCTACGCGCTCATCCATCAGGACGACGTTCCCGCCTCGATCGTCATCGATGAGGCTGTCGACATCTCGAAGGAGTTCGGCACCGACGATTCGTACCGTTTCGTGAACGGCGTGCTCGACGCCGTCCGCAAGTCCCTCGGCGCGTCCGGGAGCGCCGGCTGAGCATGAGGCCGACGGGATCCGGCCGTGCCCTCGTCGGTTCTCGTCGCGCCCTCGTCGTTCTCATATCGGTAGTTATAGCCGTTGACGTCGTCGGCTTTTTAGCCCTCCGGGCGCTCCGCGCCGCCGAATCCGACTTCCCTTCCCTGCTTTTCCGCATCGATGCGCTCATCTCCGACCCTGCCTGCGCGGCGGAAGCGTCTGCGGCGGCCGACGCCGCGGAGCGGATCGCGGTCAAGGATTCCTTGGGAGTCGAGTCCTTCATGTCGGTTCTGAGCCGTCGGCGCCGCTTGTCGGCTCAGCATCCCGATCCTTACGCGCGCTCGTACCTGAGCGCCGCGCTCGAGGCTTCCGAACGGTTTCCGTATTCGGACCCGCTGTGCGCGTCGGTCGTCGATGCGGCTCTCGCGTGTCCTCCCGGCGATGCCGAAGCGGCGGCCGCGCTGCGGACTTCGGCGCCCCGCTTGAACGCGGAAGCTTTCCCGTCGCTTCGTGCCGCCGCGGAGCGCCGCCTCGGCGCGAGCGGGCCTTCCTCTTCCTTGCCGGTCCCCATGCTCCTCGGCGCAGCGGATGCGTATGCCCGCGCTGACGCGGGCGCCTCCGAAGCGCTGGCCGTAGACGCGGCCCTCGCTTCGCTGCTCGGCGGCGATGCTCTCGGCGCCCGCACCATCGTCCGCGACCGTTTCCCTCGGCCGGACGAGCTGTCCCCTCGGAACGTGCGTTTCGCGGCGGAGCTCGAATACGATTTCGGAGACCGGCGGCAAGCCGCGGCGCTCTTTTCCCGCTTGGATGGGGCGGAGAACGCTCTCCGCCGGGCCGACGCCGCGTTCTTGGCCGGGGATCTCGCGCAGGCTCGCATCGGCTGGACGGAGGCTGCCGGATCTTCCCCGTCGGCCGCTTCTATAGCGCTCTACAATCTCGCCACCCATGCCGCAGCCGCGGATTCGGGCGTCGCCTACGCGCGCCGTCTGGTCGCGGCGGCGCCGGATTTCGAGCCGGGGCGCGTGCTGCTCGCCCGCTTGGCGGACGAGTCTTCCGCGCTGGGGGTTGCCGGCGGTTCCGCGGGCGCCGGACTGGTCGAGCTCGAGCGGATTCGGACCGGGGCTCCCGCGGCGGGATACGATCGCACCAGGGCCTTGCTGTGGATGCTCCTGAACGCTCACCCGCGGCTCGAGCAGGCCGCCGAATGGACGGCCTGGTACGCGGCGCGGAACGGCGACTTCGACGAGGCCCTCTTGGCCGCGGCCAGCTATGCGCAGGAGTCCGGCCCGGCCTCCTGGACCGGCTTCTATGAAGGTCTCGTCTACGCCCGCGACGGCCGGCTCGACGAGGCAGGGCGAGCGTTCGGCCGGGCTGCGGCCGCCGGAGGCGACTGGCGGCTCGCCGCGAACGAAGCTCTGGTACTCGAATCCAAGCGTTCCACCGCCGACGCGCTGAAGCGCTACGAGATCGCTGCGTCCCTGCGCCCGCTCCCCGCCGACGCCGCCGAGATCCAGCTGCGCATTTCGCGCCTCCTTCGCTCGCTCGGCCGAGATTCGGACGCCGAACGCGCCCTGCGCTACGCGGCGGATCTCGACCCCGGCAATCGGCGGGTGCGCGCTGATCTGCGCAAATACTTCGGCTCGGACAAATAAAAAAGCCGCCTTCCGGCGGCTCGTTCAGAAAAAACGCGTAATCGCTTATTCGATGACGGCGATGATGTCGGCCATCTTCAGGATGAGGTGCTCGACACCGTCGACCTTCACCTGCGTGCCCGCGTACTTGTCGTACATCACTTTCTGGCCGACGGCGACCTTGATGACGTCCTTGTCGTCGCCGATCTCCACGATCAGGCCCGTCTGGGTCTTTTCCTGCGCGGTATCGGGGATGATGATTCCGCCGGCGGTCTTCGCTTCGTTCTTCTCCAGTTTCACCATGACGCGGTCGGCCAACGGTTTTACTTTCATATCGATCCTCCTAAAGACACATGATGTTTGTTGGTATCGTGGGTATAAACCGTGGAAAATATACGTTAAGGCTCGCGGAGGGTCAAGGAAAAACGCAATACTCGTAATGCTTGATTCCGCGCCCGGATATTCTTATTTTTTTTAACGAGGCCGTGAAATGCGAATATACGAAAGGGAATACAATAGAGGTTTGCGGAAACTTTCCCGCCATCAACCGGCCGCGGCCGTGGAGGAGCTGCGGAGCGCCGCCTCGTCCTGTCCGGTGGGTGAACGGAAGCGTCTTTCGCGCATACTATACTATCTCGGCATCGCGCTCGAACGATCCGGGCATTCCTCCCTGGCCGTGAAAAGCTGGGTATCCGCCCGCAGGCTCGAGCGGGGCGGCTTCATCGCCCGCTCCTATGAGCGATTGGTGAACGAGTACGGCATGCGGCGCATGCCGACGCCCGATTCCGACGACTTCTGCGCTTTCAAGGCGGCGCAGGTAGCGCGATATCTTTCGAAGCGCGGTTCGGGCCGTTTCGGCTCGCGGGCCGAGCGCGACGCCGTCGTCGATCTCATCACCGATTCCTGGCGCGTCCTCCACCGGTCCGGCGTGATGCGCGGGATGAGCGTCCAGCGGAAATTGGAGCTGTTCCGCTGCGCGAAGGTCGATCTTCCCTTCCTTTTCGTCGAAGACGCGTTCGACGGCTCGTCGCAGCCGATAGTCGGCAACTTCCGCCGCGGCGCCGTCTCCGGCCCGGCGCGCGTTTCCGCGGGCGATCGCTGTCCCTGCGGTTCCGGATTGCCTTTCTCCAAGTGCTGCGGCAGGCAGGCTTCCTGCGTCGAGATCGAATTTGGGTCGCATTGACCCGATTTCTCGGCTCTTGATCCTCACCGGCGCATTTTGACCCATATTTTGCGCCTGTTTCGGCGACCGTGTCGAAAGGATACATTTGTATCCTTATATATCATTAGCTATATGTGTGTCGAACGTAAGCCCAATCGTTCAGCCCTAAATTGATAATTGATCTAATTAATTGTATTGTAAAATTATACTTCATTTTACCAGTTGAGTCTTCTTAGCCGTTCGCAGAAAAACCGATCTTGGCACGGAACATGCATTATGTTTGTCACCTATCGAGGAGGTTACGACATGGCTACCGTCAAGACAATCAAGCGAACGCGCCCCGCAGCCGCGAGCTCCACCGATGAGAACGTCCTCTCGATGTATTTGAAGGAAATCAACCGCGTTCCCCTGCTGACCAGGGAAGAAGAAGATACCTATGCCCGAGCCGCCGCCAAGGGCGATCCCGCCGCGCGGGCCAAGCTGGCCAACGCGAATCTCCGCTTCGTCGTGAACGTCGCGAAGAAATACCAGAACCAGGGGCTCCCGCTCGCGGACCTCATCAGCGAAGGCAATATCGGCCTGCTGAACGCCATCGAGCGCTACGACGTGGATAAGGGCTACCACTTCATCTCGTATGCCGTGTGGTGGATACGCCAGGCCATCCTCAAGGCGATCTGCGAAAAGTCCCGCATGATCCGCCTTCCGCTCAACCGCGCGAACGAACTTGTGCAGATCGAGAAGGCTCGCAAGATAGTGCAGGGCGGCCGCGGCGATGACGCCGAGATCAACGAGATCGCCCGCCTGATGGACATGGACGCGTCGCATGTCGCGGACCTCATCAACATCAGCCGCGAGCTCGTGTCGCTCGAGAGTCCGGTGTATTCCGAGAAGGATTCATCGACCATCGGCGAATTCATCGAAGACGGCGCGCACAAGGCCCCCGAGCAGCTGATGGTCGAATCGGCGCTCCGCGACGATATCGAAGCGGTGCTCGGCACCCTGAGCGAAAAGGAAGCGGAGATCATCCGTTTCCGCTTCGGCCTGGGCGACAGGGCTCCGATGTCCCTCAAGGAAATCGGCGACCGCTTCAGCCTGACCAAGGAACGCATCCGGCAGATCGAGAAGAAGGCGCTCAAGCGCCTGCAGCACCCTTCCCGCAGCCGGTACCTGGAAAGCTACGTCGCGTGAGCGGCGGACGACGATCGGCGGCGGGGTTCAAACCCGCCGCCGCGCTTTTGGATATGGACGGCCTGATGCTCGATACCGAGCGTCCGGCCGTTTCTTTATGGCTGCGCGCCGCGAGCGAGCACGGCTGGGATATCGACGAGTCGGTCCCCATCTCGACCGTCGGCCTCAACGAGGCGGCTACGCGCGAGCGGGTGCTCGAGGCCTGCGGCGCTTCATTCCCCTACGGCGCGGTGCGCGCGCGGATGATAGCGCTGTACGAGGAATTTCTTTCAGGCGAGGGGCCGCGGCATCGGCCGGGACTGCTCGCGCTCCTGGATCGGTTTGCGGAAGTCGGCGTGCCGCTCGCGGTCGCCACCTCCACCGACCGGAAGGCCGCGCTCGCCAAGCTTGAGCGGGCGGGCATCCTGGGGCGTTTTTCGGCCTTGGCCTGCGGCGACGAGGTGTCGCGGGGAAAGCCGGCCCCCGATATCTTTCTGCTCGCGGCTGCACGCCTGGGCGCTGATCCGCGGGCCTGCGTCGGTTTCGAGGATTCGCCGGCGGGACTGAGCGCGCTGTCCGCGGCCGGGATCAAGTCGGTGTTCGTGAAGGATCTGATCGAACCGCCGGCTGATATCGCGTCGACCGTGTGGCGCCGTTGCGGCGATCTCTTCCAGGCGGCCGGCCTTTTCGGCTGACCCTCCCGCCTCGTTCGCCCTACAGGAGCGGCCGTTCCCCGCTTTTCTTCCCGAGATCCGATAATGCCTGCCCGATGAGCGCGAGGCCGCGGGCGGTTTCCTCCGCGTCGAGCGCGGCGAAGCTGACGCGGACATGGGCGTCGGCCGGACGCTCGGAATCGGTCCCGTAGACCGCTTCGGGGACGATCGACACCGAGCGCCCCAGGCATGCGGTCCGCAGTTCCGTTCCGGAGACGCCGGCGGGAAGCTCGAGCCAGAGGTGCAGGCCTCCTCCGGGGGGGACGAAGCGCACTCCGAGCGGTTCGAGCTTCCGGGCCGCGGCGACGGCCGCCTCGTAGACGCGCGCGTAGTGTTTTCCGAGCCGCTCGAGCTGGTCGCGGTGGAGGCCCCTTCTCAGGTACAGGTCGAGCGCGCGCTGGGTCAGCCCGTCGGTGGAGATGTCCGTCGCTCGCTTGGCGGCTTCGAAACGCTCCCGGAGCGCTTTGGGGATGACGACAGCGCCGAGCCGCAACCCCGGCATGAGCACCTTGGAGAAGCCTCGCACGTAGATCACCCGATCGCCCGAGTCCATGGCCTTGAGGCTGGACGGCGCGGGGCGCGGGCCGTAGGAGAGGTCGGAAAGGAGATCGTCCTCGAGGACGTAGAAGTCTCCCCGTTCCGCCATTTCGAGAAGTCCGCGCATCTTCGTCTCGGTCCAGCAGACGGTGGTCGGGTTCTGGTATCGCGGTATGACGTATGCGAGCCTCGGCTTGCGTTCGCGGACGATGCGCTCCATCGCGTCTATGGCCGGTCCGTCGCCTTCGATCGGAACGGGGATCGTCTCCGCCCCGCGGGACCAGAAAACCGAAAGGGCTCCGCGGTAGGTCGGGCTTTCGGTCGCCACGCTGTCGCGGGGGCCGAGCAGGGCCTTGGCGGCCAGATCGATGCCCTGCTGCGCGCCGGAGACGATGCGTATGTCGGCGGCTTCGCAGTCGATGCCGTGCGCATCGCGCATGTATTCGGCCACGGCTTCGCGGAAGGGCGGCCATCCCGCGCTCTCCTGGTAGCCGAAGGCCCAGCCGCCGTCCCGGTCGAGTACTTCGTCGAGCAGCTCCTTGAACCGGGAAACCGGGAACAGGGCGGGGGAGGGCGCTCCCGCCGCCATGTCGAGGACGCCGGGAGGCACGAGCACCTTCCCCGAAGCCAGGTCGGAGAGCGCCGGCCTGCGTCCGGGATCCCCGTAGTCGTGGTCCGCGTGTTCCGTCCGGCCGCGCATTCCCGATCGGGCGTAGACGCCGCTTCCCGCGCGGGCTTCGACCCAGCCTTCCCTTTCGAGTATGCGGTACGCGGACACGGCGGTCGCCGGGTTGACGCCGGCCTCGTCCGCGATGCGCCTGATCGAAGGCAGCTTTTCGCCACCCGGATAGGCCCCCTCCCGGATCGCCCGCCTGAGCGCGTCGGCGAGCTGGAGGTAGAGCGGCGTTTCCGAGTCAGCGCTTATCCGTATCGGTACATTTCGCATTCTGTCCAACTGTATTATAACTGTATTGACTAACCGTGTCGGTAGCTGTATCGTATTAGTATAAACCGTACGGTAAGGGTCGTAAAGGAGCACGCAATGGAAGACAGGTTCGCACTCAATCGGGATTTGGCGCGCATGCTGAAGGGCGGAGTCATCATGGACGTCGTCGACGCGGAACAGGCGCGCATCGCCGAAGCGGCGGGCGCTGTGGCCGTAATGGCGCTCGAGCGCGTGCCGTCGGACATCCGCGCCCAGGGCGGAGTCGCCCGCATGAGCGATCCGAAGATGATCAAGGAAATCAAGGCCGCCGTCTCCATCCCCGTCATGGCGAAGGCCCGGATCGGGCATATCATGGAAGCCCGCATACTCGAGGCGATCGGCATCGACTATATCGACGAGAGCGAAGTACTCACGCCCGCCGACGAATCCTTCCATATCGATAAGCGCGCGTTCCGCATCCCCTTCGTCTGCGGCGCCCGCGACATGGGCGAGGCGCTTCGCCGCATCGGCGAAGGCGCGGCCATGATGCGCACCAAGGGCGAAGCCGGCACCGGCAACGTCGTCGAAGCCGTGCGCCACCTGCGCACCATCAACGACGGCCTCAGGCGCATCGCGTCGCTGCCGCGCGAAGAGCTGATGACCGAAGCGAAGAATCTGGGCGCCCCCTACGACCTGGTCGTCTACGTCGCCGAGAACGGAAAGCTCCCGGTCGTGAATTTCTCCGCCGGCGGCGTGGCCACTCCCGCGGACGCCGCGCTCATGATGGCGCTCGGCGCCGAGGGCGTGTTCGTCGGTTCGGGCATCTTCAAGTCGGGCGATCCCGCCAAGCGCGCCGCCGCCATCGTGAAGGCCGTGACCTACTGGGAGGACGCGGACGTCCTGGCCCAGGTATCCGAAGGACTCGGAGAGGCGATGAGCGGCAAGGACCTGCGCGAGCTCGCCCCCGAACAGCGCATGGCTTCCCGGGGCTGGTGAGGCCGGCATGAACGGAGCGCGCGTACGGATTGGCGTTCTGGCCCTGCAGGGCGGCGTCGCGGAGCATCTGCGCGCTCTGCGCTCGTTCGACGCGCGGGAACGCGCCGCCGGCGGCGAGGGCTCGGAAGCGGTCGCCGTGAAGACGGCGGGGGACCTCTCCGGCCTCGACGGCATCATTCTGCCCGGCGGAGAGAGCAGCGCGGTCGGCAAGCTCTTGGCCGAGAGCGGACTCGGGGATAGGCTGCGCGCCCTGATTTCGGGGGGCCTGCCCGCCTGGGGAACCTGCATGGGCGCCATCCTACTGGCCAAGGATATCGAGAACGACGAGCGGCGGCATCTGGCCCTTATGGATATCCGCGTCACGCGGAACGCCTACGGGAGTCAGCTGGACAGCTTCGTCGAAGCGGCGGAGCTGGAGCCTCCGCTGCCGGCGGGCGGAAAGCCCTTCCCGATGGTCTTCATCCGGGCTCCGGTGATCGAATCCGTCGGGCCCTCCGTAACGGTCGCCGCGCGCGTGCGCGGGCGGATAGCGGCCTGCGTGCAGGGTTCGATGATGGCGACGACCTTCCATCCGGAATTGGGCGACGACGATCGGTTCCATGCCTTTTTCGTCGGCCTCGCCCGTAACGCCGTTTTCCCTATTTTGAATTAAGTAGTTGAATATATTATAATTTATATATATCATCGAAGGATGACCAATTCGATCAAAGGTCCCGTATCGCTCCTGTTCGTCGCGGCCGTCGCGGTAGGCGGCTTCTTCTATCCCTTGCTCGGCCTCGCGACTGCAGCGCTGCTGCTCGCCGCGGTCGCGACGACGCTGTTCCGGCCGCGGGTGTTCTGC
>QKCO01000010.1 GCA_003245635.1 Treponema sp.
ACGTCTCGGCTAAGAAAAAGGAGTCGTTCGAACGACTCCTTTGTTTCTACGAATCTTCGACTGTCCGCTCTACTGTATAGAAGGCAACCGCCTTTGTCAACAGCCGGAAAGAAACGCCGCGGCGCGGTCGTGAGCCCGGCATACGGCGGCGCCGAGCGCGTCGGCGGCATGGTCGGGCTTCGGGACGTCCTTAAGGGCGAGGATGAGCCGTACGAGCTCCTGTACCTGCGATTTCTCCGCCGCGCCCCTGCCGACGACCGCCTGCTTGATGGCCATCGGCGTATACTCGCGCACCTCGATGCCGCGTTCGGCGAGCGAGAGGCAGAGCACCCCGCGGGCTTCGGCGACCGGCATGGCGCTGGTGATGTTCTTGGCGAAGTAGAGGGTTTCCATACCGGCTTCCGTCGGCCGATAGAGATCGACCACTTCGAGGAAGGACCGGTAGATGAACAGGAGCCGCTCGGGGCGCGGCTTGTCGGGTTTCGTGCTTATGCAGCCGTGGGCGACGTGTATCACCCGCGAGCCGACCGCATCGACGACGCCCCAGCCCGCCGCGGCGAGCCCGGGGTCGACGCCGATTATGCGGCGCGAAGGACCGCCTGCAGCGGCCGCCATCGCTTATTCTTCCTCGTATCCTTCGGGAACTTCCACGTTGCTGTAGACGTTCTGAACGTCGTCGTTCTCCTCGAGCTTGTCGATGAGCTTGAGCGCCTTGGCGGTACCGTCGTTGTCGAGGGTGACCTCGGCTTCCGGAAGCATGCTGATCTCGGCGCTCATGGACTCGTAGCCCTTCTCGTTGAGGGCGTTGAGCACGGGCTCGAAGTCCTCGGGGGCGGTCGTGACTTCGATCACGCCGTCGAGGTTCGCGACGTCTTCGGCTCCGCCTTCGAGGGCGGCTTCCATGATCTGGTCCTCGGTGTATTTTTCGCCGTCGAACGTGATGACGCCCTTGCGCTTGAACAGGCGGGAAACGGCGCCGGAGGTGGCCAGGGAGCCGCCCGCGCGGGTGAGGATGTTGCGGACGTCGGCAGCGGCGCGGTTCTTGTTGTCGGTGAGGACTTCGATCAGAATCGCGACTCCGCCGGGGGCGTAGGCTTCGTAGACGAGCTCTTCGTAGTTGACGCCCTCGAGTTCGCCGGTGCCCTTCTTGATGGCGCGCTCGACGTTGTCCTTGGGCATGTTCGCGGCGCGGGCCTTGAGGACGGCGGTCCTCAGGCGGGGATTGGCATCAGCGTCACCGCCGCCCATGCGGGCCGCGATGGAAATTTCCTTGATCAGCTTGGTGAACATCTGGCCGCGCTTCGCGTCGGCGGCGCCTTTCTTGTGCTTTATGGTCGCCCATTTACTGTGGCCGGACATCTTGACTCCTTATGCGTTTGAAAAAGTGAATCCCCGAAGTAATACCATAGAGGGAAAAAAGCGTCAACGGTAGCGGCGGCGGGAGGAAGCGGCGGGCGCGCGCCGATCGGTGCGCCGCGCCCGAAAGCGGAACTTTTACTGGAACTTGCCTTTGGCGATGGCTTTTTCGATGCTGTCCATCATGAGCCGCTCATACCATTCGTAGTTGAAGGGGTGCTTTTCGCGCATGACCGGCCTCAGTGCCCGTTCGAGATTCTCCTTGCACGGTTCGCACAGATCGCGGGTCTCTATATGGAAATAGTTTCGGTCCTTGACGGGAGTTTCGATCGCGCGCTTGCAGACGTCGCAGATTATTGATTTCATGAGCGGCTCCTTTTCCGAGAGGATGGAAGAAACTATATCCCAAGCGCATGCGCTTGTCGAGCCGGAACGGCAAAATGCGCGCGGCGGATCCGGTCCATTGACAGCGTTGAGGGCGCGGTGGGATGATGAGCCATGCGGAATTTCAGTGCATCGTCCGGGTCTCCCTTCGTAATCGCGGAATTGGGCACCGGGCACGGCGGAGACGAACGGAAGGCGCGGATTCTCGTCGACGAAGCGCTCGGCTCCGGCGCGGACTGCGTAAAATTCCAGCTGGTTTACGCCGACGAGATACTGCATCCGAATACGGGCGAAGTGCCGCTTCCCGGCGGGAATATCCGACTCTACGACCGCTTCAAGGCGCTTGAAATGCCGCTCGGCTTCTTCGCGGACATGAAGGCCTACGTCGAAGGCCGCGGCGCCGCCTTCCTGTGCACGCCGTTCGGACTACGGAGCGCCCGCGAACTGCGCTCTATCGGCGTTCGGATGATGAAGATCGCCTCTCCCGAACTCAATTACGACGCGCTTCTGGACGAGGTCGCCTCGTATCGGCTGCCCGCCCTGCTCTCCTCCGGTGTATCGCTTCTGGGCGATGTCGAGCGGGCGCTCTCCCGCTTCGAGGGCGTCGAAACCTGCCTGCTCCATTGCGTCACCGCCTACCCGGCTCCCGCGGAAGACTACAACCTGAACGTTCTCGAGAGCCTCTCGGCGGTGTTCGGCGTGAGCGTCGGCGTGAGCGACCACAGCCTCGATCCCGAGCTCGTCCCCGCCCTCGCCGCCTGCAGGGGCGCGGCGGTGATCGAGAAGCATTTCTGCCTCTCCCGAAGCGACGACGGACTCGACGACCCGGTCGCCCTTCCCCCGGATCAGTTCGCCCGCATGGTAGAATCGGTCAGGCGCGCGGCCAAGGACGGCCCCGAGGCGACTGAGGAGCGCCTTCGGGGAATATACGGCAGGGAAACCGTGAAGGCCGTGCTCGGGGACGGAGTGAAGCGGCTCGCGGGCGCCGAGAAGGCCAACTACGAACGGACCAACCGTTCGCTTCACGCGCTCCGCGATATCGCCGCAGGCGAGGCCATCTCTCGCGGCGACATCGCGGTGCTCCGTACTGAAAAACTGCTGCGCCCCGGCCTGCCGCCGCGCTATTTCGAGCGTACCATCGGCCGCCGCGCGCGCGCCGACATTCCCGCCGGAGAAGGGGTGCGCTTCGAAGACGTATAGCTTGACCTACGGCAATCGCCGATATCGACCGATACTAATAAAAAGTTGGAAAAAAGCAGATGAATCCCGAAAACACACGAACCGGCCAGTTCCTCTCCCGTTTCGCCGACAAGACCGTCGCGTGCAGCCAGTACGCCTTGTCCAAGCTCGGCGTCGACCGCAGCCGATGCGTCCTGAAGGTCGCCGACTACGCGGTGCTCTGCGCGCCCTACCAGCTGAGCTTTCGCCGCGCGGTTCTCCTGGCTTCGCTGTCGAAGCAGGAGCTCGTCTTTTTTCAGCGCTTCAAGAACGGCATCGCCGGCCTGTCGATGGAATTCGCCGTACCGGGGATGAAGTCGCCGCTGAAGCTCTTCGTCCGATCGACCCTCGTCGAAGTAGGGCAGATGCGGGGGCGCGACGACGTGGGGCTTCTGATCGTCGACTTCAAGTCGACTCCCGAAGATTTCGTGACGATACTCGGCGGCTACCTCGAGGCGCAGGAACGGTTGGCTGCGCAGTACGAGGACTACGGCAAGACATCGGTGAGCATGACGCCCGAAGCGGCTAAGCGGCTGGGCTACAACCTGTTCGCCGAAGCCGCCGATTCTGGAGGCGGACGACGGGTGCAGCTCTTTTCGCTCAATTCCAAAAGCGTCGAATTCCTAGAAGCCGCATCGGCCGCCGAAAGGTCGGCGGGGACGAAGGTCGCCCTCCAGCTGTACTTCCGCAAGTACCGGGTTTCGGTCCAGGCGGCGGTCGAATCGGCGACGCGGCTCCCCTCGGGCATTCTCAAGACCAAGGCGGGCATCGGTTTTTCTCCCGAACTGGTCGAGATCCTCGACGACTATTGGTTCCGCGACCGCGTGGTCGGCCGCTAGGAGCCGAAAACGCTAGCGGATGGTCTGGGCGATCAGCTTGAGGCCCCTGAGCGTAAGATCCTGATCGACGTAGGTGAAGGCGCTCGTCAGCGGCGAGACGACCCCGCAGAGCCCGCCGGTCGCGATGACCTTGAGGTCCGCGCCGATCCGCTCCCGGATGCGGGCGACCATATATTCGACCAATCCCGTGTAGCCGTAGACGACGCCGGCCTGGATAGCGTGGACGGTGTTTCCTCCGAAGGGATCGGGAGGAGCGACGAGCTCGACGAAGGGCAGCTGCGCCGTATCGCGGGAGAGCGCGTTCACCGCGGTGCCGAGCCCGGGCGCGATCGCGACGCCGAGCATGGTCGCGTCGGCGCCGACGATCGTGAAGGTGAGCGCCGTTCCGAAATCGACCACGACGCAGGCTCCCCCGCACTTATCCCACGCGGCCATCGCGTCTGCCACGAGATCGGCGCCGACCTCGTAGGGGTTGACAACCTTGATCGGTAGCTTGCCGTAGATCGCCGGACCGACGACGATGGGCGCGCGGCCGGTTATGCGCTCGAGCATGGCTTCCATGGCCGAGGAAAGCGAAGGCACGACCGATGACAGGCATACGCGGTCTGCCGAGCGCGGATCGATGCCCGCATCCGAAAATAGGGACCGGAAAATGGAACCGTATTCGTCCTCGGTCTTCTTCGAGACGGTATGGATGCGCCAGCTCCGCTCGAGGGTGTCCCCCTGCCAGATTCCGGCTACGATATTCGAATTGCCGACGTCGACGGTCAACAGCATGCGGTCCCCTCAAGCTCATAATCCGCCTTATTGCGCGAGGCGGGCGTTCCATGTCATCATAATACGGAAAATCGATCTATTTCCATACGCTACGGAGTGCAATCGTCATGTCGGATCTGATAGAAGCGCGCGTCCTCAAGGGGTTCCGGGATTTCCTTCCGGAAGCCGAAATCGAGCGTCGCCTGCTGACCGAAACCCTCGAGAAAACCTTCCGTTCCTTCGGCTTCGTGCCGATAGACACCCCCGCGCTCGAATACGCCGAAATCCTGCTCGGCAAGGGCGGCGGCGAGACGGAAAAGCAGGTGTACCGCTTCCAGGACCACGGCGGCCGCGACGTCGCGCTGCGCTTCGACCTGACGGTGCCCTTCGCGCGCTTCATGGCCGAGCACCGCGCCGAAATCGCCCTGCCCTTCAAGCGCTACCACATCTCCAAGGTATGGCGCGGCGAGAATACGCAGCGGGGCCGCTACCGCGAGTTCACCCAGTGCGATTTCGACATCGTCGGCACCGAGTCGGCCGCGAGCGATTTCGAAATCCTCCTGATGATGCGCGATTCGCTGCGCGCCATCGGCGTCGGCGACGTGACCATCCGCATGAGCCACCGCGGCGTTTTCAACCGCTTCCTCGCGCGCCTGGGACTTTCGGGCAAGTCGGTGGATATCCTGCGCACCGTCGACAAGCTGGCCAAGATCGGCCGGGAGGAGACGCTGTCCCTCCTTTCGGAAATCGCCGGAAAAGCGCACGGAGAGGAAATTCTCGCGTTCATCGAGCCGAAGGCGACTTTCGAGGAGACGCTCGCGGCGATGACCGCGGCCGCCGGCGGCCCCTGCCCGGAAACCGAGCGCCTGGGCGTTCTCCGCGCGTTCATGCTCGACCTCGGCGTTTCCGACGTGTTCGTTCTCGATCCGTCGATCACGCGCGGGCTCGACTACTATACCGGCGTGGTCTACGAAACCTTCCTCAACGAAATTCCCGAGATCGGATCAGTCTGCTCCGGCGGCCGCTACGACGACCTGGCGAGCCTCTATTCGAAAGAACGGCTGCCCGGCGTCGGCGCTTCGATCGGCCTCGACCGGCTGATCGCCGCGCTCGAGTCGCTCGGCCGCTCCAGGCGTTCCCCCGGCTTCGCGCGCGTCGCGATCGCCTGCATGGACGAAAGCCTCGGCGGCCGCTACCAGGCCATCGCGCGCTCCTTCCGCGAAGCGGGAATCTCCTGCGAGGTGCTTACCGAGCAGAAGAAGCCCGTCCAGCAGTACACCCTGGCCGAGAAGAAGGGCGCCGCCTGGGTGCTGATCGCCGGCGCGGATGAAATACAGGCCGGGAAAGTCACGTTGCGAGAGATCGCGACGCGGACTAATACCGACAACCTCAGCGTCGAGCAGGCGATCGCCCTGGCGTCCGGACGCTGACCTACGGCCGATCCTCGGCTGCGGCGGCGGGGGCCAGCGCGGCGAACAGCTGCGCTTCGAGCTCCGCCGCGGCGCTCGAGGAATACGCGCGGTCATCGTCGGGCAGGTCTATCCTGCGGTCCAGCGCGACCCGTACGGGTTTCCCCGAAAGCGCCACGACGCGGTCGGCGAGGTAGATCGCCTCCCGGGGGTCATGGGTCACCATGACAGCGGCCCGTTCCTCCACGCGCAGCAGTTCCTTGAACAGATCCATCAGCTGCAGACGGAGCGGCAGGTCGAGCGCCTGGAAGGGCTCGTCCAGCAGGATGAGCGGCGCCGGATACGCGAAGGCCCGCGCCATCGCCGCCCGCTGACGCTGCCCGCCCGAAAGCTGGTCCGGGTAGGCGTTCCGCTTGTCCGAGAGTCCGACCAGTCCGAGGAAGCGGAGCGCGCGGTCCCGCGCTTCCCCTTTTCCGTAGGCGGTCAGAACGGGAATCTCGACATTCTGAGCCAGCGTCCTCCACGGGAGCAGGCGCGGTTCCTGGAACAGGTACCCTACTTCAGGAGCGCCGACGACCGCGCCGGAAAACGGTTCGCGCAGGCGCGCGATCAGGTGGAGTAGCGTCGTCTTGCCGCAGCCCGAAGGGCCGAGCAGGGCGAGGATGCCCGAATGATCGAAGGCGCATGAAAAATCGTCGAACAGGAGCTCCCCGCCGTATCCGAAGCTCACCCGGTCGAATTCAAGCTGCATGCCGCGCCCTCCGCTTGGCGATCGCCGAAAGGACGATGTCGGTCGCGGCGGCAAGCGTCACCGTCGCCGCGGTCCACGCGAACAGTTCGGTCGTCTCGAGCTGCGCCTTCGCGTTCTGCATGCCTGTGCCGAGCGCCCGCGCGGGCTGCGCGAGCACCTCGGCGGCGACGACGACCTTCCAGGACAGGGACAGGGACGTGCGCGTGCCCGCGATGAGATAGGGGCCGATGGTCGGGAAGTAGACGTGCCGGAACAAGTCCCTGCGCGGCAGGCGGTACGCTTTCGCCATTTCCACCAGGCGCGGATCGGCCGCGGCAACCCCCGCCATGACGTTGCCGGTAAGCACCGGAAAAACCATGAGGAAGGACGCGAACACGGGCACGCGCTCGGGACCGAACCAGAGCAGGGCGATCAGGATGATGGAGAGCACC
>QKCO01000119.1 GCA_003245635.1 Treponema sp.
AAATGTCGAGGAGGAAGGACCGCCCCGTTTCCTTCGCCATGTTCGACCTCGACCATTTCAAGAAAATCAACGATCGTCTCGGCCATTCCGCGGGAGATTCGGCCCTGCGCGGCGTGTGCGAATCCTGCAGAGCGGAACTGCGCTCGACGGATATCTTCTGCCGATACGGCGGGGAGGAATTCGTCATTCTCTTCCCCGAGACGCCCCCTGCCGCGGCGAAGGAAATCGCCGAGCGGCTGCGGGAGAAAATCAAACGAACCGCGATTGCGGCGGGGGACCGGACCTTCTCGGTCACCGCGAGCTTCGGCGTGTGCGGCTCCGAGACTGGTCCGGCCGAAACGCTCGCCGAGTATCTTCGTCTGATCGACGCGGCCATGTACCGCGCCAAAGCCG
Source organism: Treponema sp. (assembly GCA_003245635.1). Classification (GTDB taxonomy): domain Bacteria; phylum Spirochaetota; class Spirochaetia; order Treponematales; family Breznakiellaceae; genus SZUA-426. Next base: position 394 of record QKCO01000119.1, read on the forward strand.
CCGGCCGCAACCGCGTCGTGCTCGACGAAGCGCCCACGGCCGCCGAAACCGTCTGAACCCCGATGCGTTCCTAGCCGCTAGTCTACCGTCAGAACTTTTTCGGCGACGCGGATTCCGTCCATGGCCGCGGACATGATGCCGCCCGCGTAGCCCGCGCCTTCTCCTGCCGGATACAGCCCCGCCAGGGAGGATTCGCAGGCCTCGTTCCGCATGATGCGCACCGGGGACGAAGTCCGGGTCTCGACGCCCGTCAGCACCGCGTCCTCCCGGTCGAAGCCGATGATGGACCGGCCGAAGGATTTCATACCGTCAAGTATCCCCTTTGCGACGCAGGAAGGCAGGCAGCTCCGCAGGTCGGCGAACGAATAGGCTCCCGTGCAAGCGGGCGAAACGCCGCCGAGGGCCGTCGTCCGGCGACCGGCGCGGAAATCGCCCCAGAGCTGCACCGGAAGCGCGTAGGTCGAGCCGCCGGCCGCGTAGGCGAGCCGTTCCCAATAGCGCTGGAATTCGACGCCGGCGAGCAGACCGCCGCCGAAATCGCCGTAGTCCTCGGGCCCCACCGCCACTACGATGGCGGAATTCGCGTTGCGGCCGTTTCGGGCGAAATCGCTCATGCCGTTGCAGACCACGCCGCCGAGCTCGGAGCTCGAATTGACCACAGTGCCGCCGGGGCACATGCAGAAGCTGTAGACGCCCCTTCCGTCCGCGGTTCGGGCGGCCAGCTTGTAGTCGGCCACGGGAAGCGACGGATGGCGCCAGTGCTTCCCGAATTGGCTTTCGGAAATCATGTCCTGCGGATGCTCGATGCGGAGACCCACCGCGAACGGCTTGCGTTCGATTATCACGCCCATGCGGTGCAGGAACGAGAACGAATCGCGCGCGCTGTGGCCGGGCGCCAGCACGACGTCTTCGGTTTGGATGCGTTCGCTCCCGTTGACGACCACCGCCGACACCCGGCCGAACGATTCGCCGATCGAATCGACCCGGCTGCGGAAGCGGACTTCCCCGCCCAGGAATTCGATGCGGCGGCGCAGGTTCGCGACGACCGCGATGAGCCGGTCGGTGCCGACGTGCGGCTTGGCGAGCCGGCCGATCTCGTCCGGAGCGCCTGCGGCGATCAGCTCGTCGATGACTTTCCGGTTGCGACCGTCCTCGTCGCGCACCTGCGTGGTCAGCTTGCCGTCGGAATAGGTGCCGGCTCCGCCTTCGCCGAATTGGATGTTCGATTCCGGGTCGAGGCCGGCCCCGCCGAAGAAGCCGCGCACCGCCGCGTCGCGCTTCTCCACCGGGTCTCCGCGCTCAAGCAGCAGAGGCCGCGCGCCGGCTTCCGCCAGCACGAGAGCGGCGAACAGGCCGGCCGGCCCCGCGCCGACAACGACCGGCCGCGCGCGAAATTTCTTCGTCCGCAGCGGAAGTTTCCAGACGATATCCTCCGGCGCCGGCGCGGCGACTGACGGAGGAAGCTTGGCTTTCGGCTCGGCGTCGAGGTCGGCGACCAGACGGTAGACGAGCCGAAGATCGGCCTTGTCGCGAGCATCCACCGATTTGCGCTCCACCCGAACGGACGCGATCGAAGCGGCGTCCACCTTGAGCAGCCGGGCCGCCGCGCGCGGAATATCCGCTTCGTCGGAGCCGAGCGGAAGCGCGAGCTGGAAAATGCGGTACTTTGCCATATCAGCTCCTTCGCGCGGAACGGACGAGTCCCGCGCACGCGACGACCACGGCGAATGAAAAGACCGCGTACGCGGCGAACCCCGTTCTGATGCCCCATCCGGCCGCTACGTTCGCCATGACGAAGGGGAAAGCGAAGGCGCCGATGCCGCCGCCTGCCGCCGCGAACGCGATCGCCTGGCTCTGGGCGCCGGGGAAGGCGCCTCCCACGAACACCATGACCGTCGGATAGACCACCGAACAGCCGAGCCCCGACAGGAAGGCGAACGCCGCCGCGAGTACGAGCGCGCTCGGTGCCGCATAGCCGATGGCCGCGAGCGCCGCGACCGAAACGGCCATGAGGGCGGCCGCGCCCAAAAGCAGCGTGTCCCGCCTGTTTCCCTTGTACAGCGCCGGCACGCCCAGCCTTCCGGCAAGCAGCCCCGCCCAGAAGAGGGACACCGCGAATGAGCCGGCCGCGGGGCTTGCGCCGAAGGCGGCCACGAAGTATTCGGCTATCCAGTTCGAAACGCCCATCTCGACTCCGACGTAGAGGAACAGCGAAAAAAAGCCGAACCAGTACGCCGAGCGGCCGTCCGCGGCGGAAGCCGGCCGGCCGACGGAGGAATCCGAGGCGGCCGCCGCCTTCTCGGCGAGCCTTTCGAAGGGCAGGAAGAATACCGAAACGAGAAGCAGCGCGAACAGGACGGCGATGCCCCGGTAAATGTACGTCCAAGGCAAGGCCGCGCGCATGAGGAGGCTTATTACGAAGGGACCGGCGAACGCGCCGACCGCGAAGGCTCCGTGCATCAGGTTCATCGCGCGACCGGAACCCGACCTGTCCATGCGGAGCGTCGACCAATTCACCGTGAGCTCGATTCCGCCCTGCCCGAACCCGACGGCGAGGTATAGCAGCGTATTGGCGAGCGGAGAAGGCGTCGCGGCGAACAAAGCGAGCCCCGCGACCTCGAGGCAGAGGCCGGCGGCCACGGTCGCTCTCGGCCCGAAACGCGCGACCAGGAAGCCGGAAGCGTAGACCGACAAGAAATAGCCGACCGCGCCCGCGCCGATCACGATTCCCGCGACGGAGTAGTTCCAGCCGAAATCGGCGAGTATACGGGGGAGTGTCGCGCCGATGATCGTCATGGATGTTCCGAAGAGGGCGAACAGGGAAAAAAGGCTTGCGTACATCGCGCGGAAAGGCTTTTCGACGATCGGCATGATCGCCTGATCTTAACATGTTGCCCGGATTGGTCAATGGAGCTATCTTAGACCCATGCCGATCAAATTGACCGAAACCGAATGCCGCGACGCCGTCTCGAACGGCGATTTCGCCGAATCGATCCGCGCCGGAGCCCCGTCCGTGGCCATTGTCCTCACCCAGAGCTGGTGCCCCCAGTGGCGCTTCATGCAGAGCTACCTCGCTGACGCGGAAGCCCATTCCGGCGAGCGGACAAAAATCTACTACGTCGAATACGACCGGGAATCCTTCTACCGCGATTTCATGACCTTCAAGGAAGACGTGTTCGAGAACCGGGAAATCCCCTACGTGCGCTACTACCGCGGAGGCAAGCTGCACGCGGAGAGCAACTACATCTCCAAGCAGGGTTTCCTTTCGAAGCTCGGCGTCGAGTAGAGGCCATGAACGCCGCGCTGCTCGTCGGAATCGCGGCGTTGCCGCTGGTCCTGTATTACGCCGCCGGCTTCGCCTTCTACCGTATCGCCGTCGCTAGGACGAAGAAGGGTTTTCTCGATACCGACCCGAGCCTGCCTTCTTCTCCGGCCGACGCGAACCTTTCCGACTGGTGGTCCGCGCAGGATAAGCGCGAAGAGCGCCTCTTTTCCGCGGACGGCCTCGGCCTCGTCGCCGATCGGCTGCCCTCTTCGGGCAAACCCGAATTCGCGGCGATTCTCGTACACGGCTACACGGGCACCGGACCGACGATGAAGCGCTACGCGCGCCTGCTGCGCGAACGGTTCGACTGCGATCTCCTGTTGCCCGATCTGCGCGGACACGGCCGCTCGGAAGGCTCCTACATCGGTTTCGGACTCCGCGACGCGGAAGACCTCCGCCTTTGGATCGATCGTCTGATCGAACCGGCCGCGCCCGATCTGCCGATAGTGCTTTTCGGCGTTTCGATGGGCGCCGCGGCCGTCCTTACGGCTTCGGGGTCCGAGCTGCCCCCGAACGTCCGCTGCGTCGTCTCGGACTGCGGCTATTCGGACGCGCGGGAAATACTGGCCTATAAGGCGAAGAAGCTGTTCGGGCTGCCGCGCTTCCCCGCGGTCGACGCCCTCGTCTCGACGACCGCCATCCTCGCGCGCTACGATCTGGCGGAGGCCTGTCCCCGCCGCGCTGTCGCGCGGACCAGACTGCCCATCCTGTTCATCCACGGCGGCGCTGACGATTTCGTACCGCCCCGCATGGCAGACGAGCTTTTCGAAGCGGCAGCCGGCCCCAAGGAGCTGTTCGTCGTCCCCGAAGCAGGCCACGCGCAATCCTACCAAACCGCCGGCGAGGCGTACGCCGGCCGCGTCGCCGCGTTCATCCGCGCCGCGCTTCAGGCCTCTGCCAGCGCGAGCGACAGGTAATCGAAGACCCGCCCCTTCAACGCTATCTCCTTCGCGAAGGCCGCGAGCTTCGCATTATCCAGGACCGAATCCAGCTCCTCCAATTCGACCGCGTTCATGTAGCGGTCGCGCAGCCAATCCTCCGGCAGGCTCCTGCGGCGGCGGAACTCGCCGCGGACTGCCTTGAGCCATTCATCGTAGCGGTCGGCGGCGGCGTTCAACGGCGCGACGGAGACCCCGCGCTCGGAATACAATACCGCCATGTCGCGCAGAAGCACGCGGAACGCGTCGTGGGGAGGCAGCAGCTTCGCGTAAAGCGCGTGCGGCATCGTCCAGGGCAGACCGGTCTTCCGCAGCTCGGCCGAGCAGCGGCGGCGCAGCGCGGCGCTCGCGGCGCGGGTCGGCGCTCCGGAAGGACGGTTTTCGGCATAGGCGAGCAGGTACTCCGAAAGCAACTCCGCGCGGAAGGCGCCGACGGTTTCCAGGTAGAGATCCTTCTGCCGGCCGGGACGGAGGGTCATGCCGCCGGGCATGATGTAGCGCACCCCGGTCTCCTTCAGCGCGCCGAACAGCGCGCTAATCGACGCCGCATCGTCGTTGATGAACGGCAGCAGCGGCATCGCGAGCGCGCCGGTCGAAATGCCGGCAGCCGCGAAGGCGGAGAGCGTCTCGAGTCGCTCAGCGTAGGTCGAAGCGCCCGGCTCGAAGCGGCGCCGATGCTCCTCGTCGGTCCCGGTCACCGTCATTGCCAGATGGAAGCCACCGCGGCCGTCGATCCGCTTCCACGCTTCCAGGTCCCTCCGGACGAGCGCCGACTTGGTGATGGCCATCACCGGCCAGCCGCGCTCCTCGAGCGGCCCCAGGCAGCGTTCGGTGACCCGGTACCGTTTCTCGAGCGGCTGGTACGCGTCCGTAACTCCCGACCCGAAGGAAATCATGCCTCGGTCGCGCAGTCGGGGAAGTTCGCCTGCCAGCAGATCGGGGAGATTGTCCCGCACTTCCACGTCGCGTTCGAAATCGCCTTCGACGTAGTATTTTTCCGCCCGCCCGTCGCAATAGCGGCATCCGTGCCCGCAGCCGCGGTAGGGAGCGCAGGCGTAGAGGGATCTGGTGAACTGGTCGGGCAGGATGCCGCGCCTGAGCGCGTGCGGCGCTTCAACGATTTTATCGGACAACGTACCCCCGATCGGAAACTCATGATATCATATTACCAGTTTCCCGAATTCATCTCGCTATGAGGAGAAAACCGTGAAAGCCCTCGTACTTGAAAAAGCGATGGAAATCGTCCACCGCGAAGTTCCCGATCCCGTACTCGACGACGACCGCTCGGTGCTCGTGCGCGTGAAGGCCGTCTCCATCTGCGGCAGCGACGTGCACGGCATGGACGGCTCGACCGGACGCCGGATCCCGCCGATCATCATGGGCCACGAAGCGGCCGGCGTCATCGAAAAGGTCGGAAAGTCCGTCAGGGACTACAAGATAGGCGACCGGGTCACTTTCGACTCCACCATATACTGCGGCGAATGCCATTTCTGCCGCAAGGGTACTCCAAACCTCTGCGACAACCGCCGCGTGCTCGGCGTTTCCTGCGACGAATACCGCCGCGACGGAGCCTTCGCCGAATACGTCGTCGTACCCGAGCGCATCCTCTACCCAATCCCGGCCAAGCTCGACTTCGTCTCCGCGGCCATGACCGAACCGCTCGCCGTCGGCTGCCACGCCGCCCGGCTCGGGAAGCCCGACCTCGGTGAATCAATCGCCGTCATCGGCGCGGGGCTCATCGGCCTCCTGCTCATCCAGGCGCTCCGGGCCAACTGCTCAGGCACCATCGTCGCGGTGGACATGGACGAGGGCCGCCTCGCGGCCGCCAAGAAGTACGGCGCGGATGTCGTCGTGAAAGCGGGCCCGGACGCGGCGGAAAAAGTCCGCGCGGTGACCGGACGCGGCGTGGACCTCGCCTTCGAGGCGGTCGGCGCCAGCGCGCCCATAGCGACCGCCATCGACAGCCTGCGCAAGGGCGGACGGCTCGTGCTCATCGGCAACGTTTCCGCCAAGGTGGAGATGCCCCTCCAAAAGATCATCGCGCGCCAAATCCAGATCACCGGGTCCAACGCCATAGAAAGCGAATATCCTCTGGCGCTCGCCCTCATGGAAAGCGGCAAGGTAGACGTGAAGTCCCTGGTGAGCGCAGTCGTTCCCCTCGCCGAAGGCCCTTCCTGGATGAAGCGCCTCTACGATAGGGAGCCGGGTCTGCTCAAAGTGGTCTTGGAACCCTAGGAGCGCGCGATGAAGGAGAAGATCCGATTCGCTCTGCTCACCTACGGAAAGATGGCCCGGCTCCAAGCGCAGGCCTTCAAGCTCCTGGACGGCTGCGAGCTGGTCGCCGTCTGGGGCCGCAGCAAGGAGAAGCGCGAAGCCTTCGCCGCCGACTTCGGCCTGAAAGCCTACGGGGACATAGCCGAAATGGTGCGCGACGCGCGCATCGACGCGGTCATAGTCGCATCGCCGCACCCGCAGCATAAGGAACAGACCATCGCGGCGCTCGAAGCCGGCGCGCACGCCATCGTCGAAAAGCCGATGGCGATCACCACGGAAGACTGCGACGCCATGATCTCGGCCGCGTCAAAAGCGGGCAGGAAGCTCGCCGTCATCAGCCAGCGGCGCCTATACCCGTCCGTCCGCCGCATCCGCGACGCGATAGACTCGGGCAAGATCGGCCAGCCCGCGCTCGGACAGGTCACAATCCTCGGCTGGCGCGACGAGGAATACTACCGGTCCGATCCCTGGCGCGGCAAATGGGAAGCGGAAGGCGGCGGCGTCCTCGTCAATCAAGCCGTGCATCAGCTGGACATCTTCCAGTGGCTCATGGGCCCCATCGCCGAAGTCTCTGGATACTGGGGCAACCTCAACCACCCCTACATCGAAGTCGAGGACAGCGCCGTCGCTTCGGTCAAATTCGAAAGCGGGGCGCTCGGATCGATCCTGGTGAGCAATTCCCAGAAACCGGGCATCTACGCGAAGATACACGTGCACGGCCGCAACGGAGCTTCGACGGGCGTGCAGACCGACGGCGGCGCCATGTTCATCGCCGGACGCAGCGGCGTCGCCGAACCGCCCTTCAACGATATCTGGACAATCCCGGGAGAGGAGCAACTCCTGGGTACCTGGAAGAAGGAGGACGAGGCGTTCTTCAAGTCCATCGACGCCACCAACTACTTCCACGGGCTCCAGTTCGCCGACTTCGCGGAAGCTATTCGGGAAGACCGCGCACCGGCGGTCGACGGAGCTGAAGGAAGGAAAGCGGTCGCGCTTTTTCAAGCCATTTACCGCTCCGGTCGGGAAAGCAGATCGATCAGACCGTAGCGCTACGGCGGAGAAACGCGTTTTTGTTTCTCCGCCGTAGACCGGCGGTCGATTTAGTGTATACTGGACGTAGGAATAAAGTTCTTGGGGGCCTGCGCCGATTCGCTTGACACGAATCCCGCATTCGGCTATAGTCCAGTCACCTTCTGGGGGTGTAGCTCAGTTGGCTAGAGCGTTTGAATGGCATTCAAAAGGTCAGGGGTTCAATTCCCCTCACCTCCAGATACTTTTTAAAGCCATGAACAAATGAGCCAAGACAATATGTTCCAAGGCGATATCGATCCCGAAATCGCCGCGTTGCTCGGCGCCGAAACGGCGCCGAAGTCGTTTCCGGGGTCGACGCCCGCTGCAAATCCTGACTACGGATCGCTCTTCGGCGAAGAGGCCGATCTTGAAGCCGTAGACGCTCCGGAAGTCGACCTCAGCGCGGACGGCTTCCCCGAAATCCAAAAAAAATACGAATCGAAAGCGAATCCCAGCTTCAACGATCCCGACTACTACAAGAAAGCGCTTTCCGGAGAAGGCGATCCCGCCCAACGAGTGCATGGAATCCTCCAGAAATACGTCAACGCCAAAGACCCTAAAGACCGGAGCGTATTCCGGCAGCAGTTCATCGTCGCCTATTGGGATTTTCTCGCCTCCGTGGCGCGGAGGACGCCCGGCAAGCTCCCCGACCCGAAACGCTTCATGCTCCGTTTCGGCATCCTGCATCCGACGCTCATCAGCGCCGAAGACCGCGAGCTGCTCGGAAAGGTCGTCGTGGAGAACGAACTCAAGCAGCCCGTCTTCTACCTGGACGAATGGTTCAAGGCGGTAGGAAGCGGTACCATCAAGAACTCGATGACCGACGAGGTCCGCGTCGCCAAGAACAACGAGACGAGCAGAATCAAGCAGCTGCTCGACAAAGCCGTGGGCAAGCGGGAAGGCGCCCGAAATCTCCTTAAGGCCAAATGCGACGAGCGCAGCGCGTACGAAGCCGCCCTCACGGAAAAAGCCAAATACCTCACCGAGCATGCTCCGCTCGCCGATTTTCCGGACCTGCTTTCCGTTTACACCGAACCGCAGAAGCGTGCCTTCAACGAGCTGCAGGATCTCATGAAGAACATGGTCCGCACCGATCGGGAACTGGCCAAGCTCCTTGAAGAGTTCGATCAGGCCAATGCCGATGTGGGGGTCCTGGAAGGCAAAGTCAACGAAACCGGCGGAAACGTAGCAGTGGACGTGCAGGCGATCGACACTGAGCTCGAAACCGTCAAGCAGATGACCAAGCTCACCATCGGACGACAGGGAAACCACTTTCCGATCATCACGCGCGAATATTTCCGTTGCTCCCCCAACGAGATCGCCACCCGCGAGAACGTCATCGCTCAGCTGGCCTGGATAGAAAGCATCGACGCGGAAGCCTTCTGCCGTTCCTATAAGAACAAGCTCAACCGCATCGTTCCCTACGTCGTCCTGATCCCTAGCTACGGGGACATGGGCATCTGCTGGGAACCGTTCGATCGCTACAACCGCGCGACCAGCCGCGGACGCATCGCCATCCCGATGTATCCGAAAAGCCTAGCGATGGCCCTTCTCATGGCGACCGCCGACCTGCGTTGGCAGGTGGCAAAGGAAAAAGCTTCCTACTATTGGATGGAAGAAGGACTGACGGGAAACTACTACCAGTGGTTCGTTTCCAAGAAGCTGAAGGGCGACGTCAAGGAATTCTTCATCCAGGACTACGTGATCTGGATGACCAAGGAAAGCGAAGCGACGCAGAAGCTGGAAAAGGAAGTCCGCGGAATCTTTTGGCGGTACATCCCCTTCTCGCAGCCCATCAAGGAAAAGCTGAAAACGCGGAGCTACGTTTACCAGGAGCTCTACCAGCGAGACGTCAATCGGACCCTTTCCGACGGATATTGAGCGGTCCGAAGAGCGCCTCGACATTCACCCGCTTCATCAGGACCCGAAGGGCGAATCGATATGCCCCGAAGGAGAACGCGATCGCCGCGACGAAAACGACCGGCAGCCCCCAGGCCGCCGAGCCCGCAGGAAGGATGGGCGCTAAAAGGCGGCCGTAGGCGAAAATCAACAGAAGGAACGAAGAGACGGTGACGACGATGTTGAAGACCGTCGCGCCGAACAGGAAAAGCGCGGCATTCGCTTTTTTATTCACGCCTGTTTCACTTTTCGGTGCACGCCGGACGCGAACATGACGCTCGCGAAAAGGATTATGCCGCAGACGACGACGCTCGAGTCCGCTACGTTGAAGGTGGGCCAGCGCGACATGCCGAACAATCCGAAGAACTTGACGCTGATGAAGTCAACCACTCCGTCCGGGCGGAACATCCGGTCGATCAGGTTGCCGAAACCGCCTCCGAGGATGCCGCAAACAGCCCAGCGCTGCAGAACGCTGAATTCGTTCGTCTTGAAGTAATATACGATCAAGCCGATCAGCACCGCGAACGGCACCAGGATGAAGAGGATCGACCGGGCGGCGTCCGGCAATCCGTAGCCGATGCTGAACGCGATCGCCTTATTGCGGACGTGGATGATCCACAGGAGATCGTTGCCGAACACATCGGAGATGAAGACGCCGTTCCCCGGATAGCGAGCTACGATGAACGCCTTGGTAAGCTGGTCGGCGAGGATGACGGCGAACATCAATACGAAGGGGATCAGTTTTCCCCGCTTCGTCTTGTTTTCCATGTTTTCTCCCAAGATCGATCACAAGCCCGTAGGCGCGTCGATGAATTCCGTTTCTATGCCGGTATCGGCCGCCAGCTTCGCCATTACGCGGCGAACGCCCCACACTTCCGTGGAATAATGGCCTCCGGCGATCATGTTCAGCTTGCCTTCGAGCGCGTGGTGGTACATCCCGTGGTTCGCTTCCCCGGAAACGTACAGATCCACCCCCGCCTCAATGGCCTGCAGCGCCTCATAGGCCGCGCCGCCAGAAACGACGGCGCAGGTCTTGTTTTCCCGCGTGCCGAACGGAAGCACCGTCGGCGCGGGCCTGCCTAGAAATTCGATGCGCTTCGCGGCCTGCTCGATCGTTAGCGGCTCGGCGAGAGCCCCCATCCATCCGATCATCTTGCCATGGTATTCGCCGAACGGCTTCGGCTCGGCTATCCCGAGCATTTCGGCCAGCGCGGCATTGTTCCCGAGCTGCGGATGCTGATCGAGCGGCAGATGCGCAGCATACAACGCCAAGCCGTGGCCGAGCAGGAATTCGACGCGCCGCCGGTGAACACCGGTAAAGGCGATGGGTTTGCCCCAAAACAGGCCGTGGTGCACGAATAGGAAATTCGCCCCGCAGGCGACGGCCCGTTCGAAGGTCTCCAGGCAGGCGTCGACCGCGAACGCGACTTTGCCGATTTCCCCGTCGTTCTCGGCCTGCAAGCCGTTCAGCGATGAATCGCAGGATGCGAACGCATCGATCTCGAGGAATGTCCTGAAATACCGATCCAAATCGCGGGCGGTCATTAATTCGAGTATATCCGCATCAATCGTTTTTTTCTATGAGCGCGTCCGGGCCGGCGGCGAGGTTCTCGATGCCGTCGACGGAAAGGGACCGGCAGAGATCCGCCGCACGCTCGACGTAGTATGCGGCGCCGGCCGCCGGGCGGCCGCGCCCGCGCGCGAAAAAGGCGTACGCCGGATAAGCCCAGGGCACATCGGAAAAATGGAACGGCCCGGCGCCGATGTAAGAAACCAGACGGCTTCCGGCGCGCGCGTTCCGGAAAATGCGAACTTCGGTCGCGTAGCGCGAATCCCGCGCCTTCATCGAGCGAATACTATCGGAAACCACCAGCACGCTAGGCACTCCCGCAATCGAGGGAACCTCGCGCGCGGGTCCGAGCACGCGGCGGATCTTCAGGCTCGCGGCCGCGGATGACGCGAAGGCTATCGCGCGGTCGGCGAAAGAGGACTCGGCTGACGCGGCCGAGGGCCGCGGGCGCTCCGGCTCGAACGCCAGAGCAGAAAATACCGGCGATTCTATCGCGACAACAGCCCGGACGGCTTCGTCCGGCCGGGCAGCCGCGTACAGCAGGGCCGCGGCCCCGCCTGCGCCGTACCCGACGATGGTCGCATTCCCGACGTCGACCGAAGCGAAGCGCGGATCGCCCGATGAGGCCGCGCCGCGGATGAAGCCGAGGGCGAATTCGAGATCTGCTTCGCGCTCGAGCTCGATGCGGACGCCCGCTTCGGCCGCGAAAGCGAAGCTCCGCCCCCACAGGACCGCAGACAGAACGTCGCGAGCATGTTCCGCGCTCGGGAGCCGGACCTTGCCGCGCTCGTCTTCCGCGGGCAAATCGAGCCCAACCCGATAGCAGCTGAGCACGACGAAGCCTCTGGCGACCAGCTCTGAGCGAAGCCCGACGGTCATCCCGGCCGAGCCGAGAACCGGCGGAACGTAGACGACCAGGGGCCGCGGCTCAGCGCCTGCCGGCGACTCGAGGATGAACGAAACTTCGACGCCGCGAGAGGAATCTCTCGCGGTGAAGCGGCTGACCGACCCGGGCGAAGGCAGATCCAGTCCTACCGGAGCGAAGGCCACGGCGAACGCCGCGCAAAGGAAGAGCGCCGTGGCGCCGATGACCGCGACGGCGGGATTCCGCTCGCCGTAGTCGTCGGTGCGCAATTTCCGCGCGATGTCGAACATGCGCGGGACGCTCCCGAAGAAAACGACCAGCGCGAAAAAAGCCAAAGGGAGCGCCTCGGGCCGAAAGCCGTAGGCGGCGAAAAGCCCTGCGGCGAGAGCCAGCGAAACGGCCGGGAGCACGCTCAAGCCGTCGATGCCGCGGAACCGCCTCACGAACGGCCTGACGATATAGAGGAACAGGAGAACCGATATGATCCCCTCGAGTATCCTAAGATCGCTCACGCTCAGCGCGATCCTTCTTTGTCGAGTATCTGGTCCAAGCTCACGTGCGTCTTCATGAGAGCGTCGAAAACCACCTGCGTATCCTTGAGGGAGGTCGAAATGGATTCGAGCGACTCGAGCCCCTCGGTCAGCGCCGTGGTCTCTTCCCGGATCGAGCCGGAAATCTGATTCAGGAACTGTCCCGTCTCGTCCACCGACCGGGCGTTGTCCTGGAAGCCGGCGAGAATGTTCCTGAACGATTCGCGGAAGGTGGCGAGCATCGAGGTGAACCCGGTCAGTTCCTTGGTGATATCCCCGACGACCGAACGGAAGTCGACTATCGTCGCTTCGATCGTCTTCGCAAATTCTCCGGTCTGGCCGGCGAGCGTGCGGACCTCGTTCGCGATGATGCGGAACCCCTTGCCGACAGTACCCGCCCGGGCAGCCTCGATCGACGCGTTGATGGCCAGGATGTTCGTCCGGTCGGAGACGTCCTGGATCTCGCCGGTGACCGAATCGATCCGCTTCGCCTTCTCCGCGAGATCGGCGAACATAGCCGCCAGCCGGTTCGCGCTCTCCGCCGCCTTGTCGACGTCTGAAACGCGCTCGTTGATGCCGTCGCCGGTCTGCGAGTTCTTGGTGAGTATGCCGTCCATCATCTGATCGATGCGGTCGGCGTTTCCAGACGTCGTGGCGCTCGTCGCGCGAATCTCCTCGAAAGCCGCCACGATCGAAGACAAATTCGACCCGATGCCCGTGAGGTTGTTCGCGATGATGTCCAGCGACCGGTTCGTCACCGCGTTGATGACCACGCTCTTGTTGTAGCCCTTAACGAAGCGGCGGATAGCCAGCGCGTAGTTCTCGTGGAAATCCTGTTCTTCGGCCATCGCGCTCACACCTTGTAGATGGTATCGATGAGATCGATACCGCACTCGAGTTTGGAGAACCAGTCGAGGAAGCGGGACGCCGACGCGTCCTTGTACACGGCGCCGTGCTGCGGCGCGAGCATCTTGGGAGAGAGCGCCGAAACCATGCGGACCCATTTCGCAGCCGCCTTGCCGGAAGCCATATATCGTTTATGGAAACCTTCGATGAGCGGCAGGTGCGCGTCGAAATCGCCGACGAAAACGGTTTCCTTTCCCGGGGGGAAAATCGCGGCGCCGATATCGCCGGTGAAGAGGATGCCGGAACGTTCATCGAACGCGGTGAAATTGCCGGTCGAATGCAGGAAATGCGCGGGGATGAAGCGCAGCGCGCCGCCTGACTGCAGCTTGAGGCTCGGACCGAAATCTTCTATACCGACGACGCGCGATTGGTCGACGATGCCGAAGTGCGGCAGGAAGCGCAGCCAGAGGGAGCTGACATATATCTTCGCCCTCGTAATGCCGAGCCACAGCGCGATGCCGGAGGAGACGTCGGGATCCTGGTGCGAGAAGAAGATGGAATCGATGCGGTCGATCGAGATGTAGCGGCTCGCGGTGGCCACCACCCGGGCGAACAGGTGGATTCCGCCCGGATCCAAGAGAATGCCGCGCCCGTGGTCTATGATAAGATATTGGTTCGTCTGGACGACCCCGGAGCCCGCTTCGGGATCGGCGCCGAGCCAAATGAAGCTGTGGTCTTGGTCTTTATAGAGGACAATCCCGTTCACGTCTTCCGCTGAAATCATCTTCGCTTCCTCCCGATCGATGATCGTCCTTGACTTGGCCGATCCGATGAACTGATACTAAAACCAAGGAGCCTTGCATGCCGTCGTCGCCCCATGAGCTTTCCGCCGAAGAGATCGTCTTCAAGCTGCCCGACATCTCGGATGCCGAAGAATCCGACGCGGTCGCCGTAATCGGACAATCGCGCGCCATAACCGCCCTATCCCTCGGACTCGGCATACAGTCGAAGGGCTACAATATTTTTATCATGGGCCTGCCGGGAACGGGTAGAAGAACCGCCCTGATGAAAGCCCTATCCGACTATAACCCAAGCCAAACCATACAACAAGACAAAGCTTTCGTCTTCGACTTCGCCAAGCCGCTCGAGCCGCGCTGCCTGAGTTTTGCATCGGGAGGTGCCGCCGATTTCAAACGCGAGATCCACGACCTGATCGAGGACACCAAGCGTATCGTCGCCATCCATTCCGAAAGCGACACGTTCAAGAAGAAGCGCGACACGCTGATCGCCGACTTCGAGCACGCGGAAAACAAGACGCTCTCCGATTTCGAGGCCGAGGTCGCCAACGCAGGATTCCAGATCATCCAGCAGGGAGAGGGTGACGACCAATCCACCGACCTAGCCCCCATCAGGGACGGCAAGCCGATCAGCTTCGACGAGCTGCAGCCGATGGTCGGAACGGGCGAACTGCAGGAAAGCGAGTGGAGCGCGCTGCGAGAGCGCTACTACGGCCTCATGGACCGCATGAAGTCGGTTTTCCAGAGCCTGAAGAAATCCCGTTCCGAAACCGACCGCCGCGTAAAGGAACTGCGCAGGAATATGGTCGCTCCGGTCATCGAGGCGCAGATCGAGCTGCTCAAAACGAAATTCCCCGAATCGAAAACCGCCCAATGGCTCGAAACGCTCAAGAGCGATATCACCGCCCATCTCTTCTATTTCGACAAGGCGCGCGCGGAAGAAGAGCGAACATCGCGCCGCAAACGTGCGCCCCAGCTCGCGCGCTACGGCGTCAACGTCATCTCGGAGCGCGGACTGGACACTACCCCGCCCGTCATCTTCGAAAACCGTCCGACCTTGGCGAATCTGGTCGGATCGATCGATCTCGATCCTGAACTCGGCGACGACGGCCGTTCGGGCTACCTTCGCATCCGCGCCGGATCGATCGTGAAGGCATCCGGAGGCGTCCTCGTCCTCCGCGCGGAAGATATCCTTGCGGACGAGGATTCGTGGCCCTACCTCAAGCGGGTGCTTCAGACCGGCATCGTGGAGATCCACAACCCGCCGGGGCTGCTTTCCCAGCCGATCGTGATGAAGCCCGAACCGATCGACGTCTCGCTCAAGGTAGTAATGATCGGCGGAGAAATGAGCTATGATCTCCTGTTCCAATCCGACCCCGATTTCCAGAAGCTGTTCAAGGTCTGCGCGGAATTCGACTCCACCATGGAGCGGAACCGTGAAAGCGAAGCCAAATACGCCGCATTCCTACGAAAGATCGTCGACGAGGAAAAGCTCAGACCGCTGACCAAGGACGGCATCGCGGCCGCCCTCGAACGGAGCGTGCGCCTCGCGGAAAACCGCACGCGCATGAGCACGCGCTTCTCGCAGATCGCCGACCTGATCCGCGAGGCTGACTGGTGGGCCTCACGCGAAGGCAAGGACCGGCTCGACGCGGCGGCCATACGCCGCGCCGTCGAGATGCGGGAATACCTTCACCAGCTGCCCGAGGAAAAGTTCGAATCGATGGTTCTCTCGGGGGAAATACTGGTCGAACTGAAAGGGATGGAAGTCGGCAAAGTGAACGGACTGGCAGTCCACGACCGGGGCTACTATGCCTTCGGCTGCCCCGTCGTCGTTTCCGCGCGAGTTGCCCCCGGCGACGGAGGCGTCATCAACATCGAAGGCGAGTCGGGGCTTTCGGGTGAAATATTCGACAAGGCCGTGCTCATACTCTCCGGCTATCTCAGGAGCCGGTACGCGCGGAAATTCCCGCTGTCCATCACGGCCAGTCTCTGCTTCGAGCAATCCTACACCGAAATCGACGGCGACTCCGCAACGGCCGCGCAACTGTGCACCATACTCTCTGCGCTCTCAGGATTGCCGTTGCGGCAGGATCTCGCGATCACCGGCAGCGTCAATCAGCTCGGCTCGGTGCAGCCCGTCGGAGGGATCAGCGAAAAGATCGAAGGCTTCTTCTCCGTATGCGCGAAGCTCGGTCTCACCGGCACCCAAGGCGTCGTCATCCCGCGGCGCAACGCGGTCAACCTGATCCTGTCGGACGAAGTCGAAGAAGCGGTCCGAGCCGGCCGATTCCACATCTACGCAATCGACGATATCGACCAGGCGCTCGAAATCCTTACAGAAACGCCGGCCGGCCGCGAGGGGAAAGACGGGAGCTTTCCCGGCGGAACCGTGAACGGGCTCGTTTCGATGGAGCTCAAGCGGATGGCGGAGGTAATCAAGAGCTACGAAACCTAGATCGGCAGCAAGTATTTTCCGTATCGCGAGCTTGTGCTTGCGGAGTGAATATACGGAATGCTATACTTTGCTGGTTCAGAAATTGGCTAAAAGAGGAAAGACAGGATGGCCGCTCCGCACGAACTTACGGTCGACGAGAATAAGATCCGAAAGGCTACGCAATCGGGTATTCCGTTGACCATTACTACCTACACCTTGCCGCACGAAATCGAAGTGTACGTGGAGCAGGTACTCGAAGTCTTCCTGAAAGAAGTCAAGCAGGAAAAGCTCAAAGACTACATGGTCTATTGCGTTCGCGAACTCGCCGTCAACGCGAAAAAAGCGAATACGAAACGCGTCTACTTCTTGGAGCGTGGGCTGGATCTTGAAAACCCCGATGAATACAACGCCGGCATGGAGAGCTTCAAGAAGGACACGCTGGAGAACATCGGCCACTACCTTCAGATGCAGAAAGAAAAAGGGCTCTACATCAAGCTGATTTTCCAGGCGAAGGGGCCGACCATAATCCTCGAGATCCGCAACAATGTCGCGGTCACCCGCACGGAACTCATCCGCATCCACGACAAGCTTGCCCGATCGCGGCAGTACAATTCCCTCGAGGAAGCCCTCACCCAAGTGCTCGACGACTCCGAAGGCGCCGGGCTCGGCCTGGTGATCCTCGTGCTCATGCTCAAGAAGGTCGGCTTGGACGAAGACTGCTTCGACATCGTCAGCAACGATATCGAGACGATCGCACGCATCACCATTCCCGTCGCGCAGACGCGCATCGAGAATCTCCACGAATTGGCTAAGGAGATCGTCAATCAAATCATCGCGCTTCCCCAATTCCCCGAAAACATCGTCACCATACAGAAGCTGATCGCCAATCCGAAATCCGAAATAACGGACATAGCCCGGCAGATATCGATGGATCCCGCGCTGACCGCCGATCTGCTTAAATTCGTCAATTCGGCTCAGTTCATGATGCCGAAAAAGGTCGACAGCATTTCGGAAGCCGTCAAGCTCGTCGGCATACGCGGCATAAAGAATCTGCTCTATTCCTACGGGACCCAGAAAATCCTCGGCGACGACTCCACGACCGAAAAGAAAAGCCTGTGGGAGCATTCATACCGCACCGCGTTCTACGCCTACAATCTCGCCAAGAACTTCAAGAAAGACCGCAATCTCATGGATGACGTGTACGTCGGCGGCATCCTCCACGACATGGGAAAGATCATCTTCTCCAATGTGCACCCCGACCTGCTCGGTAAGATCCAGTCCTTCTGCGCGGATAAGGCTATCCCCGGATCGACCTTCGAGGACCTTTCCGCGGGCATGAACCATGCGGAAATCGGCGCGATGATCGCCGAGAAATGGAATTTCCCCGAATCGCTCATCGCCTCGATACGGCTCCACCACGATCCGCTCGTCGCGGCGGACGAATTCAAAGATGTCGTCGATACGGTCTACCTGGCGAACATGTTCTGCGAATACGAAGCGGGAAACGTCGGCTTCGACCAGATCGAGCCGAAGATATTGGCGGGGTTCGGCATATCATCCGTCAAGCAGGTCGAGACGCTGCTTCAGCGCTTTTCCCAGGGCTTCGTCATGGAGAGCAAGCGAAAGCAGTAAGACGGGAGCACCACTCGCGCATCGCGATCCCGAAGGCGACGGATACGTTGAGCGAACCCTTCACGCCTATCGTGGGGATGCTTACCCGTCCGAGCGACTTTTCCGCAAGCGCCAAGGTTTTCGGGTGGACGCCCAACTCTTCGGACCCGACGATCAGAATGCCGCTCTCGGGAAAATCGAACTCGTCCATCGGCGTTCCTCCCGTTTCCAGAGCGAAAAAGGGCCCTTCCAAGGTTTCAAGCTCAGCGCGTTCCCATGCTACGATCTTATCGCAGCCCATCGCGCTCCGAGCTGCGCGCGGATGATCCGGCGAAGCGCACAGCGGAGACAGGTACGCTTTCTCTACGCCGAACGATTCGGCGGCTCTGAAAATGGAGCCGACGTTGAAAGGCGATCGTATATCCTCGAGGAAAACGCGAACGCCGCGAAGCGTCGCTCGTTTGTCCGCCGCGAGAGAACCCGTTCCGTCCACCAGATCCCAATCGGCGATCTGCGTTCCGACAGCCGCCGCTACGATGTGGCGCAGCGTATTCACCGAGCGGCGCTCGAAAGGCCGGCCCAGGCTGAAGCGCTCGACGAGCTCTCCGGCGGATTCCCGCACGGCAGCGCGCTCGGCGTCCCCGAATTCCGCGTCGTCGGCCAGGAGTCCCGCGATTGCGGCGATGAAGCCGTCGCGGGCCGAAAAAGTCTCGAAGGCGGACTCGCCGGCGAGCCGCCTATCCTCGGCTTCCAGGAATTTCGCTATCTTGCGCAGCCGCTGGTGACGAGGAAGCTTCGCGAGCTTATGGACGGGGATCACGGTTCAGTACGCTTGCTTCAGCAGATCGTACGCGTCTTCGGACGAGACGGCCCGCGGCGAGAACGCGGTGAATTCGAGGTCCTTCGCGCATTCCGCCACCGGCACGAGCTTATCGAGCGCAAGCCCGAAATCCTTGAGGCGCGCAGGAACCTTCAAGAGCCCCATGCGCCGGCGGATTCCGTCTACGGCGATTGCGGCCGAGGCGCTCGCGCCAACACCGTCGACCGCCTCGCCCATGAGCGAAGCGACGCGGGCCAAGCGCTCGACCCGCGCCTTGGCGGCGAATTCCATCACGTAGGGCAGCAGCACCGTGGAGCACCACGACTTGGCGACGGGGAAGCGGCCGTTCAAGGCGAACGAAAGCGCTGTCCCGATGCCCGGAGCGCTCGCCGAAACGCCGAGAGACGTCAGGAATCCCGCCTGCGTCGAAATGCCCAGCGCGTCGAACGGGCGGTTGTCCGCGAAAGAATCCATGATCTTCACGTACAGCTCCATCGCGCGCTCGAGCAGAGCGTCCGACAGAAAATTAGACTTGGACGAGCAGTAGGCCTCGAACGCGGAGCAGAAGCCGTCGAACGCGGTGGTCGCCGCGAATTTGCCGGAGAGGGACTCGGAGAGTCCGGGATCCATGACCGCGGCGGCGCAGAGGTCGGTACCGCCCTTGATCAGCTTCACGCTGCGGTCGCGCGGATCAACCGCGATGTAGCGCTCGGAGAACAGGAAGGGATCCCGACCGGTGGTCGGAACGGCTATGAAGGGGAGCTTCGGACCGTTGGGCGCCGCTCCGTCGAGGAGCTCGAACAGGTAATCGTTGCCGGAGGCCAGGATCGAAACGGTACGGGCGATGGCGAGCGTCTTGAGGCCGCCGAGGCCGACGACCACCGAGCAGCGGGCCCCCCTGGCCAGTTCGGCCGCATTCTCGGCTATGTCCGCGGTCGCCTGGGCGGGCACCTCGTCGAAAAGAATCGCCTCGACGCCGGCATCCTGGAGCACAGAGACTACCCTATCGATAACCTTGTTCTCATAGAGGACCTGCTCGGATACGACGAGGGCTCTCCCCCCGAACTCGGCACAGAAAAGTCCAAGCCGGTTGACGGTATCCTGCCCTATCACGATCTTGGGATTGAGCCTGAAGGATATATCGGCCATCGCAGCAACTCCCGAAAAATGCAGAACGCATAAAAAAAGGCGGAACGCACTGTCCCGCCTCGTTCAGCGCGTATTCGCGTTTCTACAGACCGAAGGCGTTCATGATTCGATCGGCGGTATCGGCGATCAGCTTTTCGTTTATATAGGAAGGATCGTTGATCTTCTGCTTGAGCTCGGCGATGCGATCCATGCGCACGTCGTCGGCGCCGGAAACGAGCTCGACCGCATGGTAAAGCTCGCTCTTCTCCATCGCTTCCGACGAAAAAGCGACCGAGTCGGGTTCGGCCGAATTCCGGACGGCATCGGCTTTGGCCGTTTTCTTTCCGGGTTGTATCGGTTCTATGGATCCTATCCGATCAATCATCATTGTACTTTCCTGCCTTCCGCCTATTAGACTATCGGCATACCTATTCTAATAGTTTACCGTTTTTCTTTCCAGATACGTAAACGGCGAATTCGCCTTGGATTTTCTCTCTTTCGGCGAAAACGCTAAGGACTTCCGAGACGGCGCCGCTGACGTACTCCTCGTGGAGCTTGGTCATCTCGCGGCCGACGCACGCGTACCGTTCACCATCTAGATCGGCCAAATCCTGCAGGAGCTTGAGTACCCGGAACGGGGATTCGTACACGACGAAGCCCGCTTCCATGGAAAGCAGCTCAGAAAGCCGGGAGCGGCGGCGTCCGGGCTTCGGGGAAAGAAAGCCCTCGAACACCACGGACTTGTCCAGGCCGCCCGAGACGCTGACCAAGGAAGCGAAAGCCGAAGCGCCGGGAATGGGCACCGCCTCGAATCCCGCTTCCCGGACGGAGCGCACCAGGACCGCGCCGGGATCGCTCACTCCGGGAGTTCCCGCATCGCTCGCATAGGCCGCGTCTTCTCCCGCTTCGAGCACCTCGATGACTTTCTTCGCGGCGGAAGACTCGTTCTGAGCCCTGCAGGAGACGAGCCGGGCTTTGATCGCAAAATGGTTCAGCAGTTGAAGCGTCCTGCGGGTATCTTCGCAAGCGACGATTCCCGCATTCTTGAGCGTTTCCACCGCGCGGTAGGTCATGTCGCTCAGATTGCCGATCGGCGTCGCGACGATAAAGAGTTTAGCCACGAATGAAGTATAGACCGCCGATTTCGTCTCGGCTAGCCGCGGAGTATTTTCATTTTGTGTTATGATCGCAATCATGGCTTCAGCGTTGCAGCTCTTTTTCCTCGCTACGGTAGGAGCCTTCCTGCTTTGGCTAGGATATATGCTTTTCGTCGGCTTCGGAAAACCCCGCTCTTCCGCCGGCTCTAGGCCGAAGGACCGCGCAACAGGGATCGCGGGCGCTTCCCGGACCTGTCCCGTCTGCGCAGCGAGACTGCAGAACGGGGAACGCGTCAAATCTTCAGCCTTCCCCTCTCTCGGCGGTCCCGACCGGCTCATGCATATCTTCGGATGCCCCTACTGCCTTACCTTCGATTTTCCCCGAGAACGTTCGTGTCCCGTATGCGGAAAACGGCTTGCGCCGAACGCGCATCTCATCGCTCGGATCTTCGACAAACCCGGCAGATCCCATGTCCACGTGCTCGGCTGCTCGGTTTGCCGGGGACCGCGCTCTTCCCGTTGAAATCTTCTTTTTTTCCGCTAAGGCTTTCCCGGGGATTTCCGATATACAAATTGGAAGTCCGCCGACGAGTCGTGCCCGTCGGGCCTCCGTCCCGCGACGGCCTTCCGGAATTCCTCTTCCCTTCCGGTAGTGGGGATGAGGGTTCCGGCACGGATTTTTACTTCGTAGTGCAGCGGCAAGGATGCCGCGGCGCGTTGAACCGTTCAACGAAACGGCAGCGCGTCGAAACGCCAAAGGAGTGTAGCCTATGATCATCAACCACAACCTGAGCGCAATGTATGCCGATCGCAATCTCCGCGTTACCCAGAGCAGTCTGGACAAGAACATGGAGAAGCTCTCGAGCGGCATGCGGATCAACCGCGCCGGCGACGATGCTTCGGGTCTCGCAGTCTCTGAAAAAATGAGAAGCCAGATCCGCGGACTGAACCAGGCGTCAACCAACGCCTCGAACGGCATTTCGTTCATTCAGACCACGGAAGGCTATCTGCAGGAGTCCCAGGACATCATCCAGCGCATGCGTGAACTCGCCGTACAGTCTTCCAACGGTATCTATACCGCTGAGGACCGGATGCAGATTCAGGTCGAAGTGTCCCAGCTCGTGGACGAAATCGACCGGATCGCATCGCACGCGCAGTTCAACGGCATGAACATGCTGACCGGCCGCTTCGCCCGGGAAACCGGAGAGAATGTCGTCACCGCTTCCATGTGGTT
Organism: Treponema sp.; assembly: GCA_003245635.1. Taxonomy (GTDB): domain Bacteria; phylum Spirochaetota; class Spirochaetia; order Treponematales; family Breznakiellaceae; genus SZUA-426. Next base: position 22,836 of record QKCO01000119.1, read on the forward strand.
CCATATCGGAGCCAATATGGATCAGCGCGAGCGCGTTTTCGTCGGCACCATGACCGCCAAGGGCCTCGGGGTCCGCAACGTCGGTGACGACTCGATCCTTTCGCTGTCCGACCCGGACAGCTCCAACCGTGCCATTGGAACCCTCGATGAGGCGCTGAAGAAGGTCAACAAGCAGCGGGCTGACCTCGGCGCCTACCAGAACAGGATGGAGCACGCGATCCGCGGAATCGACATCGGTTCCGAGAATCTGCAGGCCGCCGAATCCCGCATCCGCGACACCGATATGGCTAAGGAAATGGTCAACTATACCAAGAACAACATCCTCAGCCAGGCCGGAAACGCGATGCTCGCTCAGGCGAACCAGAAGACCCAGCAAGTTCTCCAGCTCCTCCAGTAGGAGCGGGCAGTACCGGGAAGGCGCCGTTCCGGCTTCGGCCGGAACGGTTTTTTTTTCCGCCTCTAGCGCTTCACGCCGAGAGATGCATCCATCCGGAGAGAAAACCAACTGAATATCGCGTCGGCCCGGTTGGAAAACGAGTTCTTGATCTTTCCCTCCAGGCCCGGAATCAGGGCAAGCTTAGCGGCTGAAACGGCGTAGAGAAAAAGACCTTCGTCGACATCATCGATCAGCACGATCGTCCGAAGGCGTTCCTTTCCCAGAATCGGCACGATCCCATAGCTCATTGTCGTCAAATTCGTTTGAGTGAATACGAGTCCCCGACCGGTAGCGTCGTAATCGTATCGATAGCGGTTCTCTCCGAACGTCAGATCCTTCTGCAGCGCATAGAGCGTCGACGTTTCCGGAATGGCGGAAACGAAAGGATCGGGAAGGCGGTCTCTTCCTTCGGGCCCAGACACGACGGCGGAACTTTCATAGAACACTCGCATCCTGCCCCTGCTCGCGGAATAGTATTCTATTCCGGAAAGCGTACTCAAGGAACGCAATACGTTGAAAACCGCGAGCCGCTCCGCTTCCGTCCATGACCGCCCGGCGGAGGCTTCCGGCGTGCGGTAGAGATATTGGGCTTCTACCAAGACGTCGGGAGAGAAAGCCGCTACCTCCGATTGGAGCTTCTTTCCCTGCTCGGTGAAAGGAGCCAATGAAAGTCTCGAAACCTTCACGCGCATATCCTTTACGGATTCTCCGGCGATGAGCGATTTCGCCCCGTCGGCTCCGACTAAGTCCGCGAGCGGTACCGCACCCATGAAATCAACGGCCAGGAAGCAGAACGCGAAGAAAAACGCTTTTCTCATTGGGCACCTCGGTTTGAATCTATCGCGGATCGCGGCATCCGCCAAGCCGTCAGCGTTTCGAGCCCGGATCGATTGACCGCAATCGGTTTTTGGATAAAATTGGTGTCATGACCGACAGCTCGCTATTATCGAGTTTTAAAAAACTTATTCGCTACGTGCTCTTCTCCCTTTCAGGGTTAGTCATCGTCTGTGCGCTTTCCCTGCTCTTCCGGCTGCCCGCTTTCTCGTATGCGGCGCTTCTTTTGGCCCTTATCTCGTCGGCGCTTCTTTACGCAGCATTGCGGCAGATCGGTAAAGCGGAAACTGCCATCTTCGAATGCGAGAAGCAGAACAAAAGCGACTGCTCCCGCTATGAACGCATTGCGCACGATCTCATCCCGGTCCTCTCCCTTCTCTCGAGGGAAGACGCGGCCGTGGTAGCCGCCAGCGGAACTTCGCGGCCGCCGATCGCATTTGCGGAAACCGCGTCGGACCCGCTGGATCGCCTGGAGTCCTTCCTGAAAGACTTCCGCGAGCCGGAAGACGATTCCATCGACCGAACCGGCAGTCTCGGAGCCGTATTCTCTTCGACCGCCTCGATACGCGAAATGGAGCTCCGCATCCCATTCATAGACGAAATTCTTAAACGCGTCGTCGACCACACGGAACAAGCCGCCATGACGCTCATAGAACGCTTCAGCCTTATTTCCGAACAAACGGAGCGGTCCGACAAGGACGCGAAGAGCGCTCTGGAAGCGCTCGGATCCGGCGCAGACGGAGCGGGTCTTGATTCGCTGATCAGCAAATCGCACTCGTCGATCGTCGGTCGAAACGCGGTA